>JAZQRF010000181.1:0-2065 GCA_045629485.1 Pelobium sp. | reverse complement strand
CGGGACTGGTGTCCACTTTTTCATGTCATAATTCTGGCTATAAAGGATCCTGGGCATTTCATAATTGTAATTGCCTTCATTGTTCCTTTCCGTGAATATTTCTTCATGATGTGGCGAAAAGAAATACAGTTCTTTGGTCAGTTTAGAAGCATGCGTACTTTTAAGCGTCCCATTTTTATAGTGCCAATAAGCAAATGGTAAAGCGAATTGCAGTTCTGGTGCAAACTCTCCATGAAAGTATAACGACTTATACTTCCTTTTTATCCCGTAATCTTTTATAAGATATTTCAGTTGTACCAATTGACAATAATAAGTGTCGCGATAATAGTAAAACAAATTAGTTGGAAGCTTCCCGTAACGTAACCTCACCACAAGACTTAGTATTTTATTGATTATTTTTTTAAACATGTCTAGCTAAATCTGTTAATGGTGTACCTTATAGAAATTAATATCATAATTGTATTTCGCTTGCCGATAAACATATCTTAAGGCGGAAATGAAAGGATTCCGACTTTGCGTGAGGTTAGTTCTGGTCATGGTGCTCGGCTCTGTTTCAGAGTTCTTCTGTTCAAATAACGATTGGTAATCATTATAGAACAATCCTTTTCCCTGCTTTTGAATGAAAGAAAGACACATTTGGTACTCTGTACGATCACCTTTTATGCCTTCTGCATAATTGCCGAATTTCTGGTTGAAACTGCTTCTTCTCAAATGTGGATGATCACTATAATAGTAAATCTTTTGATAGTCGGTATACCAGGGTTTAAAAAGCATTAAAGAATATCCATCCTTATATTCTACTAAATAAGGATATCTTATATAAGCATAGAATCGAATAATATCGAGGTCCTTTTGCGCATTGAAGATGGCTAAGGCTTTTTCAAATTCTCCCGGAAACTTTGCTGTTGGGATAAAATCTTCCTGAATATAGAGTGTCAGTCCGCAGGTTACTGCCGCCTGGCCTTTGTTAAGATTATGTCCTAGTCCCCGGTTTTGTACTGACGTAACTAATTTTAAATCAAATCTCTCTTTTAGGTCCTTAATTTTGCTTAAATGAATTTCTTTACTTCCATCATCAGAAACAACAATTTCTTCAAATGAGCAATTAAGCGATTTAAAAGCATTTAACAAATTTTCTAGCGACTCACTACGGTTATAGTGGGTGATCAGTAGCGATACGTCTTTAAATTGATAGCCCATATTATATTTTTACCATGCTTTTTACCAGTTTTTGAAGCTTCTTAGATAACTTATTAAGAAACTGATTATAACCAGCAGTAGGTTTATAGCCTTTCCAGGCGGTCATATTCAAATAGTTAAAAAAATCATTTTTATAAAACTCGTTGTTCTGGAAGTTCTGGTAGATAGGCTTTATTCCGATAAAATGAATAATCGAAGGATCAATGTCCTTAGATTCAGCAATCGTATTCCATGTGGGATGAAGCTCATGCCATTGATCTGCAAAAACCACATTTAATCCGTATTGATCTGGGAAAACTGCATGTTTTTTATTGTAGGCGATACAAGCCAGAATCTTTGCAGATAAATCTGTACCCCGCCATTTAGCCACATCAATAATCAGCAGGCCGCTGTTAAAATACTTGCTTTCCGGGTTTAAGCCTAATTCTTTATAATTTGGTATCCCTCCCCAGGAGCTACTCACTTTCTCTGACCGGTCAACTACGCCTGCAATTATTTTATCATGTATATTCGTTTCCCATAATGGCAGAAGGTCTTTTCTTACAATCATATCCACATCCAGGTAAATAGCCCTTTTGCAATAGTCAGGGATAAAGTGAGAAATTAAGATCCGGATGTAAACATTTAAAGGGAAAGTGGAAGTGTCGAAAGGTAAATCCAGGTTCTTTGGAATAACCTGTTCAATGGGTAACCAATTGAGTGTGATTCTAGCGCTGGTATGCCCGTTGACAATTTTTAATTTGTTGTTTTTGTCGATATGATCGTCTACAATAAATAATTCAATATGACTGTCGCTGGTATGATTAACTTCAATAGATTTTATTAAAGCCGCTAGCATAACTGCATAGTGGTTGTCACATACGGT
>JAZQRF010000180.1:0-2479 GCA_045629485.1 Pelobium sp. | reverse complement strand
GGAACTCTGGAATCCAGGCATGATAAAACCACGGCTAAAGGATATTGACCCAAAGAGGACTGACGCATTCTTTCAGAGTTATTTCTAACTGTCAGTGTTCCATTTACAAAATCCTGATTTCCTTTTTTCAAGATTTCTAGAATAGTTGCCGGCTCCAATGAATGCTGCTGTTCTTCCGTTAAAATACTTCCGGCAATGACATCAGCATCAGAAATCTGCCGGGGGGCTAATTTTTTAGGCTTACGGGTGTATAAATAAACCATGGCCACTAAGGCAATTCCAAGTAAAATCTCAAAAGAACTCATCATCGTGTTATCAGTTGATTGAATATGGATGCAATTTTACGGGTTTTTCATTAAAAAACGATGTTTTTATCGGAATCATCCAGATGAAGCCTACAAATACAGCAAACAAAAAGATCCACTATCATAATGATTGGTACGGGATCTTTCTGTTTAAGTCACCTTAACTACAAGTAATATGTACCTAATCGGTGAGCAGGTATTCAGAGGGCATTAACATGGCCTTCAGATATCAATCGATATAGGAAGGCCCTACGAAGGCCCTACCAACGCCTTCTGAACGCTATGTAAACTATAAGGTGTTTAATAGCTTTAGGCTAGGCGAACATCCTTAAAAGTTAACTCTTTTCAGTGCTGTTTTTTGCTGTATATGTATTATTATTTGCGACTAATTTTAAAATAGTTGAGAACTTATATACACTATTTTATAAGTCTCTTAAGTAGAGGACCATTCATTCAATCTTCTTTTTTCTTTAATTCATTTTCTATTTCTTCAATTGTAGGTAAGCTAGATCGAAGATTTTTAGGCAATGAGCGTGTTAATTCAAATTCTGAAATACCGATAGGCTTATTCATATCCCTAAGTGCATATTCTGCCTTCACCTTATCATTTGTCTGGCATAGTATCAAGCCAATAGTTGGTTTATTCTCTGGATATTTGATTAAATCATCTACTGCTGAACAATAAAAATTCATTTTCCCAGCATATTCCGGCTTAAAGTCACCTCTTTTCAATTCACTAACAATAAAACATCTCATTTTAAGATGGTAAAATAGTAAGTCTAAATAAAAATCCTGGTCACTAACTACTAATTTATATTGTCGTCCAACAAATGCAAAGCCAGCACCAAATTCTAAAAGGAACTTTTCTACATGCTTTATTAACTCTCTTTCAGTAAAAGGTTGAGTAAGTGTTATAAAGTCAAAAATGTATGGATCTTTACAAGTTTCTCTCACAAAATCTGATTGGGGGTCTGATAACGTTTTAGAAAAATTGTTAATTGATTCTCCTTGTCGATGATGTAGATCGCTTTATATCATTAATGCAAGAATATCTCTACTCCAACCATTTAACAAGGTTTTTTCTACATACCAAAACCTTATATTTTATCTTTAAGCTTTTGCAATAGTAAGATATTATGCCCCCATGGAATTTGGGAAACAGGCTGTTTCCCAATTAGAACATCCAAACTATAAGCCTTATAAAATTGGACCATAAACTTCAGGTTTCTTTCAGAAAAACCTTTAATTTCTGGCAATTCATTTCTGATATCTTTGGCTAAACGCGTAGTAACTGTTGCTACCCAACCTTGTTCCTTTTGAAGATCGTTAATAATTCTACCGATATCCCAGTAAAGCTTAATCATTTCTGCATTTACAGAAAGGACAGCCCTAATCTGAGCATGACGAATTTTAGCTTTAACGTCGGTTAACAAAGATTGATATACCTTGATATTAATCGAATAAGATTTAGCAATAAAATTAATGATTCATATGTTACTAAACATTAATCTTTACATGGTGAATATTTTAATAACTGATTATTTAAGTTGCAACTGCACAACAAATAGATATTCGAGCCTCAAGGTAAAGGATATGCTCCTACTTACAGAAAAATCAAAAAAAACAGAGACGGATTAATCTTTGAAGATATAGACGAATAAGGTGCTGCTTTTACCGCGCCAATGATTGTTGCATTGCCTGCTGTACTTAAAACAGTTACTAAATCTGCGCCTGCTTTAAAAGCAATATCAGCTTCTAATTCACCAGCATCTGCAGTTTTCAAATCTGCAAAAACCAATTTATCAGGGTGTGCATTTCTCATTGCCTTTCAAAAGAAAGCAAAGGAGCATGTCAACTCAAAATTTAACACCCTGGTTTAAATAAGTCAGATTAGCCTGTGCATTTTTTAACATTTAGGTGTATGTTAATTAACACCTTATGCTTATCTTTAAATAGCATAAAAGCTACACAAAATGAACATACATTATGGGTGGGTGGCATTCACTATAGCCGTTATGGTTATGCTTATTTTATGGTTATTTAAACGTAACCAGAAAGATAAAGCCGAATATATAGATGAACTGATCAAAACTGATCTTCCACCAGAAAAACACGAGGAAGATAAAATCTCTTAACGATATAGCAAATAATTACGCCTAACTATTTGTTATGCG
>JAZQRF010000179.1:0-3244 GCA_045629485.1 Pelobium sp. | reverse complement strand
CCTATGATCATGATAGATATAGTTGCGTCTTTTTTACTTAAAGATGTCGCCAGTACGGTCTGCTCTTTTTGTTTCATACTGTTCATTTGTCGATTTTTGAAATTGAGCTTCCTCTTCCTTTACTATTAAAAGACCTAAATAATAGGTTTTCATTAGCTGTAAGCGGATGCTGATACAATGGGCTTTTCATCGTTGGTATAGTTCCATCTGTTGTATATCGGATAGAAAAACCTGGCAGCTGACTATTGGCACTAACACTATCTGCTATTTGTTTCAATCCCGGTGAAGGAATTCGGTAATTGAATCCGCCGGCATAATCATCTAAACGCTTTAATTCTCTTTTCCCGGTAAGGTTAAAGAACTCGGATAAAGCCCGGGTGTATAAATGATGTGCTTTTACGGAGTCGGTTTCTTCTGCCCACTCCGGACTTTTACTCCATGCCCGTTCTGCAAGTGCCAGTAATCTTGGCAGCACCAGGTATTCCATTTGGGCTGTATCTTTAACTGTTTCTGACCAAAGCAAGCCCTGTATTCCATCAATATTGGTTTTTCCGTAAGCTGAAAGTTTCTCCGCTCCGGTTAAAACCTTTTGGCTCAGTTGTCTTCCCAGGTAATTTTTCTGTTGATTTTTCAGGTAATCAAATGGAATAAAACCAAAAGTTTTATCGAGATCGGTAAATCCTCCCCAGTAAAAACCAGGCTCTTCAAATTTTTTGTAATAAGCCATATCGAAATATGAATTGCTTACAAAAGAAAGAATCACTTTATAACCTGAATTCGCTAAACGGTAAGCCAGATCTTCATTTCCTAAAAGATTATTCCATACATTAACACGAATGTTTCTATTGGTGAAATCTTCATTCGGCACCCATTTTTTCTTTCCATCTACAGTAAGCTTACGTAAAGCAACTTCTTCCCATCCCGAAAGGTATAGCCCTTTTTTATCGAGCATTACATAAATTTTATTGAAAAAATAATCCCACAAATCCTCTGTTGTTTTGATCGTTAAGTTTGTTGTTTTTAATCTATCGAAAGCAGGAGATTGCTCCCAAACTCCATTTGGAACCTCGTCGCCTCCAAAATGAATCGTATTAAGCGTAACGCCTGCCTCTTTGTATATGGCAATTACTTCATCACTTACCACTTCTAAAAAATTGTACACAGACGGCATGGAAACATCCATCACATTATCATTCCATTTTTGAACAGAACGGTAAATTGATTGATCGTTAAAATCATGTAAAAGATATTTTTCTGCTTCCTCTTTCTTCCCCTCTTTCATTAATCTTTGGTAGCGGGCATCCATAGCCTTTATAGCAGATCTTGCATGGCCAGGAGTTTCAATTTCTGGAATTACCATGATGTGTCTTTCTGCTGCATAGCGCAGGATCTCTATAAAGTTACTTTTAGTATAGTAACCACTCCCGGAAGATTTATCCTTAAAAGGACCTGATCCATAAGACGGAGGAAGAGAAGTATTGTCACCTTCAAAAAGATGGCCTCTTTTACTGCTCACTGCGGTCAGTTCTGGTAATGCCGGAATCTCCAGGCGCCAGCCTTCATCATCATTTAAATGAAAATGCAAAGTATTGAGCTTATACAAAGCCATTAAGTCCAGCATTTTCATAATCTGAGCTTTGGGCTGGAAGTTTCTGGCCACATCCAACATCACCGCTCTATAGCCAAACCTGGGATTATCCCTTACTGTTACCGCTTTTACTAAAATTATTTTATTTTTTTTACTTGCATAAACTTCCGGACTGATTAATGTTTTTAATGATTGTATTCCATAGAATACACCCCTTGCTGTTCCTGCTTTAATAATTATACCTTTTGAGGTTATATTTAATTGGTAAGCTTCACTAGGCGAGGTATCCTTTTGGATACTGATGCTATTTTTAGAAGTCTTTAAAGAATTAACGGTCTTCAGACTTTCACCCAATAAAACCGCCAGATCTGATTTTAGCAATTGGGCTTCCTTTTCAAATGCAGAATCAAAAGCGATTGTTGTTTTCGCGTTAATAGTAAATGCTCCGTTATTTTCTTCATAGTAAGACGGGGTAGGGAAAATTTTGGTTAGCGCTGCCTCAGGAATATCTTCAATCATTTCATTTTGATTGAAAATTATTTCTGATGATGTCTCTCTGTCTCCTCCAACTCTAAAAAATTTCCTGTCGTTTACGGGTTTCAGAATAGCTACTTTTTCTAGTGGCTCTATTTTTTTGTTATCCCAAACCAGGTAAAACCCTTGAGGTGCGTCCGAAACATTTACTAACCAGGATTTAGAAATCATTTCATAACGAATGCTTTCTCCAGGCTTCAATCCTTTAAAATTCTCCGCAGGGCTGAAGTAAAACAAATCTCCATTTACATGCTCCGCCTTTAATTGTTGATTTTCCGATTTAGGTGTAAAAACTCTTACAAAGTTGAAGTACAATTTCCACCCTTTTGCAGGAATGGCAGTGCTTCCATTATTTTTTATCTCTAAAACGGATAGTGCCTGCTCTTTACCTAAATAATTATTCTCTAAAGGTTGCCAGCTGATGCTTAATGGCGCTAAATCATTTGCAGTTTGCTGACCCAATGCTACATTAATCCCAAACAGTAAAATACAAAAGCTGGTAATTATAAATTTCATCATTATTTAATACTGTTTTTGTCTCTTGATAGCCGCTGATATAATAAATTTATTTTGCTGTTCCTCAGATTATTCTCCTGCTCGAGCTCGGCTCTGTGAAATGCATTTTTATTAAGTTTTATGAATTTTTTATCAAGCTTTGCAGTGTTTAAGGCTTTCAATTGTTTTAAAATACCTGGAATTTCTTCTTCTTTAAATGAAGGTGAATTGGCTTTAATCTCCAGTGACTGGTAAGTAAGGTATTGTTCTCTTATTTCAGCCATGAGAACGTAATGCTCAAATTCATTTTTATTCTTCGAAGGTTTAAGCTCTTTTAAAATCCGGGTAGCGGTTTTGGCGCTATCCAATAGTTTTTCTATGCTTACCGATGGCTTACTGATTTTTCCCTGGGTAATTTCATACGGAGCAGCTTTTAAAGCGTCCCAAAAAGTTACAGCCTGCTGCTGGTTAAAACCATATTTTTCTTGGGCATAGTTGTAAATGAATCCTTTAATATCAAGAGGTTTGGTAGCGTTTAATCCTGCGAAATAAGCATCAATTAACATATTAAAACCAGTAATTGGGTATACCCGTCTGATTGCATACAGATCTACAATATCTCTGGTG
>JAZQRF010000178.1:0-9458 GCA_045629485.1 Pelobium sp. | reverse complement strand
AACAACGCAAATATCTTATGCTTACCAGAAAGATTCATTTCTGAAGAAGAAGCTAAAGCAATAGTAGACGCTTTTTTAGCGACACCTTTTGAAGGTGGAAGACATGGAAACAGGGTAGGAAAAATTTCTTGTTAAGACAGTTTCATTCCAAATAACAAGAGCCTTTCAGAAATCTGAAAAGCTCTTGTTTTGAATGATCACTTAATCTAATGTGAATTTCTTTTGTAACAGAATGTTGTCAGAAGAAGTTCCAATCATCAACTCGAAATCTCCAGGCTCTCCAACCCATTCCAGTTTACTATTAAAAAAAGACAATTTTTCTTTATCTAAAGTAAAGGTAATTGTTTTAGTCTCGCCCACTTTTAAAAACACTTTTTGAAAATCTTTCAGCTCCTTAACAGGCCTTACCACAGAGGCAACTTCATCTTTTAAATAGAGTTGCACTACTTCTTCGCCAGCCACCTTACCAGTATTGGTTAATTTTAAACTTACTAGAATAGCGTCAGAAGCCTTAATCGTATCTTTACTCAAAACCAGGTCCGAATATGTAAATGTAGTATAACTCAATCCATAACCAAATGCATACAACGGCGTATTTGGCGAATCTATATAAGCAGATTTATAAACAATATTATTAGGATTTTTTATAGGCCTGCCTGTACTATAATAATTATAGGAAAGTGGGATTTGCCCTTCATTTCGTGGAAAAGTTACCGGCAACTTTCCAGACGGATTATAATCGCCATAAAGTACATCCGCAATGGCATTTCCTGCTTCATCGCCCAGCCACCAGGCATAGATAATGGCATCTGCTTTTGCTACTATTTCATTAAAAATAATGGGACGGCCGGCCATTAAAACCACCACTACAGGTTTCCCCTGGGCTTTTACCGCATTAAATAAGGCTTCCTGCTGCCCAGTGATATGAATATTGGTTTTGGATTTTGCTTCGCCACTCATATCCCAGGTTTCTCCTAGAGCCATCACCACCATATCAGATTGCTTTGCAACTGCCATAGCTTCATCAAAGCCTTGCTGACTTTCACTATTTACATCACAGCCATAAGCATATAAAACTTCGGATTTTTTACCCAGTTTGGCTCTTATACCATCATACATGCTGACAATTTGGGTAGTATCGGTATTTACAATCCAGCTGCCATTCATATCTCTTTTAGACTTTACCAACGGACCTATTAAAGCCAATTTGGTTTTTGCCTTAATAAGAGGTAAAGTCTGTGCTTCATTTTTTAGTAAAACGATTGATTTTTTAGCGATATCTCTTGCAGCAGTTTTATGGCTCGCATCATTTAAAACCTTCTCTTCCCTTTTAAAATCAGAAAATTTATAGGGATCATCAAATAAACCTAGCTCGAATTTTTTATAAAGAATTCTTCTCACAGCATCGTCTATCAGCGTCTCTTCAACCTTTCCAAGTCTTACCAAACGCTGGAGATAGGATTTGTATGCCCTGCTTTCCATATCCATATCACTACCCGCATTCATTGCTTTTTCTGCTGCTTCTGCATCATCTTTAGCATATCCCCAGGGAACCATCTCTCCTATAGATCCCCAGTCGCTCACAATAAAACCTTTAAAATTCCATTTCTCCTTTAAAATATCTCTTTGCAGGTATTTATTTCCTGTGGCAGGGATACCGTTAATGGTATTAAAAGAATTCATAAATGTTGCCACGCCTGCATCCGCAGCCGCTTTGAACGGAGGAAGGTAAGTCTCCCATAATTGATGGTCGCTCACGTCTACTGCGTTATAATCTCTGCCCGCAATAGAAGCTCCGTAGGCCGCGAAATGCTTGGCACAGGCCATAATGGCGTCTATACCGCCCAGCTTATCGCCCTGAAGGCCTTTCACTCTTGCTGTCGCAATCAGAGATCCCAGATAAGTATCTTCTCCGGCACCTTCCATTACTCTTCCCCAGCGGGGATCACGGCTGATATCAACCATGGGGGCGAAGGTCCAGTGAATCCCGGATGCAGCGGATTCTTTCGCCGCAATATGTGCAGAGCGCTTGATGGCATCCAGATCCCAACTTGCGGCTTCTGCTAATGGGACAGGAAATGTTGTCTTATAACCATGGATCACGTCCAAACTAAATAGCAACGGAATCTTCAATCTCGACTCCATGGCCAAAGCTTGTATTTCACGAGTATCTTTTACGCCTTTTACATTGAGCATGGAACCTACCCATCCGCTTTTGATATCGCTTTGTAAATTTGTTTTCACTTTATTCTCGGGGCCGGTAAGCTGCCTGCCGGAATATTGGTTTAGCTGACCAATTTTTTCCTGTAAGGTCATGATTTTAAGCAAGCTGTCTACACGCTGCTCGATTGTTTTTTGTTGTGCTATCGCTGTAATGCTTAAGCTAAAAAGTAAAATTAAAATGCTGAATTGCCTGTTAATCATCTCGCTTTTTTTCTTTTGGTTTCTATTTTATTATCAATTGATTTAGGCTAATTCTATTATTTTATTTATGGGATCACATTCAGGTTAAGCCCATCCCTGAAATTCCAAAAATTTTGTTTTACTGCATACGAAGTATTAAATAGGGTTGCTTCTGCGCTTGTTCCCCATGCCGAATCCGAATCACCAATATTCCACAGCGTAATTCCCCAGCGCTGGCTAACAGGTACAATTTCCTGGTAAACTCTTGCTACATTATAGTACAGGGTCTTTTGCAAATTCCTCCTGTTTGTCAACTCTGCTGCTGGTACCGATGTTTCTGACGGAGATAGCAAGGAAATATCCAGTTCTGCAATATGAACCAGCAATCCTGTATCTTTCATTTTCTGTATAGCAGCCTGCACATTTGCCAAAGGCGTATTCCACCTGATATGCATTTGTAAGCCCACACCATTAATGATAGGATCACCGCCCTCACGAAGTGGCTTTAAGGCCATCACTTTATTATAGATGGCATTTAGCTTTGCTGAAGAATACTCATGTCCATAATCGTTATAAAACAGCTTTAGCTTCCAGTTTTGATTTGCTCTTGCGGCCTGTCTCGCATATCTAAAAGCTTTCTCGATATAAGGCTCGCCCATATATCTTTTCCAAATACTGCCTATGTCTTCTCCATTAACCAAATTCGCATTTCCCCTTAAGGTTCCATCATCATAATAAGCTTCGTTAACTACGTCCCATGAAGTTAACAATGGCAACAGCGGGCTTCCTGCCTTATAATTATTACTGTAAAAGGATACTGTTTTAAAAATATGCCTTTTCATCACCGCATCTAAAGTGTCGGCTCGTTGTGCAACAGGGGTATTTGTTTCAATAGCTTTTACCCAATTTGGTAAGGCCCGATGCCAAACCAATGCATGCCCGTGTATTCTTTTAGCCCCATGGTCTTTTGCAAGATTGGGGACTTTTTCATTCTTTTCTTCGATTCCATTTCCCAGAACACCAAAATCCCAGACGTATTTAGAAGGGTTTAGGCTATTCATTTTCATATCGTTTTCTGCAGTAATACTGTTGTAATGTAGTTTTGCCAAGTTTGTATAGACCGTATTAGTAAACCTGTTGGAGTTTACCGCTGCGCCCACCATTACATTGGCATTTACTTCCTGCAAAATCGTACTTACTAAAGTTGTTGCTTCTGCCTTTTTATGATTTCCTTTTGCAGACATTACCAAGTCATCCGCTTTTTCTGTTTCACATGCTGTTAATGCGCAGCACATGGCTAGTGTGTAAATCGTTAAATTTTTCATTGGTTTATAATTGATTGGTTAATTAAATGCTACAGCTTAAATGACGAAAAACACCTGCACTTTTCTCCCCAAAAGTGCAGGTGTGTGATGTAAGTTTTATTGTTGCCAAATAAACTTTTTGGTGATTGTTTCTGATTGCGCATTTAAAACCGCAACCTGAACTCCTGTTTTTATAAAGCTTACAGGTAATGTAATTTTTGAATATCCTTTTTCGAGAGAAAGGCTTTCTTCATGCAAAACTTGCCCTCCTATACTTAGGATACTAATTTTTCCTTTTTGCTTGATTGTCGAATATACAAACAGGTCTGCCGTAGCTTTGGAAGCAGAAGCATAAATACTAAAATCCGTTCTCTCTACTTTTGAAGTCACCTGTTTTGGTCCGTAAAAAGTAGCTGTTCCATTCCTATCAAATTGTTGAAGCTTATAATAGTTCACTCCAGGGAATGGGTTTTCATCAATAAAAGAATAATCTTTATTGGTATCTGAATCGCCTGCGGCTTCTACTTCTCCTATTTTCTGAAATTCATTACCGTCAAAAGATTTAAGAATATCAAAATGTGAACTGTTCTTCTCTGATGATGTAGACCAATTAAGCTTAATCGTGTTTTGAGATTCTTTGGCGTCAAAAGAAGTTAAGGTAACCGGTAAAGGGTTTGCCACTGGCGCCATGGTTACACCGCGGAAGGTGGTGTTGGGTGGGGCGGTGGCAAGTAAAGTTGGCGTTCCTGAAAGATTTGCAGTAGGATTGGGCTCAGTTGAAACTGTAAAAGGATTATCAATCACATAAAGTTTTGAATCAGATACGCCATTTTTTCCATAAGTTGTAAAATAAAGTTTTACCCCGGTTGCTGAATCATAAGTTCCTGTTAAACTTTTTGAATTAGGAGGAACCGTGATACTTCCAAATGCAACCCAATCGTTACCACCACTATTGGAACGGTATTTTTTAATTACCGGTGGCGCGTAAGATTCTGTAGCTGGATTGTAACCATCATCCAGTACATATATTAAGGTTCTGTCGGCAGCTGTTTTAAATACGATTACCTGATGTGCGCTTTTTAAAAGGGCGGAACCAGGTATACTAGGCACAACAGGAGTAGAATTTTTATCGATAGAAAATATTACTTGTGTAGTTGGAAGGTTTGCTTGTGGAATAGAGGCTGTACCAGTCGGAGCAAATATCTTATTGGCAGTTGTTGTTCCATAGCTAGTTTCTCCAATGGTTAAAACTCTTGGTGCATTCTGATCTTGCGAAACTCTCGTTGAAGCGGTATTTGTTCCCCATGCTTTATATCTCACTCCATTCTGGTAGCCGTTAAAATATACAGACACACCATCTACTACTGCAGAACGGGGAGCACCAATGTCATCAGCGGCAGACACTGTAGTATTTGAGGTCCATGTCCCGGCTGCATTCAATGTACCTATTACAAATTCACCAGCTTGTGCCGGATTGTGTCCAATGATAGAAAGTGTAAAGCCTTCTCTGGATAGAACAGGAAAGCCTTCAGCTTCAAATGTTCCAGCGGAGGTTAAGCCTAATCCCTCTAAACCATAATTTCCATTTCCGTCTGCAGTTTGCGGTATTGCAATTGTCCTAACCTTTACTCCGGTTGTTGTATACTCATCCACAAAAGCAGGAACCCGTACCCCATTAGTTAAAGCTTCGGCACCATTACCATATCGGTAAACCGCTAAATTCCCCGGTGTAAATTGGGCAAACGCAGCGCATCCTGCCGCCATGAAAAGCGCAAATAGTAGTTTTTTTTTCATTATGTTTATAATTAGTTTTTCTTCTTATTGATCTTAAAGTTCAATCCCACTTCGAAATCGCCATTAGCATAACCACGCATTTCTGAAGTATTGGTAGTATACATTCCTGTAAAAGTTATGGCATCATTATATTCCAAACCAAAGCCGAAAGTGGCACTCTTGGTAGTATGGTATAGGCTGTAAATACTGAATCTTTCCTGATAAGTTAAGTTGATGCCGGCATCTATCACATCATCCAATCCTTTGATGCCACGATAGGCTAACTTAGGCTCTGCTGTAAATTGGTTATTGATAGCTATTTTATAAGCAATGGCTGAAAAAAAAGTAGCATAGTTTACTCCGCTCACAAAATTAGGATCGGTCTCCAGATAGTTGTTAAGATTAATAATTGCCCCCTGTACAGTCAATTTCTTTCCTGTAAATGCCATTCCAAAATCTCCGTCTAATTGGTTGCCTCTATCGTTAAACCTGGTAGTCACCGGGTCAAAGTTGTCTCCGCTGATGTCCCTGCTATTGATATGTTCCCGCATAAAACCTATCGAAAGGCCAAAGTGCAGTTTGTTGTCTTCATTAAGCGGTAAATGATAGGCATAGGTTGCCATGGCTCGGGTATAATTGATTAAACCGCTTTTAGAAAAATTCAGGTTTAAACCAACAGCAGTTCTGTTACTAAAACCATAATCTCCTGTAACAGATTGGGTAACCGGTGATCCTGGAATTCCGGTAAACTGTTTTCTATAAGCAAGGTTAGCATTTAAGCCTTCTTCTATTCCTGCAAATGCTGGATTTCCCATGTATTGGTTCTGGTAATACATGCTTCCTAAGGGATTAAGCTGGGCCGATGCATCCTGTATAAATGATATACTGATAAAAAGGAGCGATACATAATATTTATATAATTCTTTCATTTGATTTGTCGCTTAATTATTTAACATGGTGATAAAGCCCTTTTTCTTTGGAAGACCCGGACCAAAATCTATGAGATAGAAATAAGTATCTTCATTTAAAGAAGAACCGGCAATACGACCATCCCAATCGTTATTGTAGCCTTGTTTGCTAAAAATTATTCGGCCGCTCTTATCGAAAACTTTAACTTCATTATTAGGGTATAGATCAATATTCTCTATTTTCCACACATCATTTAAACCATCTCCGTTTGGTGATAATAGGTTTCCCGCGACTACGAGATCGTAATTATCCTTTACCACAATTGTGATTTCCTGGGTAGAGCTACAGCCTCCGGCATTGATAGCAGTAACCCTATAAGTAGTGGTTTGCACTGGCCTAACAGTAAGCTCTGCGGTATTGGTCGCTCCAATAATGCCTTCGGCATTTTCCCACTGATAAGTTGCCCCGCCATTTGCCGTTAGTTTTACCAATATCCCTTTATCTACCTCGGTTCCTTTATCAGAAGTGATAGTTGCTGTTGGAAATTCATTAATATTTAATTTAAATGTTTCGGAATATGTATCTATACCTCCATTGGCAGTGCCTCCGTTATCATTAATTACCAGAGATATATTTACACTTCCTGCATTTGCACTGTTTAATCTGTAGGTGATCTCTCCATTTCCCCCCGCTAATAAATTCAGCGATAGTGATTCAAAAAGCTGTGGATTATCAGAAGATATATTGGCCGTTATTATTTGTCCGCTTTCCGGCCCGGCAGTTATACCGCTGATTGCAATTGTTTTCTCTTCCATTCCAACACAGCTATTCTGCTCACCCACCGCTGCTATCGTGGGTGCTTCATTTACATCGCGTATTGTAATCTGAAAAGTTTCTTCATAGCTGAAATTTGATGGAGAAGTAGCTTTTACTCTGATCTGATACTGCTGTTTTGTTTCAAAATCCAGTATGACTTTATTTTGCAGCTGGTCTCCAACTATTTCAAACTTAGCATTATCGCTGTCGTCTGTACCTGCTGCCAGGGTATAAGTGATGTCTTGCATACCAGCAGGCAACACAGAAAACTCTCCGGTAACAGTACCAACCGGCTGATTCTCATAAATAATTGGTTCACTAAAGTTTATCCCGGTAATCATACCAGAACCTGTTGTAACACTTGCCGGATTTAAATAAATACTGTGCCCACTACCTTCTATAGCTCTCACCCTGTAATAATAGGAGGTAGCAATTGCTACTGTATTATCGGTGTAATTGGTAATGTTTTGTGCAACTGTTGCTAATGGGAGATAATTAAGACCGTCAATAGAACGCTCTACCTCGAAACCTGTTTCGGTAAGGGAATTATCCGTCCAGCTTAATGCTACTTCGTTGCTAGAAATGATTGCTGCGCTAAGTGATGATGGTGCTTTAAGTGAACCCGGAACTAACGTTACACCCCGAAATGAAGTGTTGACTGTAGCCGTAGCAATAGTTACCGGAGCTCCTGAAAGATTTTTGATATCATCATTAGCATCCGTAAAATCATCTTTTATAGTGTATAAATTCGAATTCTGATTACCGGGAGTCCCTAAAGTGATAAAATATAGCCTCACCCCAGTCCCGTCAAATTTTGCGGTAAGACTTTTGGTTGTTACAGGAACATCTATACTTCCTAAGGCCAGCCAATCACTGCCCCCCCCGTTTGAACGGTATTTTCTAATTTTTGGAGCTCCTGCATTGTCATCAATCAAATAAATAAGAGTTCTGCCATAAGCGGCAATAGCAACCGCCTGATGTACACCTACAGGTCTTGCCGATCCCGGGAAATTAGGTGCCGTGGCAAATGTAACCGATGCAGTTGGCAAATTAGAGCTGGGAAGCTCGGCAGTTGCATTAGGAGCAAAAATTTTATTGGCTGTTACATTGTTTAAGATTGTTTCCGCAATGGTTAAAACCCTGGGAGCATTTTGTCCTACCGATACCCGTGTGGAGGCTGTAGTTGTACCTAAGGTTTTATACCTCACTCCGTTTTGATACCCGTTAAAATAAACAGCCGTCCCGTTTACTACTGCCGAGCGGGGTGTTCCTATGTCATCAACTACTAAGGTAGTGGCGCTCACATCCCCTGCAGGATTAATTGTACCAACCACAAACTGTCCGCTCTGTGTAGGGTTATAACCAATTATAGACAATGTTTCACCATCTCTGGAAAGTACCGGAAAACCCTCGTTTTCATAAGCCCCGCCTCCAGTTAATCCTAAACCTTCTATACCATAATTTGCACCGCTGGCTGTTCTTGATACCGAAATGGTACGCACTTTTTCTCCGGTCACCGGGTTATATTCATCGATAAAAACAGGTACTCTTCCCCCGTTAACCAAAGAAGATCCGTCTCCATATCTGTACACAGCTATATTATCAGATGTAAATTGTGCAAAGGCTGAATAAGCTAATGTAAGCACACCTATCAATAAGAATATCGTTTTTTTCATCCTGATTCTTTTATTTCACTCCGTCTAAAATGCCTTGATAGGCTGGCTTACGGTTATAGTTATCATCAAAAGGTAATGGCCAGTCGGGGCGGTTATACTGTCCTCTTATCCAAGTGTCAGCATCTCCCACATTCCATGTGGTGATCCCAAATTGCTGGTTTTTAGGAATCGCATTGTAGGTTTTAACGATAAACTCGTATTTAGCTTTCTGTTGTGCCGCTAAACCGGCAGAAAAAGTTAAATCCAAATTATTATTAGAATTCATTTCTATATCCAATTCTGCGATATGCACTTTTAGTCCGGTAGCTGCTGCAGTATTTATTGCTGCTGCAAGATTTTGATCAGATTGTGTGTAGCGGGTATGCATTTGTATGCCTACACCATGAATAGGAACACCTCTGGTTTTTAAATCATTAACCAAATTGATAATCGCTGTTCTTTTGGTTGGCCCAAACTCATGTCCGTAATCATTATAAAATAGCAATGCGTCCGGATCAGCTTCATGGGCATATCTAAAACTTTTTTCGATATAGGCTGCTCCTAATTTCTGGTACCAGATACATTCGGTACTTCGTAA
>JAZQRF010000177.1:0-11822 GCA_045629485.1 Pelobium sp. | reverse complement strand
AATGTTTTATAAAATTAAATTTTGTAGTTTCATTATAAATCCTGCATATTTGTACCATTATTGGTTGAAAAGACCAAGATCAATTCCTCTTCAAACAGGTCTTGATTTATAAAGAAGTGGTAAGAGATCAGGCTCACAGACCCACTGGCAACCTCTCATGAGAAGGTGCCAATTCCTGCCCGTAAAGGGAAATATAAATTATAAAAGACATGGAAAAAGTAAATCATCCTCTACATCAGGTTACTTTCTATAAAAAGAAAGCAAGTGAATTAAGAAACCCGAACTTTCTGTTTGCCCACTGTTGTTGCATGTTAAATTGTATGTGCTGATTACAGCATATCTATTCCATACACCCAACATTATTAATTGTCATATATTTAGAATATATCGGGCAATCCTTTAATTAATCAAATTTTCATCAATTAAATTATATTTAAAATGTCTACACAAAATTTAAAATTCGAAACCTTACAATTACATGCCGGCCAACAAGCAGATCCTACAACAGGATCAAGAGCTGTTCCTATATACCAAACCACTTCTTATGTTTTTAATAATTCTGAACATGGCGCTAACCTGTTTGCGTTAAAAGAGTTTGGAAATATTTACACCAGAATAATGAACCCTACTACTGATGTTTTTGAGCAAAGAATTGCTGCATTGGAAGGTGGAGTTGCCGCTTTAGCCGTTGCATCTGGTCAGGCTGCACAGTTTATCGCTTTAAATAATATATTACAGGCGGGAGACAACTTTGTGTCTTCGAGATTCTTATACGGGGGTACTTACAACCAATTTAAAGTACAGTTTAAAAGGCTGGGTATAGAAACCCGTTTTGTTGAAGATGAATCTGCTGAATCTTTTGAAGCGTTAATTGACGATAATACAAAAGCAATTTATTTAGAAACCATCGGCAACCCTGCGTTTAACATTCCTGATTTTGAAAAAATTGCTGCAGTTGCCAAAAAGCATGATCTTCCGGTAATTGTTGATAATACTTTTGGTGCGGGTGGTTTCCTTTTCAGACCTTTAGAGCATGGCGCAAACATCGTAGTAGAATCTGCAACTAAATGGATTGGCGGACATGGTACCAGTATTGGTGGGGTAATTGTAGATGGTGGAAATTATAACTGGGGTAATGGCAAATTCCCACAATTTTCTGAACCTTCAGAAGGTTACCACGGGCTGGTCTTCTCCAGTGTATTTGGCGTTGATGGTCCTTTTGGGAATATCCAGTTTACCATTAGAGCCAGGGTTGAAGGTTTAAGAGATTTCGGTCCTGCAATTTCTCCTTTTAATTCTTTCTTATTGATCCAGGGTTTGGAGACACTTTCTTTAAGAGTACAAAGACACGTGGATAATGCTTTAGAATTGGCAAAATGGCTGGAAGCTCATCCGAAAGTAAAATCTGTTAACTACCCAGGCCTCGAATCTTCTCCATACCATGCGCTTGCTAAAAAGTATTTAAAAAATGGTTTTGGTGGAATGTTGTCTTTTGAAATTAACGGAGAGAAAGAAAATGCGATAAAATTTGTGGATGGATTGAAATTAACCAGCCACGTAGCAAATTTAGGCGATGCCAAAACGTTAATTATCCAACCGTCTGCTACTACCCATCAACAGCTAAGTGATGCAGAGCAAATAAAAGCGGGGGTTACTCCTTCCCTTCTTCGTGTTTCTGTGGGTATAGAGCATATAGATGATATCAAAGCAGATTTTGAACAAGCTTTTGCGGGCATCTAACTAAGCTTAATCCCTTATCGTTCATCATGATAAGGGATTATTTTTAACACTTATCTTTTACAAATTCAGCTTTGCAGGCTGAAACAAATTCATATTACATAAATGAGTAAGAAACTACAAATAGGTTTATTTGGTTTTGGTGTGGTTGGACAGGGATTGTATGATATCTCACTATCAAAAAATTTAAATCTTGAATTCAAAAAAATAGCGATCAAAGACGCTACAAAATCAAGAACATTACCAGCGCAACTGTTTACTACAGACCGTTGGGAAATACTAAACGATCCGGAAATCAATACTGTTATTGAGCTGATTAACGATGCTGATGCCGCTTATGATATAGTTACAGAAGCATTGAAAAGAGGTAAAAATGTAGTTTCTGCAAATAAAAAAATGATTGCTTTACACCTGGAAGAATTGGTGGAGCTGCAACATCAGCATGGCACCTCTCTGCTATACGAAGGGGCAGTTTGCGGAAGTATTCCAATCATCAGGAACTTAGAAGAATATTATGATAATGAATTTCTATATGCAGTAAGCGGAATTTTTAATGGTTCTTCCAACTATATTCTTTCTAAGGTATTTAATGAAGGACAAACTTATGATGTTGCGCTTAAAAAAGCTCAGGATTTAGGTTTTGCGGAAACAGACCCCACCCTGGATGTTGGAGGTTATGATGCCAAATATAAGGTGGTGATTGCTGCTGCCCATGCTTACGGGATTTTTGCCAACCCTGATGATGTGTTTAACATTGGGATCCAGAATTTAAGTACTCGCGACGTTCAATACGCAAAAGAAAAGGGACAAAAAATAAAATTGATTCCTGTAGCTAAGAAGCAGGGCGACTCTCTCGTAAATATTTATGTACTTCCTAAACTAGTGAAGCCAGAAGATTTTCTTTACAACGTAGAAAACGAATACAATGGCGTAAGTGTACAGGCTGCATTCGCAGACCAGCAATTTTTCTTTGGAAAAGGTGCAGGCGGACATCCTACAGGTGCGGCAGTTTTCTCTGATATTTCCGCCTTGCGTTATGACTATAAATACGAATATAAGAAGGCAAAACAAAGCACAGGCCTCGTTTTAAACAATGAAGAAGTAATAGAAGTGTATTTAAGGTTTAATTCTGCTGATTTATTAGAAAAAATAAATTTCCTGGATATTACCGAGAACTATATTTCGAAAGATTACCATTATGTGATTGGTACACTTCCTTTAAGTGAAGTAATTGCCAAAGCTGACATCATTTTACTGGATGGTGCATTTATAGCACATACCGGGAATGCTGTAGCTTTATAAGCTAGTCAAAAACAAGAAAAGCGAACCTGTGGACTCGCTTTTCTTGTTTTTAACTAAATCTCTCTGTTTATATCCCATTGCTCTAAATAATCGGCAACCTTTTTAACAAACATTCCGCCTAATGCACCATCTACCACCCTATGGTCATACGAAAGGGAAAGGTACATCATGTGCCTGATTCCTATCATGTCGCCATGCTCTGTTTCTATCACCGCAGGTTTTTTCTTGATCACCCCCACAGCTAAAATAGCTACTTGTGGCTGGTTGATGATTGGAGTTCCCATAATGTTACCAAAACCACCAATATTGGTAATGGTAAAAGTACCGCCCTGAATTTCATCCGGCTTTAATTTGTTTATCCTCGCCCTGGCAGCTAAATCATTAACAGATTTAGTGAGCCCAACCATATTTAACTGATCGGCATTTTTAATTACCGGCACAATCAGATTACCGTTTGGCAGGGCTGCGGCCATTCCAATATTAATATCTTTCTTTTTGATGATTTGTGTACCATTCACAGAAATATTAATCATTGGCAAATCTTTAATTGCTTTTGCTACCGCTTCGATAAAAATGGGAGTAAATGTGATTTTTTCCTGTTCTCTTTTTTCAAAAGCGTTCTTTACCTTATTTCGCCATTGCACTAAATTAGTGACATCAGCTTCTACAAAAGAACAAACATGGGCAGAGATTTGCTTGCTATGGATCATATGATCTGCAATCATTTTCCTCATTCTGTCCATTTCTATAATTTCATCACCACCTCCAACAGCACTTCCGGTAGAAACCGGTGAGGTATAGGAGGCTTGCTCTACAGCAATAGGCTCTTCCATGTAACCAGAGCTGGATTCTCTTTTGTCTTCTTTTAAAGGATCAGTGGATGCTATATCTGAAGATTTACTTTTATTTTGGATATATTCCAGTAAATCGCTTTTTGTTACCCGTCCTTCAATGCCTGTTCCTGATATTTTATCAAGTTCCTTAAAATCTATACCTTCTTCCTGTGCAATGCTTTTTACTAATGGAGAATAAAATTTAAGAGCATCTTTAGCTGAATCATCCCCGGAATTTGTAACGATTTCTTCCGGTATAAAAGGAATTTGGCTAAGTTCATCCTGCAATTTTTCTTCCGGCTGAATCACTTCTTCAGGTTTTGTTTCCTGTACAGTTTCTGTACCTTCTGTTTCTATAATAGCTATTACATCACCAACCTGGGCAA
This sequence comes from Pelobium sp., assembly GCA_045629485.1. GTDB lineage: Bacteria > Bacteroidota > Bacteroidia > Sphingobacteriales > Sphingobacteriaceae > Pseudopedobacter. The sequence goes on along the minus strand of JAZQRF010000177.1, from coordinate 7,564 downwards.
TCTCTCCATCATTAAATAAATGCTTAATCATTTTCCCTTTTACAGGAGAAGGCACTTCAGAATCAACTTTATCTGTGGCAACTTCAAGTACAATATCATCTGCATCAATATCATCACCTGGATTTTTCTCCCACTTAATAATAGTTGCTTCTGCAACACTCTCTCCCATTTTAGGCAATATTAATTCGTACTGAGCCATAATTTTGTGTTCGTTTTAACAAAAATAACAATATAGATTAATTATGAATGCTGCTCTTTAATTAATCTTAACAGAAGATTTAGGGCGGCTATTGCAGATCTTTCTATATTTTGAAGCCTTTTGTTATTAAAATTGAATTTTTTAGCCACTGTTTTTTGTTTGTTTGCTACTGCAATCCAAACAGTTCCAACAGGTTTTTCTGCCGTTCCACCGTCGGGGCCAGCCACTCCGCTAACTGCAATGGCATAGTCTGTATTAAAATTTACGATGGCGCCATTTACCATTTCCTTAACGGTTTCTTCGCTTACTGCTCCAAAGTTTTTTAATGTATGTTCGCTTACACCTAATACACTACTTTTTAATTTATTGGTATAAACTATTCCGCCACCGGCAAATACTTTAGAAGAGCCCGGGTGTTGAGTAAGAAGATGGGAAATATAACCTCCGGTACAGCTTTCTGCAACGGATAAAGTAAGCTTTTGGCCCTCCATAAGATTAAGAATTGCCTTTTCTAAGGGTATATCAGTATCGGCAACCCAAAATTCAGCAATACATTCTTTAATTTTATCAGCATAAAGGTCTACTTCCTCTATAATTTCAGGAGTAGCATCTATAGCAGTGCTTAACCTCAACCTTACGGTTCCTAACTTTGGAAGATAGGCCAGCTTGATATAAGCAGGCAAAGCATTCTCTATCCCTTCTATCTTCTCGGCCAAAAAAGATTCGCCTATTCCAGATGTTAAAATGGTTTTGTGGTAAATGGTGGGTAGGCTAAACTCTCTGCTAATTAAGGGAAGCACTTTGCTTACCATCAAATATTTCATTTCGAAAGGCACACCCGGCATCGAAAAAACAAGTTTTCTGTCTTTTCTAAACAGCATACAAGGCGCAGTACCATTCTCATTTAAAATCACTTCACAATTATCAGGAACCAAAGCCTGTAGTCTGTTTAATTCTGTTAAAGGAAGATTACGCTTCAGAAAAAAAGCACTGACAATATCCAAAGTGGGCTGATGAATAATCATTTCCCGGCTTCCATAATAATCTGCCAGCGTCTTTTTAGTAATATCATCTTTGGTTGGGCCAAGGCCTCCAGTAATTAAAATGATATCTGCTCTTTGCTCTGCATTGGAAAGTGCTTCCATAATATGCGCCCTATCATCAGAAACAGAGGTAATTTGTTTTACCCTTACTCCTATCCTGTTTAATTCCTGAGCCATCCAGGCAGAATTAGAATCTATGATCTGACCTATGAGTATTTCATCACCTATGGTGATAATTTCTGCCTGCATAATTTTAGAATTGTTGGTAACCGCTGCGTTTGCTTAGTTTAAGATCCTGAAGGATTGAAGATTTCACCCTTAAATTCACACCGTAATATTTATATGCCCCGAAAGGGCTCCAGTTTATAGATAAATCCCAGCAATGCAAATCTCTGTAAATAGAAAAAGAAGTTGCGCTGATTTTTTGTTGCCTAAAGTCGTAACCAGATGTAAACTGAACCTTCCATTTTGGAGTTAAACTAAAATCGCCGTTAGCATTTAAAGTTTGTACAATATCACTGCCCAACCCATTGTTAGAATAGTTGAAGTTGTAATAAAAACTAAAGTTCCATGGGATGTTAAAATCCACGAAAGCATTCGCATTACGGCTGATTTGCTGCAACTGTTCTGATTGCTGTGCATTTACCCGATTAAATAAATCGCTGTTATTATTAGGATTGGGAGGATTATTTGTTTTATTATTCTTCCCTAAAGAGGTAGAATTTAGGCTATAATCAAAAGAGAATGAGAAATTGGTTAGGCGTGGCAATCTTCCATTCTCCCAGGTATACCTATCTATCTCTCTCACCTGTAAGTTCCCGTTTACTACCGTTCTTTCCAAAACATAGGGGTTAAGGGTACCGCTAAAGTTAATGCCTAATTTCTCTGTAAAAAATGTTCTTCCGCTAAAAGATAGCTGCGATAGTTTAAAACTATCTGCAACAAAATTATAAGAACCATTTAAAGACAAACCCTGCAGGATAGGAATCTTTTTGATTCCGCCATCTGTGGTGTCTTTGGTACTCCTTACTTTCATTTCGATGTTATTATCTACGCCGAAATTAATAGCCGCAGAACGGCCTTGTCCTGGTCCGCCGTATAAACTATTTTCAAAAATAGAATACCTGGTCATTCTTCCTGACTGGTCTGCCTGGATGTCTTCGTAATAACCATATTTGCTTTGTCCAAAATCCGGACGGTAAGAAAATCCAACGTTTGGCGTAATCACATGCCTGATGGCCATCAATTTCCCCTTTCTGAAATTGACCATACCATATATTTTAGTAGAAAGCCCACCGCTAACGCTATATTCACTCGATCTTCTGAAACCTTGTAAGGTATCTATTGTAGTTGAATCTTTAGAACCGGATGGTGAAGGGGCTAACAGGTATCTTTTTCTAATAGTTTGAAAATACCACTTCTCGTTATAGTTTACACTTTGGCTAAACTGGAAGTATTTAAATATTTTGGAAGACATGGAAACAGGAATAGAATGCTCTATACCACTTCTTATTTTGCCTAAAGTTTCCTTTTTAAATAACAATGAGTCTACCGCATTTAGTTGGTTATCGGCTCTTAAGTTATAACCTACAGCAATCCTTTGATACCATTTTTGTTCTCCCACTCTATTTTTACTATCAAAAGGGTTGATGGTGGACATACTGAAATTTAAACTTGGCAGTCCGAGAGATACTGTGTTCCTGGTTAAGTCCTGGCTGTGTGTTAAACTTGTACTTAAGTTAAATGGAGAATTTGCCCAATTCTTACTATAAGAAATACTGGAGTTCAAATTATTCTGGCTAATCTGGCTAAAATCCTGAATACCATTTGCATTATTTCTATAATAGCTGGAAGTACCGGCATTAACAGAAGCACTAAAGTTAGTTCCTGGCCTTGCATTAGCATTTTGGGAATGGGACCAGCGGATATTAAAATCTTTATTAGGATGCTCGTATTCTGGTGTACCTTCTACGCCGTATTTTCTTGATGCATAAGAAAAGAACAAATTACCAGTGTATTTGTATCTTTTGGTATACCTGCTGGCCAAGTTTGTTTCGTATGATCCTTTAGAATAAATACCTCCTTTAAGGGTCATGTCCCAGTAATCATTTAAACCAATATAGTATCCAAAATCTCTTAAAAAGAAACCCAAAGTGGCATCCTCTCCTATCTGAGGAAAGATAATACCCGAAGCCCGTTTGTTGGGTTTAGGAAAAAACCCAAAAGGTAAAACAATAGGAATAGGCACATCTTCTATAGACAAATAAGCCGGACCTGTGATGATTTGATTGTCTGTAGCAATACCTTTAGTAATATGTATACCAAAATGCTGATGTGGATACGGTAAATCACATGTAGAATACACTACCCCTTTCATGTGAATCTCTTCGTTAGCCTGCTTTTTTATTTTCCCACCACTAATAAATCCACCCTCCTGTTCGGTATGAACCTGGTATATGTTTCCTTTTGAAGTTTTAAAATTGTAAAAAACAGAATCTGCTGTTAATGTACCCTGTGAAGGATCTTTGAAAATAGGCAAGCCCGAGAAGCGTCCTAAAGAATCCACCGTTCCTTTTGCAAAGATGGTATTATTCTTTTGATCTAATCTTATAAAACCTGCATCAACTTCTTTATCTCCATAAACAACTTTAGCTTTCCCATACAAATAGATGATGTTATTTTTTGCATCGTATAAGGTAGAATCCTCTGCTGTTGCAACAATTTTATCATTTATACCGCTTTTATTAGAATTTTTGGCGACTGAGTCCGTTTTAAGAGAATCAATTCCTATAATTGTAGAATCTGATTTTAGAGAAATGGTATCTGCCTGTTGAGCATATACCCCATTTGTAGAAATACAAAGGTGTATAATTAAAAAGACACAGGTAAAAATTATATTAGTAAATCTCAAAATTCGATATGAATATTATTTTTGTAAGCAAGATTAACAAAAAACGTCCAAAATTAATGAAAATTACAACATCAAAAAGGTTTATTAGAGCTTTAATTATTTCTCTAGTTTTTACTCTGGTAATCAGCCATTTACACAGCTCATCAAATACAGGTATTAAATATGTTAAGAGTAAGGTAAAGCTAATTGTAATTGATGCAGGTCATGGTGGCCAGGATGGTGCTACAAGAGGCTTATTCTCTAAAGAAAAAGATGTTGCATTAGAAGTTGCGCTCAAATTAGGCAAAGCTATTGAAGATAAAATGCCAGATGTTAAAGTGATTTATACAAGAAAAACGGATGTTTTTGTGAAATTATATGACAGAATTGGCATAGCGAATAAAGAAAAGGCAGATATCTTTATTTCTATCCATTGTAACTCTATGGGTACCAATGTAAAGAACCGTACTGCGGTAAGGGGAACTGAAACGCTGGTATCTGGTTTTGGTAGAATTGGAGAACAGGATGCTGCTATAAGAGAGAATGCTTCTATTTTATTAGAGAAAGATTATAAAGATAATTATGAAGGGTTTGATCCTAATGATCCCGAAAGTTATATCATATTTTCTTTAATGAAAAACGCTTTCCGTGATCAGAGTATTAAACTGGCATCATTACTGCAAGATGAGTACGTAAAATCTGGCAGAGTGAACAGGGGTGTAAAAGAGCAAAGCCTGGCTGTTCTGGCAAAGGCAGGTATGCCTGCAATATTAACTGAGATAGGATTTATTAGTAATCCTACCGAAGAGAAGTACATGAATTCTGAAGAGGGACAGGCAGAGATAGTGAATAATATTGTAAATGCAATTGCTATATTTAAAAAACAAATTGAGTCTTAATTCATTATCATTTAAAATAATAAAAACTTGAAAATTTCTAACGAAACCAAGGTCGGCATTCTAGCAGCGTTTGCTATAGCAATATTTATAATTGGATATAATTTTCTTAAGGGAAACGATGTGTTTACCAGCGAAAATGAGTACTATGCTGTATATGATAAAGTAGATGGGTTGACCGTATCTAAGCCAGTATTAGTAAATGGTTTTCAGATTGGGAGGGTTTCTGCTTTAACGCTTCAGCCTAACGGACAGATTCTTGCAGAATTTAAAATTGATCCTAAATACGAAATTCCTACCAGTACTATCGCAAAACTGGAAAGTACTGATCTTTTAGGAAGCAAAGCTGTAGTTTTTGATTTGGGAAACAGCAAAACTTATGCTGCTAACGGCGATACGTTAAATGCAAATGTGCAAGTGAACATTATGGATCAAATGGAACCTGTTCAGAAAAAAGCCCAGGTTGTTATAGCAAGACTGGATTCTATTCTTCAATCTGTTAACAGTATTCTTAGCCCTAATTTTCAAAAAAATGTGGAAACCAGTTTCAATAGTATTGCAGCAACTTTAAAATCTTTGGAGTCTACTTCTAAGACTGTTGACGGGATGGTTTCTATACAATCCAGACGTATAGATAACATTCTAGCTAATGCAGAATCTATTTCTTCTAATCTAAAAAATAATAACCAGCAAATCACTTCCATACTATCTAACTTTAACCAGCTTTCTGATGATCTTGCTAAAGCTAATTTTAAACAAACGCTAGAAAATGCAGATAAAGCTGTAAGTGATTTACAATTAACTATCAATAAAATTAACTCAGGAAAAGGTTCTGTAGGCATGCTTTTAAATGATGAGCAGTTATACAACAATCTGAATAATGCATCTAAAAATTTGGATAACCTCATGATAGACCTCAGAGCCAATCCAAAAAGATACGTGAGCTTCTCTGTTTTTGGTGGAAGAAAGGACTAAAAAATATTATTTATAGAAGGGAGCTAGTTTCTTAGCTCCTTTTTTTTGTCATATATTTTGTATTTCTTTATATTAGCATTAGGTTAACCTATTAAAAATGAATCACCTACCATGCTGGACCAAATTACCCTTCAAAACATCCTGGTGCTCGATATAGAAACTGTTCCACAATTTCCTGGTTTTTCTGCTGTGCCTGACCCATTAAAATCATTATGGGATAAAAAAACAATGCAGCAACGAAAGAATGAGGAGACTGCGGAGGAGTTTTATAACCGGGCAGGAATCTGGGCCGAGTTTGGAAAAATAATTTGCATATCAGTTGGGATGTTTAAAACAGATTCGCACTTTAAAGTTAAATCTTTTTGCTGTGATGAAGAGACTGTATTACTTTCAAATTTTATTAAGCTTTTAAATAGTAAACCTTCTGATCTTATTCTTTGTGCACATAACGGTAAGGAATTCGATTTTCCTTATATCTGCCGTAGAATACTCATTAATGGCCTAAAAATCCCTAAACAGTTAAATGTTTCCGGTAAAAAACCCTGGGAAGTCAATCATCTGGATACCCTGGAACTCTGGAAATTCGGTGATTATAAGAACTATACAAGCTTAGATTTATTGGCAGCAATTTTTAACATTCCCACACCAAAAGACGACATTGATGGAAGTGGGGTTAAGGATGTTTATTGGAAAGAAAAAGATCTTAAAAGAATAAGTACCTATTGCCAAAAGGATGTAATAACCACAGCCAGGCTCCTTCAAAAATTTAAAGGCTTAGATATGATAGAAGATGGGCAAATCACTATTGTAGAATAATCTTTCAATTATATGTAATTAGCAATTCCTGATTTGCAAATTCATAAAATCTTTTTAACCTTTAACAAGTTTTAAAACTTTATATGGCGCTTAACTACGTTTGGATAGCTTTCTTTTTCATTGCATTTATTGTTGCCTTCTTTAAATTAATCTTTCTAGGTGACACACAAATATTTACCAATGTAATGAACGGGATGTTCGACAGCGCCAAAACCGGGGCCGAAATTTCTTTAGGCCTTGTGGGCATCATGACTTTTTGGTTGGGGATCATGAAAATAGGTGAAAAAGCGGGAATGATAACCTTATTTGCCAGAGGAGTAAATCCTTTTTTCAGTAAATTGTTTCCCGGAGTTCCTAAAAATCATCCGGCAAATGGCTCTATTATCATGAACTTTTCTGCAAATATGCTGGGTTTAGATAACGCTGCCACACCTGTTGGCCTGAAGGCCATGCAAGAACTGCAGGAACTTAATCCTGAGAAAGACAAAGCTACCAATGCCCAAATTATGTTTTTGGTGCTCAATACCGCTGGTATTACCCTTATCCCTACTTCGGTCATCGCATTAAGAATGGCTAACGGCGCTGCAAACCCTGCAGATATATTTATTCCTTCTTTAATTGGAACTTTTATTTCTTTTATTTCCGGAATGATTGCAGTGGCTTTCTTTCAAAAAATCAATCTTTTTAAGCTCCCTATATTGTTATTTCTGGGTTTCTTCGCTGCCTTAATGTGTACCTTGTACTT
>JAZQRF010000176.1:0-12447 GCA_045629485.1 Pelobium sp. | reverse complement strand
TACTTTAGTCTTACTGGCAAATGACTCTGTTAACTGCGAGCTGTTCCATTTTAATAAATTAGCGAATACTTTTGGAATCAATTTCGATGATAAAATAAGAAATGCTGTAGAAAGAGATCTTTCTGTTGGAACAATTAAAGTAAACGAGGGCAACCCAATATTTAAAACCGCTAAGAGTTTATTCATTAAAGGGATATCTACCCTATCTGTTTCTAAAAATGCAAAAGCTTTGGTAGAAGATAATGGCGATATCATTTTTGCTACCGCAAATTATGGTAAAGGTCGGGTATTTGCTTTAGGCGATCCATGGATCTATAATGAATATATAGACAATGATCATTTAAGAAATGTACAAAAGCAGCCACATGCTAATTTTGACAATTATAAAGCGGCAGAAGAATTATCGGATTGGTTGCTGGCTAATCCAAAGAAATAATTCATCATAAGATAAATGGAGTTTAGTTCCCGTGGCCTGAACTCCATTTTATATCCTATTGCTATTATTTTCTAGAATTTATAAAGTCTCTTCCTCTACTTTTTTTAGATTCTTATCTACTTTTTTACGGGCATTGGTAAACCTATAGCTAACAGTCAGGCTATAATTTCGGGTGTTAACCGTACGGCTTCTCTCCTGGTTATAAAAAGCTCCGGCAGCAGTAAATGCTTCTATAAACTCGGTATTATTTTGCTGTGCAAATGGATCTGAAGCCATGGCTCTTAAAAGTAATTTGTTATTGAGTACCGTTTTACGAATTCCAAAAGATGTGTTTACAGACCCGGAAGTTCTTCCCTGCGCTATGGCATTACTGGAATAATTTACCTGCCCTTCGCAGGATATTTTATATGGTAAATTCCCGGTCAGGTTTAGATTTACCCGATGACTTAACCCAACATTTGCAGGTTGTAAGGTAGATTTGGATTCGTAGTCTCTCCTGCTTAAGGTATAACCTCCGGTAACGGTAATGGCTTTAGAAGGTTTATAATTACCAAAGAAACCAAAAGTTAATGCTTTGTTGCTGCCCAGGTTATCGTAGGTTACGCTATCCGGGCTGATCCTGAATCTTTCTATAATACGTTCTGTTGTGGCATAACTTATCCTGGGGGTAAAAGACCATTTTAAACCATAAGTGCCAAAACTCAATTGAAACTGGTTAGTGAAAGCTGGCTTCAAATTTGGATTTCCGAAGCTCACATTAGATTGGTTACTATTATCAATTAAAGGATTAAGCGCATATTCACGTGGCCTGTTAATGCGCATGCTGTAGCTCAATCCAAAATTGTACTTTTTCTTAAAAAGCTTATTGATGGAAACATTTGGAAAGATATTATGGTAAGGTTTAGGGCTGCTGCCGGAGAGATCGGCCTGCTCAAAAGAGACATTGGTAAGTTCCGAGCGGACACCGCCTCTGAAAGACCACCTTGTTTTGGTTCTTAACCGATAGCTACCATAGAAAGCATAAATATTTTCCTGAAATTCGAAATTGTTAGTTAAAGATGGAATGATGGTGTCCTGGCTGGTTACAAAATCATAACCCTGTGCAAACTGGTCGTTCCCATTATTTCCAATAGTGATCTGGCTTCCTAAAGTAAGCGTGGCAAATTTAGTTAGCGGCTTATTATAATCTACATTTAACTCTAAGCGGCTGTTATCAATGGCGTTGGTGCTTTGCTGTTCAAATGCATTGGATGTGGTGCCGTTGGGCTGATGATACAATCTTGATAATAACCTATCCCTTTCAGAAGAGTTGTTAAACCAAACTATTCCGGCCGTAAGGCTTTCGTTTTTTTTACTGATATTAAATCTGTAATCGGCGTTAAGGGTAATGTTATCCGTCTTATTGCCATTGTCAGAATCCTGCATTCTCAATTCTGTTTGAACAGAAGAAGCGTTTAACCGGTAATCATCCAGATGAGAATTTCCCCTATTCCGGCTGTTGTTATAATTTGCCGAAAAGCGAAGATTTTGTTTAGGCGTAATGTCCCAATCTAGGGCCGATCTTAAGTTATGACCCGAATTCTCGGTTAAAGCATTTGAGTACTGGTTCATATAAGAAGAGATGGCTTCTTGCTTATAATTACTTCTTAAAGTGGCTACATCAGATACTATGCGGGCATCTTTATAACCGTAGGTATTGGTGAGGGACAATTTTTGATTACTGTAGGCCGTGTAGAGGCTGGCGTTGTAATTTCCTAAGGTTCCTGCTGTTAAAGAAAGCGCTCCATTTAAACCAATCTGGTATCCTTTCTTCAATACAATATTAATAATTCCGTCTCCATCTGCAGAGTAACGTACTTCCGGATTGGTGATGACTTCTATTTTTTGGATGGCATCAGAGGGAAGGATGTTTAGGAGATCGGCCATGGTTTCGGAAGTGAAATCCGAAGGTTTGCCATCAATAAAAATCCGCGTATTTACTTTTCCGGCAATGGTAGGTTTCCCATCAATATCCACCGTAACCATGGGAACACTTTTCAGGAGGTCGCTGGCTGTACTGCCTTCAGCCTGTATGCTTTGGCTCACATTAAAGGTAATGGTATCGGCACCAAATTCTATTACGGGCTTAGTTTCTGTTACGACCACTTCCTGAAGCGTATTGTTTTCAGAAGGTGTTAATTTTATATCCTGCAGGTTTTCGTTAGGGCGATCTTTGTTGATGATGATGCCCTCTATCAGCTTAGCCTTATAACCAATAAATGATATTTTAATTTTATATACGCCAAGAGTAAGGTCTGTAAATTGGAAATTACCTTCTATATCCGTCATAAAATTTTTAGCCGCCACCTCGCTCCCCTGCTTATAAATACTGACTGCAGCAAAATCTATAGGTGCACCGCTCATTTCATCCTTCACCATCCCGGTTACACTCCCTAGTTCCTGAGCGGAGGTCTTTTCTATTAAAAATATAGATAAGAAAAGACAAACAAATAGTATTCTGTTCATTTAAAACCCTAAAAATTAATCCAACAAGATAAATATTTTTAAGATTTTTGAGACGTAATTATTTCTTTAATCTGTCAGCTTATATATTTCTATTTCATACAACCCTAACCCTATAAAATATCATTTACTCATTTCCTAAATAATTTTGAGCAAAGGTCTCTTTCCATTATTTTTTGAATATTAAGAAATCTTAAAGCCATAGGTATGGTTGTCTCTTCAAAGCATTTGGCATTAGCTCCCGGCCAATACTTTGTTTAAACCGTTTCCTGCAGCCAGCAGCTCCTGGGTTATATTTCTGGTATAATCTACAATTTCATTCTTAAATTCTACAATGGAGCCTCCCGCTCTTATTTCTTCCAGCCTTTTTTCCCACTGACCGGTTAGTTCTGCATGAGCAATTTTCTTGTCCTTAACTACTTCGTAAATAGCTAAGCCTTTTGCACTTGGCACTAAATTTTTCTTTTCTCTGCCGATATAATCTCTTTTAATAAGGGTTTCAATTATGGATGCCCGTGTCGCCGGAGTTCCCAAGCCGCTATCCTTCATCGCATAACGTAACTCTTCGTCTTCAATTTCCTTTCCACAGGTTTCCAGCGCTTTCAATAGCGTTGCTTCGGTATATAAAGGCCTTGGCTTGGTTTGTTTCTCTACTACTGCTTTTTTGGGAATGGGTAAGTTTTCGCCTTTTGCTACTATTGGTAAAGTAGCATTTTCACTATTGTCTTTCTTCTCGTCATCCGGATCGTTAAATACTGCTCTCCAGCCAGCACTTTTAATCACCGTACCGTTGGCAACAAACTCGGACCCCGATTCTATTATTATTTTGGTGGTTTCTTTTATACATTCCTGATGAAAAGCTTCCAGCATACGCCCAACTACCATGTCGTAAACGGCCTGTTTATCTTCAGGTAAATATCCCGGCTCTATCCCGGTAGGCAACACCGCATGGTGATCGGTTACTTTTTTAGCGTTAACACTTCGCTTGTTGAGTTTATTTTCTGAAAGAAACTCTGCTTGCTTACCAAAAACAGCATGGCTTTTATATTTTGACATCAGTTCCGGAATGGTGGCATAAATATCATCTCCTATATAACGACTGCCGGTACGCGGATAGGTGACCAATTTACTTTCGTACAAACCTTGTAAAATACTTAACGTTTGATCGGCTGTATAGCCTTTCTTTTTATTGGCTTCCTGCTGCAGAGAGCTTAAATCATGCAGTAAGGGTGGAGGTTCTTTTTTGGCTTTTCCTTCTACAGATTTAATATGTCCGCCAAGCGGAGTGCCCGACGCTACATCCAAAACTTTATCCAGAACAGCCTGTGCTTCCTCCTGCGTATCGAAGTTTTTAGTGCAAATGGCTTTAAACAACTGCCCTTCTTTCTCTAACTGGATGGCTACCTGAAAAAATACCTTTGGTATAAAATTTTTAATTTCTAAATAGCGGCTGCAAATCATCGCTAAAGTTGGCGTTTGCACCCTTCCCAAAGACAATACCGCCTTATTGCCAGCAGAAATACTGAGCGCCTGCGTAGCATTCATTCCCACCAACCAATCTGATTGCGAACGGCAATGCGCCGAATTAAACAGCGTATCGTATTCTGTTCCCTCTTTCAAATTTCTAAAGCCATTTTTAATGGCTTCATCTGTTTGAGACGAAATCCAAAGTCTTTTAAAAGGTTTTTTACATTTAAGGTAATAATAAATGTACCTGAAAATTAGTTCGCCTTCCCGCCCGGCATCGGTTGCGACAATTATTTCTGTGCACTCATCAAAAAGTCGCTTTATTACATCCAATTGTTTTTTTACTGCCGGATCTTCAACTACACCATCCTTAGTTTTTATTTTCCTGATAGATAGCTTAAACTTGTTTGGCAACATTGGCAAATTCTCTTTTCGCCAACCATAAAAACCATACTCCTGAGGGGGTGCCAATTGTAATAAATGTCCAAACGCCCAGGTAAAAGAATAGCCCTTCCCCTCGATGTATCCCCCTTTTTTATTTGTTGCCCCAAATACTTTTGCTAACTCTCTAGCTACTGAAGGTTTCTCGGCTATTACAATTTTCATGAAGATCAATGAATGATTAACCACAAATTTTGTCATAATAATCGAGTTTTTGAATTTAAAATTTCCACAGAGTCTCTCTACCAACAGCTACTTACTTAACATCCCTGTACTTATGCTAAAATAATACATTACAAAGGCAGAATACTACAAAAATCTGTAACAGGTGCTCTTTAACTTAGACGTACCAATATTTAAAATGATTTTAAAAACAAAAACGTTTTTTAAATCATTTAATTAAAACCTTTTCAGGGTCAACTTAATGCTTATGAAACTACTTGATGAAGATTTATCTCCTTCTGAAGAAATAGGCTTTGAAAAACTTTTCAAGCTCTATTATTCAAAATTGATATTCTTTGCCAATAAATTCGTAAACGACATGGATATTGCAGAAGAATTGGTTTCAGAAACTTTTGCCGCCTTATGGGAGAATAAACAAAAATACTCCTTTACCTCCTCATTTTCTGGCTTCCTATTTAAAACTGTACAAAACCGTTGTTTAAATTATTTGAAGCATAAAAAGGTGGAAAGTGAATATGTGAACTATTTGTTCAAAAATAATCTTCTAAACGAAGCCTCCTGCTTTGAAGAAGAGAAGTTAGTAGCAAAAGAATTTGAAACACATATTTTAGAAGCAATTGATAATTTACCGGAAAGATGCCGTCAGGTTTTTAAATTAAGTCGTTTTGAACAAAAGAAAAACAGAGAAATAGCAGATCTGCTCCAGATCTCTAATAAAACGGTCGAGCGCCAGATGACTATTGCTTTAGAAAAGCTCCGTCTCAGGTTACAGCACTTTCTGGTGCTGATATTATTTTTTTTATAAATTTTCTTTTCCTTTTGGGGGTAAACCCCGTTCAAATTGTTTTAATATCATATGATGACCAATAACATCAAACACTTGCTTATGCAGTACATAACTGGCAAAGCATCTTCTCGTGAGGTTGCAGAGGCTAAAGAATGGATTGCTAAAAACGAAGAGAATGAAAAAGACTTTATCATCCTGTATGAAGCCTGGCATAAGTCATTGGCTGCTCATCATTATCTAATAGATACGGATAAAGCCTATTTACGTTTTACAGCAGAAGTTGCAGATAAAAGAAAAAATAAATATAGCTTTTCCCTGGCCCTGGCAGCATCAATTTTATTAATTAGTGTAGCAGGCTTTTTCTATTTTACCAAATATAGTACTCCAAGATCCGAATGGCATGAAATAACTGTTGCTAAAGGGAAAACAAAAAAAATCAGCTTACCCGATGGTACGCTTGTGTATATAAATGCAGGAAGTACCTTTAAATACAATACCAATTTTGGCTTAGAAAAACGGAATGTGATTTTGGATGGGGAGGCCCGTTTTGATATAGCGAAGAGCGAGAATAATATTCCTTTTATTATAAATGCTTCCGGATTTACCATACGAGACATAGGAACTATATTTAATGTAAGAGCTTATAAAGAAGACCAGGCATTTGAAACTTCTGTTCTAGAAGGCGAAATAAGCATTGAAGGAAAGATGTTAGGGCAGGAAAGTGAGGATAGTAAAGTTTTGGTTTCTGCCAATCAACTGCTACGAATAGACCAAAACAAAAAAAACACAAAATCATCTGGTAATACTGTTCAACCTGTTAACGATATAAAACAAGTACAAATTACTGCGCTAAATAAAGAAAACCAGGAAGAACATAGTGGCTGGATAAATAATGTTATAGCTTTTAATGATACGAACTTTGATGATGTCTCTAGAATCCTCAACAGAAAATTTAATGTCAATATTATACTGGAAGATTCGACGCTCTCAAACTTTCATTATACCGGAACATTTAAACAACCAGAAGATGTTTTTAAAATTTTAAATATTATCAGGCAAACAACACCCATAAGCTACAACGCAAAGGGGAGAAATATTATGGTTAAAACAAACTAAAAAACATTGAACATGAAATAAAAAGAGAAAGAAAGAAAGAAACGGAAGAAATTAACCGCAGGCGCTTGCAACACCCACGGTCTTAAAAGAGTAGCTAATACCCTAACGCTTGGGAAGCATCAGTATTAACTAATAAACCAAAATTATGATTTTTTTTAATAGAAAAGTTCTAATCGTCAAATCTCATTGGCGTAAACTGCTCATGACTATGAAGCTGACTATCATTTTGTTATTCGCCGGATTGATGCAGATACATGCAGCCGGTTTTTCACAAAACACATTTAACCTCAACGAGAACAATGTTACCGTTAAGGAGATGTTCAAAAAAATAGAAAAACAAAGTAAGTACAGCATCTTTTATCGGCAAGACCAGGTAAACCTTTCCAGAAAGGTAAATGTTACAGCCCAGAATTCGGATATTACTTCAGTCATGCACCAAGTTTTAAAAGACCAGCCTTTATCTTTTGAGCTGATTGATGAAATGGTGGTGATAAAATCATCAACTTTAGCCGCCATGGATTTTACGGTGACAGGTACAGTCACAGATGAAGCCGGTGAGCCTTTACCTGGAGCGAATGTCACTATCAAGGGCACAACCAGCGGGACTTTAACAGATGTGAATGGAAGATTTAGCCTAAATATTCCTGGTCTGCAGCCTGTGGTTTTGGTTGTAACTTATTTAGGCTTTGGGCAACAGGAAATAAATGTAAGCGCCTCTCAAACTAACATATCTGTTAGAATGACAGCAAATGCATCTGAATTGGATGAAGTCGTGGTAATAGGTTTTGGAACTGTAAAAAGAAGAGATCTAACCGGTTCTGTAGCAACGGTAAAGGCAGAAGATATTATGAGAACTCCTACCCATAATGCTATAGAAGCATTACAAGGCAGGGCAACCGGTGTGGATATTACAAGAAGCTCTGGAAACGCAGGTGCTGGAGCGAATATTACCTTAAGAGGAAATAAATCTCCGGGAGAAAGAACCAATGTATCAAATCCTAATAGGCCAACTACTTTTGAATCTAATAGGCCTCTTTTTATCCTGGATGGATTTCAGGTTGAGGGGATAGATGCGGTAAATCCTAACGACATAGAGTCTATTGAGATTTTGAAAGATGCTTCTTCAACCGCCATTTATGGCGCACAAGGCGCTAATGGCGTAGTTATAGTAACCACTAAAAAGGGCGCTGCAGGAAGGGTAAGGATAAATTATGACGCCTTTTACGGTGTAAATAGCTTTGATTTCCCTAAAGCTAGAACCGGAGAAGATTATTTAAGATTGAGAAGAGAAGCTGCAAGAACCGTTGGAATTACAGATGATGCTGCGATTTTTGATGCCCCTGGAGAATTAGCTGCTATTCAGGCAGGTCAATTTGTGGATTGGCTAGACCTTGTTGTGCAGGATGGATCCCAACAAAGCCATAACATTTCGGTAAATGCCGGTTCAGATAAAACAACAATATTTGGTTCTGCCGGATATTTTAAAGAGGAGGGGATGTTAAGAGGCAATGATTTTAACAGGTATAATCTACGTTTAAATATTGATCAAAAACTAGCCACATGGGCAAAAGTCGGAGCCAATACACAAGTTGTATATTCAAGAACAAACAACAGAAGAAATCCTTTAGGGCAAGCTACCCAAATTAGTCCCTTCGGTACCGTATATGATGAAGATGGAGTGATTAGACAATTTCCTTTGGAAGAAGATAGAACTACTATTAGCCCCTTAGCAGACGAAAGAAATGATTTAGTAGCCAGAGACAATAGTTTAAATACCAATATTGTGGCAAATGCTTACGCAGAATTAACTCCCTTAAAAGGATTAACATTTACGTCAAGAATAGGTACGAATCTAGGTTTTGGCAGGTCGGGTATTTTTAACGATATGACCTCTTTAGCTCAAAACAATACACGTGTCTCCGTGGCATCACAATCCACATCTAATACGCAATATATTAACTGGGATAATATTTTGAATTACAATAAAGTAATAGGAGATCACAATATTACTTTAACCGGAATTACCAGTTACATACAAAGAGACGGGGAATCTCTATTTGCTTCTGGTCAAGGGCAAATTTTAGCCTCTCAGCTGTATTATGATTTAAACTCTACGAGTACAGCAGTAACAAGATCTATCGGTTCTTCATTCGAAAGATACAATAATATGGCCTATGCTTTTAGAGGAAATTATAGTTATAAAGGAAAATATCTTTTAACATTATCCGGAAGAAGAGATGCATCATCCAGACTTTCTCCTGATAAACGTGTAGACTTTTTCCCTTCAGCTGCAATTGCATGGAATCTTTTTGAGGAATCATTTATTAAAGATATCAAGCAAATCAGTAATCTAAAATTAAGAGCTAGCTATGGCGCTAGTGGAAATACGAATCTTCGCCCCTACTCGACACAAAGTTTATTAGTGCCTGGTTCTAATATGAGTTTTGGTGATGTGCCTGCGAATTATTTCAGATTTGGTGGCAGAATAGGAAATGCAAACCTAGGCTGGGAAAGAACCACAGCTTTTGATATTGGTTTAGAGTTTGGTGTTTTAGACAATAGGATAAATGCAACTATAGACTGGTACGATGCAACTACCACGGATGTTTTGTTACCGAGATCTCTTGCTTTTTCAACAGGTGTAGAAGACGTTTATGAAAACATTGGAGAAACTAAGAATAAGGCACTTGAAATTACACTAAATTCTCAGAATATCGTAAAAGGAGATTTTAAATGGTCTTCGACCTTAACTTTTACCAGAAACCGTGAGAAGGTCTCCCAACTTATTGATGGCAGAAATATAATTGCAAATAGTGCTCCGGAAAGGAATTCGTTACTTTTAGGCTATCCAATTACCTCTTTTTATACTTTTGAAAAACTAGGGATATGGCAGTCGAACGAGGCAGAAGAGGCTGCCCTGTATAATTTGCAACCAGGAGATATTAAATTGAGAGATCTTAACGGAGATTTTAAATTTGACGCTGCTGATTTAGCATATATCGGCTCTACAGTGCCAGACTGGTATGGTGGTTTACAGAACAACTTCTCCTATAAAGGTTTTGATTTAAGTGTATTCCTAATCGCCAGGTATGGTCAAATGATTGATGCTGAATTTTTAGGAAGATACAATCCTTCAGGAACAGGTAATGGTCCTGAGATTATTGATTACTGGACTCCCGAAAACCCAACCAATGATTTCCCAAGACCACGCAGACAGGCGCAGCTCAGTAACTATATTGGTTATCAGACCTTAAATTTTGTTGATGGTTCATTCTTTAAAATTAAAAATGTAAGCCTTGGTTATACCATTCCAAAAAGTAAGTCTGGGAATTCTTTTTATGATAGGATAAGAGTATATGCTACAGCAAACAACCTATTAGTAGTTACAAAGAGTCATCTCATTAAAGATTATGACCCAGAACGCGGCGGACAGGAAAGTAATCCATTAAGTAGATCTTTTGTTTTTGGATTAAATGTTGGATTTTAAATCAGGTAAAATGAAAAAGAAAATTAGTTTAAGAAATTATATAGTAGCCTCTATATTATTAACTGGTGTATTCTCCTGTCAAAAACTTGATGAATATAACCCATCCGGGGCAACAGCTGATGCGGTATGGTCTACTCCGGAAGGATTTGTTACCAATGTGAATGCAGCTTATTCGGAACAAAGGGCTTGGTATGGTAAGGAAGATGGGATTTTTATGTCAGAATCAGGAACGGATCTTTGGTATAATGAAAGAAAAGGTGGCTATGCCAGGCAATTGACTCAGTATTCCGGTTTAACACCTTTGGAAGGAAACCCAGTGAGAGCTGGATGGCGTGATTTCTGGAAAGCGATTAACCTCTGCAATGCCGGAATAAACAGGATTAACGATGCAGGTTTTACCAACCAACAGGAAAAAAATCGCCGTGAAGGGGAACTTAGGTTTTTAAGAGCTTTTTATTATTGGCATATTGTAGAGAGTTTTGGAGGTGTAATGTTAAGAACAGAGGAGACAAAAACACCTCTGGTAACGGCCACACGAAGCCCAGTTTCTGCATTTTATGATTTAATTATTTCTGATCTGGAATTTGCCGCGGCAAACCTTCCTTTACAAAGCGCTTGGGCAAATGAATATAGCAGAGCAAGTAAAAAATCTGCTTATGGTTTTTTAGCGAGAGCTTTATTATCAAGAGCTTATTATGAAGCGCCGGGTAGTAATGAGGCTAGAGCGTGGTTCACGAGAGCCAGAGATGCTGCAACATATGTGATAGACAATAAAGCAACCCTTGAGGTCGACCTATGGGCAAGCTATGCAGATATGTGGAACCCAGCGAATAACAAAAGAAATAAAGAAGCGCTTTATGTAGTTAGCAACTCCACAAATGCAGCTATTAATTACGATTCAAATGGAAACAGGCTTTATCAAGTTTTCCAGGCCCCATATAACGGTAAACCTGGCCTGGTACAATCTCTTGAATATGGTTATGAAAATAGCCGTCGCTTAATGCCAACATTGGATTTTCTCAATTATTTTAACAGAACCATAGATAGCAGATACAACGTCTCATTCCAGGAAGTTTGGATAGCCAATGCAAATTTCACATGGACAGCAGAGAATGTAATTACGCATAAAAAGGACCCAAGCATCGTTGGACAACAAATAAGAGCAGGTATAGATACTGCATTGTTCATTAGCCGTGAGCCTATTGCAAACTATAGGTCTAAGCCTTACATAGCTATACCTCGTGATAGCGTTTACAATACAGACGGTACAATACGTGATGGTTTAAATTTTGTGAACTTTAAAAAATTTAGAGACCCAAACCGTACTGCGGCAAATGCACAACCAGGTTTCAAAGATGTAATTGTAATGCGCTTGGCAGAAATGTATTTAATTGCTGCTGAAGCAGAAATTATGTTGGGACAACCAGGAAATGCAGTACCTCATATCAATGTTTTAAGAACAAGAGCCGCCATTAAATCTCCGGATCAAACCGCAGCCCTGCAAATTACAGAAGCTAACATAACTACTTTTGGCCCTGGTGATGATCCGGCTCTTAATATTCCGGCTCCAACATGGTTTATCTTAAAAGAAAGAGCTCGTGAATTAGCCGGAGAACACATCCGATGGTTTGATGTAAAAAGGATCCTGGGAGAAAATCATCTGGCTGGGTTAACAGCCGGGCAGCCCTTCGTAGACTTTATAAAAGCACAAAATCCGGATATAACATTAGTTCAACCTTACCATCGTCTGAGACCTATAAGGCAGGAAGAAATGAATGCCTTACAAAATGCAGAAGAGTTTGGACAAAACCCTGGGTATAATTAAATTTAGTTTATTGAATGTGTTGAGGGTGTCTCAAAAGTGACATCCTCTTTTTTTGATACAATTTTTCATATCTCCTGTTGTTATTTCCTAAAACAGGTTCTATGGTGCGATAAATTGAAAAAGAACTTCAAAGAAGCCTTTTAAGCAGCTCTTTTTCTGATATTTTGTGCTATTGCCACTAACCCCCATTCAATTTCAACTTT
>JAZQRF010000175.1:0-28149 GCA_045629485.1 Pelobium sp. | reverse complement strand
TACAATTGTAAGGGCGAAAAGCAGGGGACTGTAACCTCTTTTTCAGAGAAAGGAAAAGTACGTATGCTTAGGCATGTTTATAGTGAGTACGACCATTATGAAGCAACCGAGCAGTATTTTGTAAAAGATAGTGCGCTATTTTTTGTTTTTTCTAAAGAGCTTTCCTGGAGTTTCGATTCCAATGCTCCGGAAACAGGTGGCACCAAAGATAACATCACCGAAAACCGGATGTACATTGTAGACCATAAAGCGGTAAAATGCCTCGAAAAGAAATATGTTAACTATTCTTATAGTAAATCCACTCCCCAGCCCGATAAAATAGAGAGCAAAGAAGTGCAGTGCAAAGCCCTGAAACCGGTACAGGAAAAATATGATGTATTGCTAAGTTATGTTAAAGGTGGCGGTAAAGGATGCCCGGTGGATTGACTATTTTAAGGCGGTTTCGTCTTACCTGCCTGGCTGTTTCATAAATTTTCTTTAGGAAAAGTCCTTGCCGGCGCTTGTATTTTACCGGCAAGGACTAAATATAAAGCTATTCTTTAATGAATTTTTCGGTATAGGTATGGTTTTCTGCTTTAAGACTGATGAGATAAACTCCTGCTGATAAGGAAGGGATAATCTCATTTAGCGCATCGTTTATCGTACCCAGCGCTCCTTCTTTCGTTAGCAAAATCTTTCCATCAGTGCGATATAAAATAAGGTTAACCAAACCCTTGCTTTCAGAAAGTTCTAACTTAATCTGTTGCTTCACCGGGTTAGGACTTATTGTTAAACCTCCGGCGACCCCAAAAATAGTTGCCACCTGAACCTGGCTTGTTACACTTTTACCATCTCTATCTATTTGGCGAAGCCGATAGTAATTGTTTCCTTCTGCAGGTGTAAAATCTACAGCATGATAATCGATACGATGGTTACTGTTTCCGGCTGCATTTTTCTTTAGAATATCACTGAAATGCTGTCCGTTTACCGAATGTTCTACCACGAAAGACAGGGCGTCTTTTTCTGATGCCGTTGCCCATGATAAATTCACCTGGCTGCCTGCCGCCCTTGCTTTAAAATCCAACAGTTCTACCGGAAGCGGATTACCCGTAGCCAGGTAAATATTTGCCGGCGGAGGAGCAACCATATCATAGCCCAGGTAAAAGCTTGGATATGGAGGCTGGTTGTAGCCGGAATTCTGCCAGGCAATGGCAGTGCGGTATTGCAGATCATGCATGAGGGTAGGGATACGTTTGTCGGTTACCAGGTCTGTAGTGAAAATCACTAGTCCCGAATTGTCTGCATAGCGGTAAATGATTTCTTCCCTCCAGTCTCCGAACAGGTCGGCCTGCAGACAAGGATTACTTTTAGTGCTGTTATTAGAACTGATTGGGGCAAAATTATAAACAGTATATAAACGGCCTAAAGTGTTAGTGTTATAATTCCATTTATCTATTTTGGTTCCGTCTAACAATTCACGACCTAAATCCCCATCCCACCAAATACCAAAATTATAAGTTGGTTTATTGGTACTGATCTGGTTTCCTTTTACATCATAAAGGTTACCGGCAGAGCCCCACATTTCGTATCCGCTATGATTTGGGTCAATATCAGCAGCCATGGCCCTTCCCACATCTCCTGTTGTTGCCACCCCCCAATTGGTAGCGCCGGTTTTTGCA
This sequence comes from Pelobium sp., assembly GCA_045629485.1. Lineage (GTDB taxonomy): Bacteria > Bacteroidota > Bacteroidia > Sphingobacteriales > Sphingobacteriaceae > Pseudopedobacter. The sequence goes on along the minus strand of JAZQRF010000175.1, from coordinate 26,491 downwards.
TCATACTGGCGTAAGCCAAAAGGGGTATATTGGGTGGGCGACTCCAAGCTTATCCAGATTTCCTGTCCCGGCCTGGAAGGGTCCATATCCGTCATATGCAAAGCATCCCCATGTCCTTTTCCGGTGGTCCACAAACCTTTCCCGTCGTCATTTATGGCACTCGATCCATTAATGATCTCATCTTTACCATCTCCGTCAATATCCCCTATGGTCATTTGGTGGTTGCCCATCCCAGAAAAAGCGTCCAGAGAAGGGTTAGTTGCATCTTTGCTGTCGAATATCCAGCGAAGGGTCAGGTTACCGTCACGCCAGTCGTAAGCAGCCCGCATCAGCTTATTGTAGTAGCCACGACCCACTACTAAACTCGGTCGGGCACCATCCAGGTAAGCAACAGCAGATACAAATCGGTCTTGCCTGTTTCCATAATTGTCTCCCCAATCAGCTACATTTCCCCGGGTTGGTTGGTAGTTCACAGTCGCCATAGCAGCACCGGTTAGTCCGTTAAATACCGTGAGGTATTCTGGTCCCTGCTGCACCCAACCGCTACTGTTTCGATGATCAATCAGCCCGTCTCCAATCACATTGCCCAGACCATCTTTGGTGCCATCAGCAGTTTTCAGAATCATCTCCGCTTTCCCGTCACCATCAAAATCATATACCATAAAAGGGTTGTAATGCGGACCGGCATTGACATTTATTCCCAGGTCTATCCGCCACAAACGTGTGCCATTCATTTTATAACAATCGAACAGTTGATTACCGCTATAACCTCCGGCATTATCGTTCACCCGCGAGGGATCCCATTTTAAAATCACCTCGTACTCCCCGTCGCCATCCACATCTCCCACACTGGCATCATTTGCTGAGTAGGTATAAGGCTGGCTATCTGGCGTTGTCCCGCCTGCGGGAATTTGCAATGGAATAAACAATTGATTTTTGGCCCAAACTGATACAGGAGCAGAAGGTGTACCTTCTATATCATTGATCACCGGCCGAACGGTATAGGTTCCATTCGTGGTGATATTGTCTAAGAAATTAGTAGAAAGAATAATAGGGGACGAGTTGAGCTTAACATTGTCCCGGTATAAATTAAAAGTAATATCAGCCGGTTCGGTGCCCAATAGGCGCCAGCTAATAAATACCTGACTGGCCGACTTTCGAAAAGCTACCAGGCCGCGATCCAGCAATTCCATTTGCCGGGGGGTAGTCACTACCGCATCTGCTATTGGTGGAGCAAAAATATGGACGGCATTTCCATAAGTTGGTACGCCACCGCCATTAATTGCATACGCTCTCACATAATAATAAGTTGCGGGAGCCAAACCTGTTAAGGATACCGAGAAAACGCCGGTACCACCTGTAGCATCCACTACTTTATTATTAGTAAGGGTAGGGTTAGGACTGGTACTGTACACTACCCCTCTTTCAGTAATTGCTGATCCTCCATCTGAAGTGATATTGCCCCCGGCGGTGGCAGCTCCAAAAGTAATTGAAGATGGTTCAGAAGTAGTGAGTACCGCTGGTGGAGGTGGCGGTAAATATTGACGCACTATAGGAGTAACCACACTATTAGTGTTGGTTTTAGTATAAACCACCATGGGCTTATCCAGGTCGTTTCCTACTGCAATAGTTAAGTTTCCCACAGGCTCGTCAATCCCTCTGGTTAGTGACGGGTCTTTGAGTTCTGTCCAGGTATTGGTCCCCGCAGTTTGTTTAAATGCCCTGGCGGTAAGAGTTGCTGTTGAGGCAGTAAAATCGATAAAAGAGCAATATAAATTACCAGAGACATCTCTTACTAAACTGAGATTAGGGGAATCGCGGGTGCCTAGTGTAGTAACCGTTCCCCAGGTTTGTGCAGTTTTATCGTAGGTGATTACTCTTGCTCTGTTAGTATTACCAGTATCAAAATAGACAATAACTAAATTTCCTGCCCAATTTAGGCCAAGACCGGTATGCCGTATACCGGCAGTAACAGTGCTGCTTGCAGCCGGTGTCCAGATCCCACCCGCACCATTATAAAGTTTCATCGTACCTGTGCTTGAATTTGTTGCACTTAAACCTATGCAAGCCAGCCAAGGGATATCAACTTCGTCTATCACCAGGCTAGGCGCTGCAGCAATTAAAGATGCATCTACCGGGCCGCCATTTACCGTGATCCATGAAGTGCCATCGAATTTTTTTACATAAGCTATCTGAGTGCTCCCCTGATCGCTGAAAGCGATAAAGGGTGTGTTATTAGAATCAAAAGCCATGGAAAAGCGTGGGGTTGAACTGTATTGGCTCACGCTGCTCATTCCGTTTACTGAACCCGAAGACACATATAGGTTAGCAGTCTCTGATTCTAAAGGCTCCCAGGTATTGCTCTCTGCCAGGTATTTTTCTACCGCTAATTTACTGCCGTTTGCAACATCTATATAGGCTACATAGAGGTTGTCGCTCCTGTCAAGATAAATTCTGCAATAGCTGATGTTGGTACCAATATTATCGCCGATCTGTTCCCATAAACCGCTAAGGGTGTTTCGTTTTTTAACTTTGGCACCAGCTGTTCCTTCCTTATAAACTACATAAGGAATACCTTCCAACGTGGTTATGGAAGTGTAAGATGCGGCGAGGGAGGAAATCTTTTCCTCATCTCCAAGAATATTCCAGGTTTGAGCATATAGTCCACTAAGTGGAATCATAAATGCCATCAAAAGGAAAATAGATCGAAATGGACCAAAATGCCCACCCCGAAAGGATAAATTTTTATTCATATTTGGTTTTAAATTGGTTCTTTTCTATCGAATTTCACGATAACCGTACCCTGGTTAAATCTGCATCAGGTTTATCAGTGAAAACCAGATCACTAGTTGATGATTTTAATCGATCAACTTATCAATCAAAGGATTGTGGTCTACGGGCAAAGTAAAAATTATCTTTTATTTACGCATCCTGTTCCATCCTTTTGTCGAATGTGCCAATCGCTTAAGCTCGGAATATCAAATTTTAATATTTGAAAAGCGACTCTGGTAACCAAATCTTGTTTAGAAGTTGTTCGTTCAGGAATTTGCTATTGTACTTATCCGGGTATTTTGTAACTTGGTCAGGTATTAACGTACGGGAAATCAGTTCATTCCAGCCATTTGAAAACAACTTTACTCACGAAGCAGGGTGGAATGAATTTGGGAGAATTCGGGGTTGAGAAAAAGGTGGGTGCAGGGAGGGCTTAGTGTATTTTAAATCGACCGGGATTTGCATTCGTTTATTGAAATAAAATAGCCGGAAAACAGCTGCTTTGGGTTACTTTTATAAGCATTATAGGGTATAGCTTCGGTGAAGACCCTGTTAAGACCCTGTTAAGGTAGGGTTGAGGTAGGGTTAAACGGTTGGCTGCTGTTATACAGGTTTCCTGGAAAATGAGGCTGGATTTGAGTTGAATGGCACTGCTCCGTAGCCTTGGAGGGCAGGGGGCGGGCTGACCACCAATGACACAGTTTATTTACACACACCTATTTGTTGTTCATGAAACATGAACAGGCGGTTTAGTTGAACAATTTTAAATCTATGTCATTGATTTCCGGTTTCCCGTATAAACCCAACCATATATACAACTACTTTTACTACAAAGAGAAATGTTTGTAGAATATACTCCCGATTTACCGCTAAGATACCCCGTAATGGGTATTTTTATAAATTTTAATTAAAATAATTTGCATGGTAGGTAAAAATGAAATAAATTACATCTGGCATTAGATAAAGAAACGGGGAGGGCTTTTGCTAAAAATAAAATTTGCTAATCCTCCCATATTAGACAGGCAGACTATCAACCAGTGTGTCAGTATGCCTATTACGTTTAGTCTGGAGAATAGATAGTTGGGATTGCTTAAAACAAGATTGTAAGTTTCATTTGAATCATATTGAACCTAAACCTAAATACATGCAACAGCTAACACCAAAACCATTAACGATAATTACCGAATACCCTGGTGTAGCCAGAAGGCTGAAAGCCCTTTTTACCGATACCCTGGTGATGATTGTGTTCATGATGTTCTTTAGCGCCTTGTTTGGCCAATTTGAAAAGGTGGCAGATGAGGCCCGCATCATCGCTATCGTTTTCATCTTTCTCTTATACGACCCTTTATTGACCAGCTTTACGGGTGCTACCATAGGGCACCGACTTTTTGGTTTACGAGTAAGGGACGAACAGAATCCCACTAAAAATATCCATTTCTTTAGAGCTTTTGTTCGCTTTTTAATTAAAGCCTTTTTGGGCTGGATTTCTTTGTTGACGGTGCAAGGGGATAGTAAAAGGAAGGCGATGCATGATATGGTGGTGGGGAGTGTGGTGGTTGTGGTGGGGTGATGTACGAGCCACAAGCTCGCATCAGCGGGCGATTGAAAAGGAAAGTGTTTTCATATAAGAATATAAAATGGTTATAAGATAATAAGAAACGAGTTGCAAGCTCGCACTAGCTGAAAATTACTCAATGTAGTCTTTGTTAAGTTAAAAAATTAATACTTTAACATTATAATTTATATTTGCGATTTACGGTTAAAGTATAATATATATAACTACAATCAGAAATCGCTAGCTGATTTTTAGAAATTTTAGTCTATAATTAAAACATTAAATGGAGTTAATAGATCAACCTTCCGACAAATATATTAAGCCATTTTTGCGTTGGGCAGGCGGGAAAACTTGGCTTATCAAGCATTTGAAAAATATTAAGAAGCAAGAATTCAACAATTATCATGAAGCCTTTCTTGGAGGAGCAGCAACTTATTTTTATTTGCAGCCAAATGGGCACTCATATTTGTCTGATTTAAATGGTGACCTTATAGAAACTTACCAAGCAATAAAAGAAAATGCAATGGAAGTCATACAGAAATTAGAAACGTTTAAAAATACTGAAGATGACTATTATGCCATACGATCTAGAGCTTTTGAAACTCAATTTGATCGGGCTGCTAGATTCATCTATTTGAATCAAACATCATTTAACGGTATATACAGGGTGAATTTAAAAGGTGTTTACAATGTGCCATTTGGTTTCAGAACAAAGAATTTTTTAGACAAAGAAAATCTAGTGTCAGCCCAAAAGGCATTGCAAAATACAACTCTTAAGCAAGGCGATTTTTATAATGTATTAGAAAATGTTAAACAGGGTGATTTAGTTTTTCTTGATCCACCCTATACAGTCTCCCATAATTTAAACGGATTTATTAAATACAATGAGAAGATATTTTCCCTCGAAGATCAAATGCGATTAAGTAAATTAATTGACGAACTAAAAATTAAAGGTGCCTACTATATCTTAACAAATGCGGCTCACAAAACAATAGAGGCCATCTTTGATAAAGGGGATAAGCAGTTCGAATTTAAAAGGGCTAGCCTTATTGGAGGTATAAATTCAGAAAGAGGTCAGACTAGCGAGTTCGTTTTTACCAATGCAGAATTATGACCGAAGAACTTAAAATCAAACTTATCGGAAAACTAGTTACAGATACTGATGTTACAAGAGAATTGCGAGTTAGAAAGGCAGATTCTTATTTTGAGAGTTTTATAAATGGTTCTGCAGCTTTAAAGGAAAAATTATTGGCAGGATGGGAGCTAAAGGCTGAGCTTAAGACCAAAAGTAGATTATTTAAAAAAAAACCACTAGATATTGCATTTGAAGATAAGGTTTGGACTCTTTTCGCACTTCTAGGTTTCAAGCTTCTTAATAAAGATCGTCATTTTCATATTCCGTACGACAAAAAAGACCTTAGTTTGACCCATCAAATTGATGTATTCGCAAAAGACGACGAGACAGTCTTGATTATAGAATGTAAATCAACTTTAAAAGACAAAATAGGAGACTTTAAGCAGGAATTAGAAGCCATGAAAAGTAAAAAGGCTGGGATCATCAACACTATTTCTGCTTTATTTCCAACTACAAAACCAAAATTCAAATATATTTTGGCAACTAGTAGACTAGGTCTTTCCGACAATGATCAGCTAAGGTTAGAAAGTATCGATGGCATTCATTTTTCAGAAGAAATAGTTGATTATTATTATCTTTTACATTCGCAAATCGGAGTTGCTGCAAGATATCAGTTGCTTGGAAGTCTTTTTGCAGGGCAAGAAATTCCTGATTTAGAGAATAGGATACCTGCTATTGAAGGCAAAATGGGCGGCCATACATATTATTCCTTTTCGATTGAACCAGAAAAACTATTAAAAATTGGTTTTGTACTTCATAGAAATAAGGCAAATGAGAACATGATGCCTACTTATCAAAGGTTGATAAAAAAAACGAGGTTAAAAGAAATCCATACATTTATTGATGAGGATAAAGGTTATTTTCCTAACTCAATTATCATAAATATTGTTTCTGTCAAGAATAAGAAGCTCGTTTTTGATCAGAGTAATAATCAGGTTCCTGACGCTATATCGAGGGTTGGAGTGCTTCATTTACCTAAAAAATATAGATCGGCTTATATAATCGATGGGCAACATAGGCTGTATGGTTATTCAAATTCACAATATAAATCTAGCAATACTATTCCTGTCGTTGCACTTGTTAATTTGGATAGATCTGAACAGGTAAAGTTGTTCATGCAGATTAATGAAAATCAGAAAGCTGTTCCAAAGGATCTCAGGAATACCCTTGATGCAGATTTGTTGTGGGATTCTAATAGTTATATTGACCAAATCAGAGCTTTAAAATCCAAAATAGCAATAAATCTAGGTGAAAATAGAAAGTCTCCCTTTTTTGGGAAAATTTCTATCGGTGAGGATAAAAGAGCAATAACTACTGAGCATATTAATCTTGCTTTAAATAGAGCGGACTTTCTAGGGAAAGTAAAAAAACATGAGATCGAAAAATTAGGCACATTTTATACTGGAGATTTAGACAAAGCTTACAATAATATATCAGATTTTCTTTTCAAGGCTTTTGGCTATTTAAAAGAAAGTCTTGAAGATATGTGGGAGCAAGATGGGAACATTATTGTAATTAATAAGGGGTTTTATGGTGTTACGTTATTGCTTAATGACTTGATTAACCATCTACTTAGGACAGAAAGGGTCAAATCAGTCACAAACGTCAAAGCTGTATTTGAAGAAATTAAAACATATTTAGACACGATAGTTCATTTTTACAAAGATCTTAATGATATCAAAACAGCTGAATTAAAAACTGCTTATGGTACACCAGGTGATGCTAAGTATTGGAGGACGCTGCAGGTTGCCATGCGAGAAAATCATCCCGAAATACATTATGAAGGTCTTGATGAATATTTAAAAAAGGAAGAAAAGGAAAATAATGAAAAAGCGTTTAAACTTATTAGGGAGATAGAAAATACCTTTTTAAAGATTAGAGTTAGAGAAAAACTTGAGGAAGAGTTTGGGAAAAGCTGGTTTAAAAAAGGTGTTCCAGAGAAAATCTACTCCGAAGCAACTTTACTTGCAGCAAAAAAAAATCGAGATATTGAAAATGAGGATGATGAAAAAGAACCTTGGGATCAACTTCATTTAATAGACTACCGTGAAATAATCCTTAAAAGCTGGCAAAAATTATTTGAAACAAGTTTTACAAAGCCGGGGGAGGAAAAAATTTCAGGAGGTAAGGAAAGTAAGACCAAGTGGATGGTAGAGTTGAATCGAATTCGAAATGAAAACTATCATACGTATTATGTTACAAGTGAGGAGTTATCATTTATAGAGGAGATCCATGACTGGCTACAGGGCTAGTAATGTTATAAATTGCCATTAGTAAACTTTTTTTTATGAATGTAATTGGGAAAAGTCTTAAAAAACAAAGAGTTTAAGCTCCAAACGGGGAGAATGGAACTTAAACTAACCAATTATAAACCGGGACAAATATAAGGATTGTTGCTATTATGGTAAGTAACATTTAGATTACTTAACAAAATGTTAATATTAATTTTAAAAAAGCTGATAAAATAAAAAAACCTTCACTGGTTTAGGGAAGGTTTTTAGGCTATAGTTGGATAGTTTAATAATCTAATATAGCTTTTATTGTGAATGTTGCAAAATATTTTAAAAAAAAAGTATAAAATTAAAGGAATCGTAATTCAGGTGAAATTTATTCCGTCCTGGTAGTCACTAACAAATGCCCTTTTAAAGACGGAATATTTTTAGTTTATTCTTTTTTTACTAATTTTTCCCGAAAGGTTCACCTTTTCTCTCACACTGTAATTATGAGTTTTTAAATTTTTGGCTTTTTTCTCGTGAAAAGCACCGCCCTGGGTTGGATCTTCTTCTTCCTTAACTGTTGCTTTTTTCTTTGGTCCATCTTTCTCGATGTACAGCTCTTCCGGAAGATCCATAGCCTGCATACGTTTACCTTGTTTCTGTTCAAGTTTCCTTACTTCAGAAAGTTCAAGATCTGTACATAAGGTAATTGCCAGCTGGTCATTTTGAGCTTCGCTCTTTAATAAAACTCTCTGGCTATAGATATGCTCTTCCTCCGGAATATCAAAATGAATGAAGTATGGAAAAGCAGTCAGGTCTATTTGCGGCTGATCTTCATTGGCCACAATCAGGATCCTGCTTTTTGGACTTAGGTTAAAATCGGTGGCTGTGTCGAAGCTATGATCTACCATTCCTCGGGCCTGGAATACGGCCGCTTCTGCCTCCTGTTCCTGATCTATATTTTTGTAAACTGTTTCTGCCGTGAAACGGGAGTTCACAAACACAATAACCTTTTCGAAAACCTCCTTGTCGGCCAATAAAAGCAGCAACAGATTCAGCTTTGTTCTAAAATTTGGAACCTGATACAATAGCTGTTCTACTGTTTGGAAGCTAGCTTCACCCAAATCTTCTACCTCTATAATATTCGGGATATGGATAAAGGTTTCTACCATTTTCTCCACCTTTTGGTGATAAACAGAAGTGAATACCAGGTTTTGCGTTTTAACAATACCTCTTGCCAGTTCTACTACCGGGAGCTGTAATCCTTTTTTCAGGATCTGGTCAGCATCGTCAACAATAAATAACTGTATTTTATTAAGATTAAGGCCGAGTTTTAAATATAATGCTCTGGCCCTGTCTGGTGTCGCTACAATAATATCTACGCCATCTGTTACTTCCAGTACTTGTGTATCCAGGCTTGTTTCTCCTGCAAAAAGACCGTATATTCTTAAATTCCTGTTCCTGTTTAGGGTATGAAACTTGTCGATTAAAATTTCTCCGTTTTCTTTTTCAGGAACCAGTATCAATACCCGTGGTGCAATTTCTTCAATAAATTTAAGCTTATTGAGTACTGCAAGGATTAATGCAGTAGACTTTCCTGCTCCATCGGGTGCAATCGCAATCACATCCTGCCCGCCATTAATCCTGTTAAATATTTTAGATTGCAATTCTGTAGGTTGCACAAAGCCGGCATCTGCAACTGCAATTAATAATTGCTTGGTTAATTTTAATTTCTCGAACGAATTCATTATTACAAAAGTACGGAACCTTTGCTTCAGAATGGAATATTATTTGGAAATGCAAATTTTTACCTGTTAACAAGTGGATAATTATTTTTATAGTACTGTTTAATTTATTCATCTTTGTATAAATCTTCGTTGTAAAATGAATCGTTTACTGAACCTTTTAAAAAACAAATATTTTATCGCATCACTGGCCTTTGTGATATGGATGTTGTTTTTTGACAGGAACGATGTAGTCTCTCAATACGATTACAGAACCCAGGTGAAAAAGCTGGAGGAGGAAAAGGAGTTTTACAATAAGGAGATTGCAGCAGTAGAAAAAGATTTGAATGATCTTACTACCGACAAGGCAAAACTCGAAAAATTTGCCCGCGAACGTTACCTGATGAAACGCGACAATGAGGATGTGTTTGTGATTGTAGAAGAAAAAGCAAAGAAAAAAAGTATTTTCTAATATAATTTAGGCAATACCAGTTTGTATTTTACCGCTATTATCCTCACCATAAATATTACGCAAATCGATATAATTCTAACAAAAAAGGAACTTAATCCTAACAAGGGCAGGGTAAAGAAAACTATTCCTCCTAAGATACAAGCAGTAGCATAAATTTCTTTTCTGAAAATAAGCGGAATATTATTCAATAAAATGTCTCTGGAAACTCCTCCAAAACAGCCGGTAATGGTGCCCAACGCAATGCACATGCCTGGCCCAAAGTTAAAAGCCAGTCCTTTCTCCATTCCCATTACGGTAAAAAATCCCAGCCCCAGGGAGTCGAATAAAAATAACGGGATCTTAAATGTTTTAAGCTTCTTCCAGAAAATCATGGTCATAATGGTGCTTAATAAGATGAGCAGACTGTAATTGGCATTCTTCATCCAGAAAACAGGAGTGTCTCCAATAATCAGATCTCTTAAGGTACCACCGCCGATGGCGGTTACAAAAGCAACAATTAAGACTCCAAAGGCATCCAGTCGCTTTTGCATAGCCGCGAAAGCACCAGAAACAGCAAAGGATATGGTGCCGCAGATGTTAATAATGTCTTCCCAGTTGAAATCAAATAACTCCATTTCTTTTTCTTAAAAACCATTCGATACTTAAAAGTAAAATTAGTAAAAAGAAAACCCATTTAAGATCTGTCAGGTCCTGATAAGTTTTATCCTGGTAGCTGATTGTTTTTATCTTTTCATTTTTATTGATGAGGTCTGTTAACCTGGAAATATCTTTAGGATACACCATCTCGCCACCACTACTTTCTGCAATTTGGTAGAGCGCCTGATGGTTGGCAGTAGTTTGTTGTAGTTCTAAATTGGTTTTTTCTACAATGAAACTTCCTGCAGTCTGGTGTTTTTTATTGCCATGATTGGCGGTTGCTGTAAAAGTATATTCTCCTTCAGGTAAAAGACCGGCGTTTAATTCGTAAAACATATCTTTTCTGGAGAAGATGAAGCTATATTTTTTACCTGATGCATGCCTCAGATCCAAACTAATCTCTGCATCACTTATGGTTTCATATGCATCGTTGTACAACTCTGCATTAATAATCACAGGTTCGTTATCTGCGAAACGGCTTTTAGCCGGATATACTCTGAATTTTCTTTTATCTTCTTTAACATTGAGGTATTGAACGGTTTTATTAACCAGCTCATCAAATGCCTGATGGTTTTCCAGACGGTAAAAATTTTCCATTCTCCATCTCCATAAACCTTCGCCGGCTAAAAAAGCTGTTTTAATTCCATTTTGCTCCGAAAAGCTTAAGAGTGGCTCTTCTGAGTTTCGCTTGTATAACAAGGTATTACCACTTGCTTTAAGCGAATATTTTTGAATAGCAGAACTTAAAGGTGCTAGCTGTTGTAGAAAAACTTTTGACGCTTCTGATAAGGAGAAGTTATTGAAATTTTTATTCAGGGAAGCGTAGTTTTCCTGGGCTGCATTACTGCCATTTAAAATTGCCAGCTGCTGGTACTGGTTCAGTAAATTTACATTGGTTTCATTTCCCATTATGAACCACCTTGATTTGCTGGTGCTGTTAGTCAGTACATCTTTAAGCGGAAACTGCGTAGAAGGGAGATTATGGAAAATCAGCAAACCGTATTTACTCAAATCCTTTGGAGCCTTATCAGCCAATACAATTTCACTTTCGTAATTTTTATTACTTTCTAAGCTATGTTTGAGAGCTTTAATATCCGGATGTGGAGCGTTTGCCAAAATCAATACATTTTCGCGTCCGTCTAATACATCCACATAAATGGTTTGATGGTTATTTTCTGTTGAGATTTCGCCATCAATGGTAGAAACGGTAATACTAATGCGTTGTGTTCCTTTTTTTTTGGCAGTTAATTTAAAATTGAATTTCTGTTTCCAATCCTGTGAATTTATTTTGAAATGAGACGACAGGTGCTGTCCGTCTGAAGTATTCACATGTATGACGGCATTATTTCCCATGCTTTGGAATGCTGCCAGCTGAACACTAATGGGATGGTCGTTACCCAAATAAACGATTTTGTTATAATTGATATTGGTAATAAGAAGGTCTTTTTTAGGAATAGTATCTCCTAAGGCAATGGTGTAAATGGGTGCATTAGTTTCCAGAAGCTGCCCGGAAGGTAGTGAGCCTTTATTAAAAATACCGTCTGAGGCCAGGATAACTGCTCCAATATTTTTACCAAAATATTGTTCTTTTATATATCTAAAGAGTTCAGAAACATCGGTTCGCTGCCCTGAATAGTTGAAACTAAAACCCTTCTGAACCTGATCTCCAAAATTTAAAATTGCCACCTCATCATCCTCAAAGCTCTCTTTCAGTTTGTTTAAATCTTCATGATATTGACTGAAATTAAAACCTGCTGGCGGGGCTATTTTTATGGAGGCAGAATGATCCTGTGCGATGATGATTAAAGGTTTTTCAGTACGCTTTTGCTGGGTTTGTAGCAGCGGAGAGAGGAGTAAAAAACATATCAGGGCTACTAAAAAAGCTCTTAAAGAAAAAAGGAAGTAAAAAAAGAAACTTCCTTTTTGAAGGTTTTTTTTATAAAGAAGTAAAGCATAACCTATACCTGTTAATATACAGGCTATTATCCACCAGGCAGAATAATCGTTAAAAAGTATCGCAGTAAAAAGAGTGAACATTAAGTTAAAAATGCAGAAAATTATTCGATATCGAAATTTGCATTCACAACTGCAGTTATTTCTTTACGTATAGAACTCACATCGTTTATACCGTAATCAGAAGTAAGGTTGGAATTTTCAGGAGTGATTTGTAAAACTCCCATTCTTGCACTCTTTAAAGTGCCCAGGGTTCTTCCGGTAGCTTCTGCAATACGTTTTCCTCTTACCATCGCATCTTTTGCAGCCTCAGCCTGTATATCTATCTTAATATCTGTTAATTTGGTAAAATAATATTCTGGTGGATTCACGATGAAATTCACACCGCTTTCTACAAGAGAAGCAATATCTATAGAGAGCTTTTTGATTTTTTCTACATCAGTAGATTCTAATTCTACCATTTGCGATACAGTATAAGATCTTATCCCCGTTTGCATTCCATTATTGTTATAATAGTAATTAGCATAATTATTGATGGTCTTAAAATCCAGTTTTTTTTCGTCGAAACCATTTTGCTTAAGATACGCAATTAAAATAGGTTTTTGTAATTGCAATTGCTGGTAAGCTTCTTTGGCGGTGGCAGCTTCAAGGGTTAAGTTTCCTCTTAAAATCCCCAAATCAGAGATGATTAACTTTTTGGCTGATCCGGTAACGTTGATGGTTTGATCAGAGGATTTTACTTTTTTCCAGGTTCCGGAAAATATCAGTACAGACAACAAAATCGCAAAAGCAAGAATGACTGAAGGGACAATTAGGTGGTTGTTTTTCATTGCTGACTTGTTTATCTAAAGGTAACTAATAGTTTATAAACGACAAATAGGCGTAAGTGTTACTTAATTTGTGATTATATTGAATTTGGCTCATGCTTGAGATTTTACAATAGCTTTAAAATAACAACGGAGTCAAATCCTAAACCTGACTCCGTTATACGTTTTTGCCTTGGTGCTATTATTCAATAAAACTTTCTAAGATCTTAAAGCCTTTAGCAGAGTTAAGTTCGACTTGTTTGGTGGTTGCAGGAATTAAAATACAATCGCCCATATTAACAGGTAATTCTTCGGATCCATAATTTAAAACGTAAGAACCTTCTAAGCATACGTGAATAACAAAGCTATCCAAAGATGAATAATCTCTAAATGTGTTTTCTGTGAAATCGAGTACATTTGTGGTGAAATAAGGGCATTCTGCAACTTTTACCACCTCGTTTTTTGCCGGGATATACCTTGTTTTATAGTTGTCGTAAAAAGTATAGTCTATGGCGTCCAGTGCTTCTTCTACATGCAGTTCTCTTTTATTGCCTTTATCATCTACACGGTCGAAATCATAAATTCGATAGGTAATATCAGAAGTCTGCTGTATTTCGGCAATCAACAACCCTTTTCCAATCGTGTGTACTCTTCCGGCAGGCAGGAAAAAAACATCGCCTGCAACTACTTCTTCCTTGTTAAGGATGTCGTTTAATTTGCCTTCATTAAATTTTTCAAGGTATTTTGCCTTGTCCACTTCCTGGTTAAAACCGGATATTAATGTAGCGCCTTCATCTGCCTGAATTACATACCACATTTCGGTTTTACCAAAAGAATTATGACGTTCTTTGGCCAATTTATCGTCCGGGTGAACCTGTATAGAAAGGTCTTCGTTGGCATCAATAAATTTCACTAACAAAGGGAACTCGTTGCCAAACCTCTGGTATACTTTTTCTCCCACCAATTCGCCTTTGGAAGTTTCCAGTAGCTCAGCCAGAGAAGTTCCGCTTAAAGGACCATTTGCAATAACAGAAACATCACTTTTAACACCTGATATTTCCCAGGTTTCTCCACAATTAGGCAGTGGTGAGAAATCTTTGTCAAGAATAGTTTTAATTTTATTCCCGCCCCAGATCTTATCTTTAAAGATCGTTTTAAACTTTAATGGATATAAATCGTTCATTTTAATGTTTGTCTGTTGAAAAGTTATATAATTACCTTCCTGGTTAAATAATTGTTTTTTATTTTTTCAAATCTAACCAAATCCTCTAATTTCTATGATGATAATATGAATAGCAGATGGAATACCTGTTTCGACATGCAGCTGGTTGCTAAAGTGAAGGAGTTAAAGCCAGAGAGCTGTTACTAATCTTCGATAATTTCTTTTACCCTTCCTACCTGGTTAGTTTCTAAAATCACTTTAATGCCATGCGGATGGAAAGGTGCCTTGGTTAAGATTCCTTTTACAATTCCTTCGGTAAGTTCACCAGAGCGCTGGTCTTTCTTCAGGACAATATTTACCACTTGCCCTATTTTTATATTTTCTCTTTTTGTACCTTCCATAATTAATTCTTCCCTGCTCTAACCGATACAGGATTTTTGCATGGATAAAAATAGTTATTAAACCCCAGTTAACAATATTATTGGTGTATAATTAACATTAAGCTGTTATTAAACACCCTTCCGAAAATAAATACTGAGCAATTATTTTTAGTCGTTAGAGGTTCCATCTGACCATTAAAAAACAACAAAATCCGGGTAAAATTCGATGCTTTCTTTTATCTTTAGACGATTTTATAGAACCAGTCCGTAAATGGGCTTTTTTATTTCAAATATCTTAAATAAAACACATGTCAAACTCATCAAAAATTATCTACACCAAAACAGACGAGGCTCCTTTATTGGCAACGTATTCATTATTACCAATTGTGCAGGCGTTTACTGCTTCGGCAGGTATTGATGTAGAAACCAGGGATATTTCTTTAGCAGGAAGAATTTTAGCAAACTTTCCCGAATTTTTAAAAGATGATCAAAAAATTGGAGATGCATTGACAGAACTAGGTTCTTTGGCCACTACGCCAGAGGCTAATATCATCAAATTACCTAATGTTTCTGCTTCTATTCCACAATTGAAAGAGGCTATTGCCGAATTGCAATCGCAAGGGTTTGCTCTACCAGATTATCCGGAAGATGCTAAAACAGAGGAAGAAAAAGCAATAAAAGCCAAATATTCAAAAGTATTGGGTTCGGCTGTGAACCCGGTTTTGCGTGAAGGAAATTCAGACCGCAGAGCTCCTAAAGCGGTGAAGAACTACGTAAAAGCAAATCCGCATTCTATGGGTGCATGGTCTGCTGATTCTAAGACTAAAGTAGCCAGCATGAGCGATGGTGATTTCTACGGTTCCGAGAAATCAGTAACAGTAGAGAAAGATACCCAATTTAAAATTGAATTTGTTGATGCTAACGGAGCAGTTACTGAGCTGAAAGGTTTAGCGAACTTAAAAGCAGGTGAAGTGATTGATAGTTCGGTGATGAGCCTTTCTAAATTAAAAGCTTTTGTTGCTGGCGCTATTAAAGAGGCTAAAGAAGCTGGAGTTTTACTGTCTGCCCACTTAAAAGCAACAATGATGAAGGTTTCTGATCCCATCATTTTCGGAGCAGTTGTAGAGGTTTACTTCGCAGATGTTTTTGAAAAATATGCTGAGCTATTTAAGACTTTAGGTGTAGATACAAGAAATGGTTTAGGAGACGTTTATGCAAAAATTGCTGGCCATGCACAAGAGGCTGAAGTAAAAGCGGCCATTGACGCTGCTATTGCAAACGGTCCGGCTTTAGCTATGGTAAACTCTGATAAAGGTATTACCAACTTACATGTTCCTTCTGATGTAATTGTAGATGCTTCTATGCCTGCAATGATTCGTACTTCCGGACAAATGTGGAATAAAGACGGGAAGCCGCAAGATACTTTAGCAATCATTCCTGATAGAAGCTATGCCGGTGTATATACTGCTACTATTGACGATTGTAAGAAAAATGGAGCATTAGATCCAACCACCATTGGATCGGTGCCAAACGTAGGCCTAATGGCTCAAAAAGCAGAGGAATATGGTTCTCACGACAAAACTTTCCAGGCTCCAGCTAATGGAACCTTCCGTGTAACTGATGCTTCTGGTAATGTGTTTTTTGAACAAACTGTAGAAAAAGGTGATATTTTCCGTATGTGTCAAACTAAGGATGCGCCTATACAGGACTGGGTTAAATTAGCAGTAACAAGGGCTCGTTTATCCAATACTCCTGCAGTTTTCTGGTTAGACGAGAACAGGGCACACGATAGAGAAATCATCAAAAAAGTAAATGAATATTTGCCGAATTTCGATACCACAGGGCTTGATATTCGTATTCTCTCTCCAATTGAAGCAACTAAATTCACTTTAGAACGTATTCGTAAAGGCCAGGATACAATCTCAGTAACTGGTAACGTGTTACGTGATTACTTAACAGATTTATTCCCTATTTTAGAATTAGGTACTTCTGCAAAAATGTTGTCTATCGTTCCTTTAATGAATGGTGGTGGCTTATTCGAAACTGGTGCCGGTGGTTCTGCTCCTAAACACGTAGAGCAATTTATAAATGAAGGCTATTTGCGTTGGGATTCTTTAGGAGAATTCCTGGCTTTACAAGCTTCTTTAGAACACTTAGCACAAACCCAGAACAATTCAAAAGCGCAAGTATTGGCTGATACTTTGGACGAGGCTAATGCGAAATTTTTAGCTGAAGATAAATCTCCAGGCAGAAAATTGGGAACTATTGATAACCGCGGGTCACATTTTTACTTAGCCAAATATTGGGCAGAGGCTTTAGCTGCACAAACAAGGGATGCAGATTTAAAGGCTAAGTTTGAGCCATTAGCGAAAACTTTGAACGAAAACGAAGATAAAATCGAAGGAGAATTGATCGCTGCACAGGGTAAAGCTCAAGACATTGGAGGATATTATCACCCTAATGATGAGTTAGCTACTAAGGCAATGCGCCCAAGTGCAACTTTAAATCAGGCTTTAGCAAGTTTATAGTAATTTAAATATATACGTCGCTCCTTTTTTTAAGCGAGTAGATAAAAAGTAGTAGTGAGCCATAGCTTGCTGCTGCTTTTTCGTTTATACACCTAAATAAGTAATTTCCTGTGTTGAGGATAGTAAACAACTTCTGTTTATATTTCTGGCATATTTTATGGTATTTATTAAATAATCTAAAAAACAAATACCATGGAAACAGAAAATAAAAATGATAGTGCTGAAGAGCGTTTTAACCGTAATCAGGAATCTAATCTTGTTGATACTGAAGCCCAGAATCTCAAATTCAATGAAAAGAAGGGGAGCTACGAACTTGATGTAGAATCTACAGATCCTGAAGAAGAGGATTATCAGCACCCGGACCCATACGAGACAGGTGGAGATGACTTCTCTTCAGAGTATGATGAAGCAAACCAATATGTAGGTGATGAGTATGCAAAAGATGCTTCTCTTGAAAAAGACGCAGATGGACTGGGGATGCATATTGTAGGAGAAGATAACTTAAGAATTAATAGAAGAGACGAAGAAATATCGAAAACACCGGAAGATGAGCGGGATGATTTGGATGAAGAAGGCTATCCAAAAAATATTTGATATTACAGATCTAAATCAAGGTTGAAAATTTTCCTAAGCTCATCGAGTTTAGGATTTTTTTCAACCATGTGTTGGTATTTGTCTTTAGAAGTATAAAGTTTCCTTTCTGAATTTACCTCTGCAATAATAGGCTCTAAAGTAACAGAGAAATTCCTGAGCCTTGTTCTTAAAAAATTTAGGATGTACACACGCTCAGTAATAATTTCATCATATTGAATTTTATTTTCAATCTGAATCTCCACCCTGAAATTTTCTTTGACAGCGGGAGTATAGTTTTTCATTAATACAGAAAGGCTCTTCTTCCCCTCGGCATTTGCTTTAAAAGAATACTCTCCCCAGGCCTCAATAAAATCCTGTTGGTTAAAGTCATTCTTTTCATTTCCCGTAACGTATTCTATTACTTCCTCTTTTTCTTCTTCACTTTTTATAGAAGAAGGGTTTTTGAGGTTTGGGATTAAGGTGCCTCCAGCTTTAGGCATAAAGCTCTTCATCAGAGGGGGTGGTGTAGTGGGTTTTACTTCCGGCTCCTGAAAAGTGCTTACAGATGGCGTTGCTAAACTTGGAATTACAGCAGCTTTCTGCTCCATTACCGGCTGCTGAGGTTCTGGCTTAGCTAATTCTGGATTCTTGAGTTGTGCTAAATTTTCAAGTTTTTTTTTTACTTGCTCAGTTACTTCCTGAACATTATTGGTTTGGCTAAGGGCTATTGCCTGGGCTAAATGACTTATTTTTATCAGTGTAAGCTCAACCTGTAACCTTTGGTTTTTACTAATCCGGTAGTTTAAATCACATTGGTTGGCAATGTTTAAAGCGCTGATTAAAAAGGATGCAGGAGCTGCTGAAGATTGCTCTAAATATTTTTGTTTGATATTCTCGCTTACCTCTAATAACTGTACTGTAGCAGCATCTTTGCAAACCAGGATGTTTCTTAAATGCGAAGCAAGCCCGGTGATAAAGTTATTACCGTCAAATCCATTGTTTAAAATTTCATCGAATAATAGTAAAGCAGCAGGAGTATTCTGATTTAAAAGGAAATCGGTGACCTTAAAATAGTAGTCGTAATCTAATATATTAAGATTTTCTATAACTGCCTGGTAAGTTACCTGGCGGCTTGAAAAACTAACAATTTGATCAAACATGGAAAGAGCATCTCTTAACCCACCGTCTGCTTTCTGCGCAATAAGGTGCAAGCCATCATTGTCAAAAGCGATTTCTTCCCTTGTGGCAATACTTGCTAAATGGGCAGCCATGGCTTCCACTTTAATCCTGTTAAAATCAAAAATCTGGCAACGCGATAATATAGTTGGTAAGATTTTATGTTTTTCTGTCGTTGCAAGGATAAAAATTGCATAAGAAGGTGGTTCTTCTAACGTTTTCAAAAAAGCGTTAAATGCACTTTGCGAAAGCATGTGCACCTCATCTATGATATATACTTTATACTTACCAGCCTGAGGCGGAATCCTAACCTGATCTATTAAGTTTCTAATGTCGTCTACTGAGTTGTTGGAAGCAGCATCTAATTCATGAAAATTAAAAGAATTTCCATTTTGGAAAGATATACAGGAGTCGCAGGTACCGCAAGCCTCGCCGGCCGGAGTTAAACTAAGGCAGTTAATGGTCTTTGCCAGGATTCTGGCGCAGGTTGTTTTTCCTACTCCTCGCGGGCCGCAGAATAAAAATGCCTGGGCGAGCTGATTATTTTTTATGGCGTTTTTTAAGGTATTGGTAATATGTGATTGACCTACAACGCTTTCGAACGTTACCGGGCGATATTTTCTTGCCGATACTATAAAATTATCCATCGCAGCTAAAATAGAAAGATCAATCCGTTTGTGCAATTTAAATATTTGGATTAAAATGGACCAATTCAGGGGATTTTAAATTTCTTTACAATATTATCTTTAAAGAAAAATAATTACTATATTTGCAGTCTAATTTTAAGCCGTATTTGTATGAAGTTGTTTGTTTATTGTATAAAGGTAATGCCAGGGTTTATAAAGCATATTTATAATACCACAATTAAATCTATATAATTAAAACTTCATCTATAGAATTGATCTCTACATTTTTGATCAATAACTAAATATTATCATACTTTTTAGCTGAAACCTTTCTAATCTCTTGTTTTCCAATTAAATGTTTTCTATTTTTGCAGTCCCGTAAAAAGCGGGATAAAAAATAACAATTAATAAGAAATGAGTCAATACGAAACCACTATCATTCTTACCCCGTTGTTATCAGAAGAAGTTGCTAAAGAAGTAATTGCAAAATTCTCTAAGTTACTAACTGATAACGGAGCCGAAATTGTCCAGGAGGATAATTGGGGTTTGAAAAAACTGGCGTACCTGATTGAGAAAAAATCAACAGCGTACTATCACTTAACTGAATATAAAGTTTCAGGAGAGGTTATCGGCAAATTAGAATTAGAGTTAAAACGTGATGAGCGTGTAATGAGATTCTTAACAGTTAAATTAGACAAGCATGCTGTAGCGTACAATGATAAAAAACGCTCTGGTGCTTTCAACAAGAAGAAAACGGAGGTAGCTAACTAATGGCACAAGATCAAATCCAGTATGTTACAGCTCCCAAGGTGGACGATAACA
The DNA here is from genome assembly GCA_045629485.1 of Pelobium sp. Classification (GTDB taxonomy): domain Bacteria; phylum Bacteroidota; class Bacteroidia; order Sphingobacteriales; family Sphingobacteriaceae; genus Pseudopedobacter. Next base: position 5,955 of record JAZQRF010000175.1, on the reverse strand, counting down.
GAAAAAAATATTGCCGTTTCAAGAAAAATGGTATTAAATATATTGATTACAAAGACGCAAACTTTTTATTGAAGTTTATCAACGATCAGGGTAAAATTTTACCTCGCCGTTTAACAGGTACTTCTCTAAAATATCAGCGTAAAGTAGCTCAGGCAGTTAAAAGAGCTCGTCTAATTGGCATATTGCCTTTTGTTACTGATGGTTTAAAATAAGGAGGGCTACACAATGGAAGTAATTTTAACACAAGATGTGAAAAACCTGGGCGAGAAAGACGATGTTGTTTCTGTAAAACCTGGTTATGGCCGTAATTATTTGATTCCTCAGGGCCAAGCTATACTAGCTACTGAGTCGGCAAGAAAAGTTTTAGCTGAGAACATTAAACAAGCTCAGTTTAAACAAGAGAAAATTAAGAAAGATGCAGATGCTATGGCAGCTAAATTAGCTGATGTTAGATTAAGCATTGGTGCTAAAGCAGGCGAAAGCGGTAAAATATTTGGTGCAGTAAATACCATTCAGGTAGCTGATGCATTGAAGAAATTAGGCTTTGAGGTAGATAGAAGAAGAATCACTTTTGATTCTGATGTGAAATTTACTGGCGAGTACAAAGCAAACTTAAACTTACACAAAGAAGTGAAAGTGCAAGTTCCTTTTGATGTTATTGCTGAGTAATAGCATATAAAATAATATTAAATGCTTTCTGATGAATTTCAGAAAGCATTTTTTTTGATTAGAAAATGGCAAAAAGGTCTCAACACAAAGAACCATTTAAAAAAACTATTGCTAGAATAGCTTTGAAAGCTATTTTGTGGTTTTTGGGTACCAGTATCTTTTGGGTGCTGTTGTATAAAATAATTAATCCACCAGTAACATACCTGATGTTGCAACGAGGTTTTGAGAGAAAGTTTGAGGGCAAAACCTGGAAGGTGGATAAAGAGTGGAAAGATTTTGATGATATTTCTAATAATCTTAAAAAAGCGGTAATTGCTGCAGAAGATTCCCGTTTTCTGGAACATAATGGATTTGATTTTAAAGCGATTGAAAAAGCTTACCAAAAAAACCAGAGTGGAAAAAAGGTGCGAGGAGGAAGTACAATTAGTCAGCAAACTGCTAAAAACGTTTTTCTTTGGCCGGGAAGATCTTATATAAGAAAAGGCTTTGAAGCTTATTTTACAGTTCTCATAGAATTGCTTTGGTCTAAACAAAGAATATTGGAGGTCTATCTTAACGTGATAGAAATGGGTGATGGGATTTATGGTGCCCAGGCTGCTACACTTACCTATTATAATAAGCCCTGTAACAGTTTATTGAAAGGCGAGGCTGCATTATTAGCTGCGGTATTGCCAAATCCACGTAGATGGAATCCGAAAAAACCTACTGCTTATATTTATAGAAGGCAAAAAATTATCCTTTATAATATGAGAAACTTGGGTAAGCTGAAATTCTAAACCTGTTGCTGTACATTAAATACTCGGGCATGCCAGCTGTTCACTAAAGGTGTTTCCCACGAGGTTTGGTATTCCTGAAAATCTTTCACCAGGTTGTTAAATACAATAGTCTGGCTGTTTACTATGCCAGCTTCTGCCAGTTGTTCAAATTCAGGTTTCGAGGAAATTTTAAAAGATTCTCCATTTTTCCAGGCAATCTGGAGCCTGTCAAAGAGGTTAATGTTTAGTTTCTCTTCAATCTGCTTCATCAAATGAACAGATTTATCTATAGAACAGCCACTGGCTCCTGTTAAGGTCTCGTCTACGATAAGTACTATAAAATGACCATATTTTATTTCGTACCCTGCCTTTAGTTGTTGTGTATGGGCAGTCCAATTTTTAGTAAACTCTCCTAAGATATCATTTAGATAAGCAAGATCAGAAGCAGTAAATAACCTGTCTGACTGATAAATCCAAACTTTAGATTGAGGGCTAAACATCATAATCCAAAAATAAATAAAATGAGGGTATAATCCTTTTTATATTTTTAAAATGACCAGTTGATTAGAAAGTTAATAAGTGGAAAAATATTTTCTGTTAATTGGTAAACGCTATTTATTTTCGAGGGTGAATTTTTTTAGCCTAATAGTGTTTTTGATTTTCTTTCTATCTTATATCAGCGAGGATAGAAACGATACTTCTTTAGTGAGAAATGAAATCATCAGCTCTTTTAAAAAGTATGAATCAGAAAAGTATTTGGGTTATAAAAGTAGTAAATTGGAAATTACTGATGATGGCTTTATCAGGTATAAAAAGGTACTAGCTAATAATAAATCAGAGTATTACTCGGTGCGCTTAGAAAAGCTATTAGAAATTAATTATCTGGGTACTGAAAAAACTGGATGGTTATTGATAAGTTGCGAGCCTTCATCTGTTATTTTTCAAACTTATAGCGATCCATCGGGTGATGTAGATTCTATGACACATGTAATTTCTTTTCCTTTGAGTAATGTTTCTGTAGCCGATTTGAATCTCATAAGAAACAATTTTCAGGTTCTTAAGAACAATTTTGGAAAAAACGTAAAATGAGGTATTGCATTAAACGTACTTATTGCTATCTTAGTATCGGCGAAAATAAAAAAATATAAGATGGGATTAAAGAAGTTAACGTACATTCTGGTTATATTCATCATATCAATTCTTCATACTGTTGCGCTAACCACATGGCTGGATAATGATTCTTCCGTTAAAGTGCATACTGAAGCAATAGGATTGGAAAATAATACAGATAGTATTCAAACGGCAAAAGCAAGCGCATTAATCAATTCTCCGGAAATAGTTACTTATAATCAATAAAAAAACTGGCACCTATCAGAAGAGTCTACCAATTTTAGCTCATTCTGATAGGTGCCTTTCCAATTTGGGAATTTATAGTTTATTATTAATGGCTGTAATTTCGGCGATATCCAATACCTCAATTTCCTGTTCTTTATCAAAATGTTTTACTCCGTCACGCATCATCGTCATGCAGAACGGGCAGCCAACGGCAACAACCTCTGCTTTTGCATCCATTACATCTTCCATTCTTTCTATGTTGATGTCCTTTTTGCCTTTTTCCGGTTCTTTAAACATTTGCGCTCCGCCTGCTCCGCAACACAAACCATTTTGTTTGCAACGTTTCATTTCTACCAGGTCTGCGTCTAAAATTTCCAGCGCTTTACGCGGAGCCTCATAAACATTATTCCCGCGTCCAAGATAGCAGGGGTCATGGAATGTGATTCTCTTTCCTTTAAAAGAATCTCCATCATCAGTTACTAATTTGCCTTCATCAATGAGTTGCTGAATGAGTTGTGTATGATGAATAACTTCATAACTGCCACCTAAACCAGGGTATTCGTTTTTTAAAGTATTGAAACAATGCGGACAAGCGGTAACAATCTTTTTAATATTGTATGCATTTAAAACTTCGATATTCGTCATCGCCTGCATCTGGAAAAGAAATTCATTACCTGCTCTTTTTGCAGGATCTCCGGTACAACTTTCTTCGGTTCCCAATACAGCGTATTTTATGCCACAATGATTTAAAATTTTAGCAAAAGATTGGGTTACTCTTTGCGCTCTTTCATCATAACTTCCTGCACAACCCACCCAAAATAAGATCTCGGGTTGCTCACCGGCCGCTGTCAGCTCTGCCATTGTTGGGACATTTATATCGAAATTATTCATATATTTTGTATCAAGTTATAATAGAACCAGCTATCAGGACATTACTTTTGATATTCCTGTGTATGTCTTAATATTAATTTTTCTAATCATTTTTATCTTTCTCAGCCCAGTTAAATCTATCTGCCGGAGAGTATTTCCATGGCGCCCCATTGTTTTCAACATTCGAAAACATCGCGTTTAAGCTACCCGTTACATTGGCCTCTTCCATAACAGCGTATCTTCTTAAATCAAGGATAATAGATAAAGGATCTATATTAACAGGGCAAGCTTGTACGCAAGCATTACAGGTTGTACAGGCCCAAATTTCTTCACGAGTAATGTAATCATCCAACAAGGTTTTTCCATCCTGATAATCTTTGCCATGCTGATCGATGTTTCTTCCCATTTCTTCCATTCTGTCTCTTGTATCCATCATTATTTTTCTAGGCGACAAAAGCTTCCCGGTTATGTTTGCTGGGCATTCGGCAGTACACCTGCCGCATTCTGTACAAGTATAGGCGTTCATTAATTGTACCCAGTTTAAATCCGGGATATCTTTTGCGCCAAACTTGGAAACTTCCTCACTAGCCGGAGGTGTAAAAGAGGGGTCAAGCATGGCCTTTACTTCATTTTGTACCGAAACCATATTGTTGAATTCTCCTTTTGGATTCAGCTTAGAATACCAGGTATTCGGAAATGCCAGAATAATATGAAAGTGTTTGGAGAATGGGAGGTAGTTTAAAAATGCCAGAATGCCTAATATGTGAAACCACCAGCAGAACCGCTCGATGAGTATTAAACTTTCTGAAGAGCTGGGAAGGATAGCGGCAAAAAACTGTGAAATTGGAAAGGAACCTGCTGCCTGATAATGGGTTACGCCTATTTGCTGTAATTTGTAATCAGCGGCATTCATAGTTAAGAACGCCAGCATTAGAAAAACCTCGATGGTTAAAATATAAATCGCGTCTGATTTTGGCCAGGCCGTCATTTCTACACCGTCAAAGCGTCTCACTTTTATAATCACTCTCCGGATAAGAAAAACAAGAACACCTGCCAGAACCAATAAAGCAAGTATCTCAAAGGATGCAATCAGGAAATTGTAAAAGCCGCCTAATACAGCAAAAGCCCTGTGAGTGCCAAATAGGCCATCAATTATAATTTCTAAAACTTCTATATTAATAATGATGAAGCCTGCATACACAAAAAAGTGCATGATAGCAGCCACCGGTTTGGCGCCCATTTTACTTTGACCAAAAGCAACCTTCAACATGGTTTTCCATCGCAGAGGCTTCCTGTCGTTTCTTTTAAGATCTTTTCCCAGGTTGATGTTCCTTATTATTTTTCGAACATTTATAGAGAAAATGAAAGCTGCCACTAAGAGACATATTGCAAATATTATTTGAGCCAGCATGTTTATAATTTTGATTGATGAGCTAATATAAAGTTTTTACATTAAAAACTATGCTTGCATAGTAAATTTAGATATATTATAAATAATATTAAAAGAATTTTATAAAAATTGTATTACGCTGTAACATACGGTAAATAACAATCGTCTTATTGTTGTAGTTTTATAAATCAACAAGATAAATTCGATTAGAATATATTACTCGTGTTTAGCTATCAAAGCAGATATTTTTTGCTAGTATATTGCCAGCACAGTATTGAGCAAGCGGAAGTCTTTTTTATAATCTATCATTTATTTTTAACCGATATAGGGGTAAAGTTAAACCAGGGTGTTACAATTAAAAAAATACGTAATGGAAGAGGAAATTTTAGATGAAGCTTTGCAATTAATGATTGACGGAGGAAATGATGAGGGCTTGTTGAGTGAGGTTTTTGCTTTGGTGCAAAAGTTATTAGCCTGAAATTATAAAATTTCATATCCCTTGTTAAGAAAAATTATCCCTTTGAAATAAAAGAGGTTATGATTTTTTTTGCAAAAATGTTTGTTATTGAATAAAAACAATCTACATTTGCATTCCCGAAACGGTTGAAAGATTGCAAAGGGTAAGGCTGGTGCCTTAGCTCAGTCGGTAGAGCAAAGGACTGAAAATCCTTGTGTCGCTGGTTCGATCCCAGCAGGCACCACAACAAAAGCTTCACAGAAATGTGAGGCTTTTTTGTTTAAATGGGTTCTCGATGCCTAGAAATAGAGCCCCAACTGGTAAAACTCTCTAAGACCTATCCTCGATTTTCTTCTTTAAATTTTTCTATATCTCTGTGGAATAGTTTCATTTAATTTTTTAAAGATTTTATGTTCCAAGTGCGGGTTGGCAAAGAAGTAAACAATTTTTTTGAATAGCAGTTTATAAAGTTATGCAAG
>JAZQRF010000174.1:0-16101 GCA_045629485.1 Pelobium sp. | reverse complement strand
CTTATTAATAGCTGATCGTGTTGCTGGCGTAGGCGGTTTTTACTCTTATTGGATTAAACCCATGAGAATTGGGCTAATGGGAAGAATTACTCAGAATTTTTCTGCCAAAAACAGATTTGCAGGCACAGCCGCTCAAGTGGGTGTGAATTTTTTGTTTCCAACACATCATTAATCAGATATAAGGTGAATGCCACTGGTACTGTCAATCTATTTATTTCATCATTATGATTTTAATACATTCTTAATATCATCTAATTTTGAATATAGGATTCAATAGTCAACGGCAACAAATTGCACTCACTCGCTTTCATCCATTAATAATTAATTGAATCCCTAATAATATAAAACCCGCTTATACTAGCGGGTTTTGTTATTTATTGTTTTCCTGTTGTTGGTTTAGATGCAAATAATAGACTTTCCAGTAACTAAAAGCAGCCCGAAAATTATTGTGTTGTAGATACTCTCCTTCCTAATCGCCAGAGCCTGTAATAAACTATACCACTATAAAGCAGCCATAATATCACTAAATGAAGTAAAGCGCCCGGCTGACTTGTTAATCCAGCCCCCGTTTGCACAATAGCTAAATAGATTTCCAAAAATGGTGTTGTAGGCAATAACATAGAAACCCCTTGTACTACCCGGGGTAGCAAATCGAATGGCCAGGCATAGCCTGTAATTAAAAATATAGGGTAAGTAGAAAATGCCATTATTTGCAGGCAAAGCAATTGCGATTTGAATAGCGATCCTATCAATTGGGCCATAGGAACAAGTGTGAGAAAAAACATCAGGAATAAAATGCCCAATTCGAATCCATTGCCACGCATAGCCAAATCAAGCAGGTTATAATTTACATTAAGAAAGAAAAAAGCATAAGCAGAAAATAAAACCAGGTAAAACAATCCTTTTCCCCAAATACCCGCAGATATCCCTCCCTTTAGCCAGTCGGCTAAACGGGAGTGTTGCCGCTCACCTGCTACACTTTCTGCTAAACCAATCAATAAGGTTTGTTGTAAAATCAAGGCTAATAATCCCGGAAGCAAAAAATCACCATAGCTTGTTAAGGCATTAAACATCGGTCTGTAATCTAAGTTTATGGGCATTACGCTTTGCATTGCCATTTCTGAGGTCATCCCTTCGCTTTTCTGGAAATACTGTAAACGCACACCTGCGCCAACGGTAAGACATATTTGCTGTACGTTAGTCAGGATGTCGCTGGAGGGAAGAAACCTGGCTGCATTTACGGCAATAACAACATTGCTTTGCTTTAGGCTCAGTAAATTTGATTCTGTGCCTTTCGGAATATAAAAATACCCCTGACAAACTCCGCGATACATCTGTTCTTTGGCTTCTTCCAAATTAGGGAAATGTAGTAATTCAACCATTGGGGAGTCGTCGATATTTTGTTGCAATAACCTTGAAAATGTTGAACGATCATCATCAACAACAGCAAGCCTTACATCCTGTTCTTCTTTATTAATGTAGATACTTCCATAAAAAAAAAGCATACAGCAAGGGCGCAATCAATAAGGTGAGCAGCAAACTATGGTCTTTTGCCACCAGAGACGCCTCTCTTAAGAAGAGCTTAATGATGGTCTGCCCTGATTGCTTTTTCATCTGTACTGGTATTAAACTGCTGTTGGAATAAAAGAATCGCAGTGGGGAACATCACTGCACAAAACAATAAAAGTTTATATAAATCTGCCTGGGCATAATGCAATGGTAAATTCATGTAATAAACTTTAAAAAAAGCATCCAGAAATGGCGTATATGGCATAATAGTGGCGTAATACTGATCATACCATGGCATGGCCCATCTTGGGAATGTAAATCCGCTAAAAACGAAAGCCGGAGAAGTATAGAATAACGCGGTATCGCCCGATAACATGACATCTTTAAGCAAAGCCGAAATAAACATGCCTATGCCAATACAGGCTACAGAGAGCAGGGAATAAATAATAAAGAATTTGAACGTAGCAACTGGAACTCCAATATCAAAAAAGGGAAACACGATAAAAGCAATAAGTAAAAAATTAACCCAGCTAAACACCAAATGCGCAAGAGTTTTAGCCATAATTACCAAAGTGGCAGAGCCATTAGATAAGGCATATAATTCCTGCATCGTTCCCGTTTTCCATTCATAATTCAACGCAAGCATACTGCTGATGATCAGAATCATTTGCATAGCCACGGTTATTAAGCCGGGCACCAGGTACTCCTGGTAATTGTAACTGGAATTGTAAAGCTGGTAAGACTTCAGTTGAACCGGATTAGCAAGGGCCATAGCCTGATCGGCTTCCATCCCTGTTTTTTCCAGCTTACTTAAAATTACGCCGGAGCTTCCGGTAATGATTACTTGGGCTACTGACTTATAAATCATTTTTGCCGGCACCAGGTATGCAGCATTGGAATAAAGTGTAACATTAACCGGATGCCTGCTGTAAATGTCATTTTGCATATTACCTGGAAAATGAATGGCTCCCAGAATTTTGCCTTGCTGCATTAGTTCTTCCACTTCAGCCACACTGCTTATTCTCTTGGTAATCGTTAAAGCGTCCTGTTGTTCAAGTAAAAAAATAAGTTGCCGGCTAACGGAGCTTTGGTCGTCATCCCATATGGCAAATGGTAAATGTTTAGCTTCTTCCTTTTGGTAAATTAATGCATAAAATAAAAACAAAAGCGCAGGAATAACCAGCATTACCAGGTAAAATTCCTTTAAAGTGAGAATGCGTTTCCACTCCCTAATCATAATGTGACTAAAGCGACTCATTAAGGCGAAATTAATGAAGCAGTCATTCCAGAACGTAATCCCTTGATTTGTCCCGGATTTTCAGGTTTCAGCTCAATAGTAAAAGTTCTAAGTTCAAACTCTCCCTTATCCTTCGTTGGTACCCAGTTGGCAAATTCCAGTGTTGGCGAAATGGAAGTTACCCTTACAGGAAAGGTTTCAGGATTACAGCCGGGCACTGTTACGGATGCTACGGCACCTAATTTTAGGAAATTGGCTTTGTCTTGCCTCACATTAAAACGTAATAGTGTGGAGTTCTCTTTTTCAATCGTCATCAGTGGATACCCAATAGAAACAATCTCACCCTGATGAATCACCAGGCTAGAAATGACGCCATCCGCTGGTGCATAAACCCTGGTATTATCACTTAGAGCCTTCGTGAGTTCATAGGCGTCCTCTGCCTGTTTTACTATAGCATTTGCTGTTTGAAGCATTTCTGGCCTTGTACCATTCTTTAGCATCTGTAAGTTTAGCGCAGCAGTCTCCATTTCTTTTTTAGCCGCCTGGTACCTGAAATAAAAAATGTCTCTCTCTTGTCCTGATATTACATCGGCATTATACAAGCGCTGCATGCGCTGATAAGTGGTATTAAAAAGATTGTATTGTTCCTGACTGAGCTGGTAAAGTTTAGAAGTTGCTTCAATCAGCTCTGGCCTTGCGCCCTGGGTTAACAAATCCTGCTGACCCTTCGCTGCCTCAATTGCAGCCAAACTCTGGGATCTAATTGCATCTATTTCGTTTGAACGTAGTATTGCTAATAACTGCCCGGTTTTTACGGTATCACCTTGTTCAACAAACAACGAATCCAATCTTCCCGGAAATTCGGCCGCCACATCCACGCTTGTGGCATCAACCATCCCAATGAAGTTGTCTTCAGTTTTTTTATTATCAGACAGAAAGAAAAATAGAGCAATAATAACCACCACTAAAGGAATGAGAAGTGCCCAGTAACTTTTTAGAAGATTTTTCATCACTTGATATATTGAGTTATTTGCTGTGGTCTACCTAAACTGTTAAAGTATTCTGCTGCAGCTAGAAAGTAACCAAATACTGCGGCCTGATAGCCTTTTTCTATTTCTATTTCGATTAATAAAGCATCGTTTACATCTTTGGGAGAGGATAGCTGGTTTTTCATACGCTCTCTAATGAGATTGCTTGTAACATGGGCCTCCTTTCGGGCAAAATCCAACGAAGCAACTTCATTCTGAAGCGAGTTTATCTTGTTTCTTGCAACAGTAGTTAACACTTGTATTCCCTGCCTTGTATTCTCTCCCGAAATCTTTGCTTCTTCAATAAGTTGTCGGGCAGCAAGTGTTCTTTTTCTTGTTTGTCCGTTAAAGAGACTCCATTGCAATTCTACCCCAACAAACCAATCGGGCATAAGAAGAGGCAGATCTTTTTGGTACAGGTTGTAGTTTCCAACGGCAAAAATGTTAGGTAAAGAAAAAGACTTGCTTATTTTCTCGGCTGTTTCAGCATAAGAAACATTGCTGTTAGCCATTTTATACAAGGGATTGGACTCCCAGAAATCCCCTTCAGGGTTGGAGTCTGGAATAACTGTATACTTTAAGGTGTCGGTAATGACTATTGGTGAATCTAACGGAGCATTTAATAGCTTGTTAAGTTCTATATAAGTATTTTTCTGTTCCAGCTTGATGTTGTTCAAATGGCTTTGGGCTTGTGTTAATATTACACTTGTCCAGCTTTTTTGATAAGGCGCTAGTATTTCGTTTTTTACTAATTGCTGAGCATAATTGTTATTATCCGTTAAGGCATTTACAATTATCCCTTGCTTGTTGCTTATGGTGTTTAAGTATAAAATTCGCAGGTACTGGGCAATGATTAAAAAATCGACTTCCTTACTGATTAAATCTACATTAATATCTGCAGAGCTTACCAGAGATTGGGCAAGATTGCCGGCAGCATCGAGTTTTCTTCCCAGATAAATGGGTTGCCTGGCACCCAAGCCAGCTACAAAATAAGATTGCTTGCTTAAGTTTGGATTATAGTTGGGATAAATGCCTCCAATAATGTTCCTTGAGGCGTTATAAATTCTATCCTGTACAGCTTGCGATAAATCATTTCCGGTTACTTCTTTAAATACTTCATTAGCTACGTTAACGCTCTGCCTTGAGGATCCCTCTACAATGCCATCTCTTACCGTTTCCAAATTTACAGTTAAAGGGCTGCTTAAGTAAGTATAGCTGGAGAGGAGATCAACTTTAGGCAAGTAGCTTTTTTTTTCAGCCTGCAAGTTATACTGGCTAGACAATAATGCGGATTTTGCTTGTTTAACCGATAGGTTGTTTTCACTTGCAATGGCCAGACATCTTTGCAATGTTGTATTTTGTCCAAATCCTATTGCAGGTAAAAACAACCATAAAATGATCACCGGCATAACCTTTCTTAATATTATTAACATAAGCTCTTTATGAAAGGGTTTTATAAAATCAGCAGAGGAGAGATTAATCCAATCATAAACCGGCCAGTGTTGTTGTTGGATTGACCAAGAGCGGTTTTGGAATACCCGCTGTAATCATAGTATCTCCCCACAAAGGCTCCGAAGAATTTAAGGTTATAATTTTTAATCGGGTAAAATTCGACCGCCGGGATTACACCCCAGGCATTTCGCAAGATTTTAGAGTCGCCCTGTGCATTAGGAACGTCTTTCCACTTTGCGGTACTTACCATCCCTATTGCAGATAGCTTCCATTGCTGGGTTGCTGAATAGACAACCCTGAGCCAGTGCTCTTTATAATCTACGTTTTGCGCTGCGTGGTCCAAAAGAGTTTCAGGGATTAGGGAACTTACTACGCTTGTCCGATCCAGCTCTTCACTGCTCCACTTAAAATCGTATTGAATTAACCAGTTTTTTACCCTGAACTGATTGCCTAGAGCGGTATAATACATATTTACCGGATTGCCATTTTTGTTAGCTTCCTGAAAAACACTGAAGCTCCAGAGCGTCTGTAATTTACCTTCCAGAAAACTGCCGTTCCACGAGCCCACATAAGCTGCAGGAAATTTGGCTTCCTCCAGTTCAGGAACATTATTGTAGAGCTCATTGTAAGTTTTAGTCCGGGAGTTGAGTACTTGAGCAGTAAGGGTATGGTCAGCTGATGCTTTCCAGGTAAACTGTACGCCAGTCAAAAAATTATCAGCATAATCTACTATATCATTGTATTGGTAAATATCAATGGGGTTCATGTCAAACTCATAACCTCCCCAGGCGGCACACACTTTACCAACGGTAAGGCTTGTCCTCTCATTAAAGTTATAACCAATAAAGGCCAAATCTGTAGAGCTGGTAAGGCGATCGATGGATTGAACTTCAGGATCCTTAGTGTACCTATTCCTAAATCTGAAATACACTTTGTCTTTAAATACATTTCCTTTTATTTCAAGCCTGAACTGGTTCAGCGCAAAATTGCTGCGGGTGTACTTGCCATCGTCAAAATAATTATTTAAAGCCATTTGTGTATTTATAATAAAATCCACATTATTTAGAAGTTCAGCTTTTGTGGATATAATTGGAGGAACGGTATGGTTAACCGTTGTATCTGCCTGTTTATCTTGTTGAGCCCATAGCCGTGAAGAAATTAAACAGAGCAAAATTACTGTAAATGCTTTCATAATCAAACAGTTTAAGATTACAGAGGGGAACTAAGCGATGGCCAATTCCCCCCTTTAAAATGTTAGTATTCAAAGAAATATTGCTGCAGTTGTTTCTGGTTACTCGTTTTGGTAAGCCCAAGCATCAATAGAATCCTTGCCTTCTGGGGATTAAGATCATCCGATACAACAGTTCCTAGTTTTTCGTCATCTGTTTCATCAAACAGGGTGACCCTACCGGAGATAATTCTCGAAGCCCGCACCACGGCAATCCCTTTTTTTACTGCCGACTCTACAGCTGTTGTATTCACCTTATTCAGATTTCCATTACCCAAACCACCGGTAACAATTCCTTTTACACCGGAGGCGATGTAGGCTTCCATTGCGGTAGATGGGGCATCTGCATACAGCTCTACGATTGCGACTTTAGGCAAAGAAGTCATTCCAGTAATGTCAAAAGGTGTGTCTTTATTTCTTTTTCTAAGGGGCGCTTCATACATCACTACGTGGCCATCATAAATTTGTCCAATAGGCCCGTCATTTGGTGCTGTGAAAGCTTCCACATGCGTGGTACTGGTTTTAACGGCACTTCTTCCAGTAAAAATGCTTTCACTAAATACTAAAAGCACACCGCTGTTTGCCGCTTCTTTTGAAGCAGCCACTGCAACTGCATCATAAAGATTTTTTGGCCCATCGGCACTTATTGCCGTAGCCGGCCGCATAGAGCCTGTAAGCACTACCGGTTTATCATATCTAACAGTTAAGGAGAGAAAATAAGCCGTTTCCTCCTGGGTATCAGTGCCATGGGTGATCACCACCCCATCTGCTTCATTGTTCTTATAGATATCATTAATTCTTTTATTCAGTTTCAACCAGATGTCCACCGTCATGTCCTGACTGCCTACGTTTGAAATTTGTTCGCCGGAAATGACGGCTAATTTATCAATACCCGGAACAGCAGCAATAAGGTCTTTAATTGGCAATTCGCCCGAGGTATAAGCAGTTCGATCTGCAGAAGCTCCCTGGCCGGCGATAGTTCCGCCTGTAGCCAAAATTTTTATTCTTGGCAACTTTTGAGCCAGGAGAGAAATGCTTATTACAAGCATTAACAAAAAGAGAAATAGCTTTTTCATAGCAATAGATTAAAATGAGATGTTTTAAAACTTTTTTGAATTTTCCCAAGCGGTTACATATTCCAGAAGTATTTCGCGGATGCGCTCTCCAATTACCTTGTAACTTTCTGTTGGAAGATTGGCGAGTGAAACACGGATACTCCATTTAGGACCTGCAAACCCACCGCCATTTAGCAATACAATAGATGTTTTCTCAGCAAGGCGGAATACTACATCTAAAGGTTCAAAATTATCTTCCAGCCATTGTGCAAGTTCGGGCCCATAGAAATGTAAGGCTCCAACCATTACGTCAATCTCCGAATAATAACCTGCCCGCATTGGGTCTGGCACAATATCCACACCCATACCTTCCCACAATAATTTCAGTCTTGTTTGTACCAGCTCCTGTGTTAGTTTTTTATAGGTATTATTGGTGTCGAGTAAACAGAAAGAGGAAAACAGCATCATTTGAAATTGCTGCGGAAGTGATAGACCTGCGGTATGGTTTAAGGCCACTTGCCTGCTATCGGCTACCATCCTGTCAATAAATTTTATCCTTTCTGGCGTTAACGTAAGCGTTTCATATCTCTTGTGCAGCGCTCTTTTTTGTTTTGTACCGAGTAATGCAATTTTATCGTCAAAGACATTTTTTTCATGCAGGGCAATAGCTCCGAGTCTCCAGCCTGTGCAACCGAAGTATTTTGAAAATGAATAGACGGTAAGCGTATTGTAGGGAAGTGCAGCCATAAGAGAAACGAAGCCAGGCACAAAAGTGCCATATACATCATCAGTAATCACCATCAGACCCGGGTTGTGATTTTTTACGATGTCTGCTATCCGCTTCAGGTTTTTCGCCGGAAAGGCGGTTGAAGGCGGATTACTTGGATTAACCACAAACGCGATCTTTATATCCGGATCTTTTAGTTTATCTAGTTCTGAATCGGGATAATGCCAGGTATGGAATCCATTTTTGGCTGTAGTTGAGGCTTCAATATAGACTACCTCAAAGTTATATTGGTCAAGATGCGGGATTTCGATGTAAGGTGTGAAAGTGGGCACCAGCAGACCTATTTTATCTCCTTTTTGAACTAGGTAGTTCCGAATGAGTGAATCAAAAATATAGCACATGGCTGCTGTTCCTCCTTCTACTGCGAAGAGGTCGTATTTTCCTTCCGGTGGCTTGCCGGCACACATTTCCTGCAAGAGGTAATCATTTACAATCGGCTCCATATGTTTGAGCATCCGGTCTGGTACAGGATAATTAAACCCCATGCTGGCCTCTACCATTTCCCTTACCCAGGCATCGGGTTCGAACTGGTGCCGCTTAATGCCATATTCGTAGGTTCCTTTTAATAAATCGAGACCAGGACTTTTTTTTTCTTCTTTTAAAAAAGATTCGAATCTTTTGGCAATATCGGTTTTATCCTCTGCAATACCAGCCATCCCGCCGGCAACGTCCATTACCCTGCGACATTCGTTTAATGCAAACTGTCCGAATAAAAAGTAAGCTTCTCTGGGTATTGTAGCAATCCAGTTCGGATTTCCACGGCCCGCATTGAGCATTTGACCTGTTGATTTCTGTGCGCTCTCAGCTGCAAGATCGATGAGTTCGTTTTTAATCTCGAATGGACTCATGGTTCCAAACTTTTTCTGAGCCCTCCTGGAGATCTTAATTTTAGAGATGTTTGTTTTCATAATATAGGTGTTTTAAAATAATTTGATTAGTGTCTAACTCATAAGAAGGACAATAATAACCCCCCAAATGATAAGTAGTGTATTGCCTACGGCGTAAGTAACGGTATATCCTAAAGCAGGGGTTTTACTTTGTACTGCGTCTTGAATAGCTCCAATAGCAGCTGTTGTTGTACGGGCACCAGCTGCACAACCCAGTGTGATAATTGGATGGAACTTAAATACATAACGCCCTAAGAGAATTGCGAATATTAAGGGTAGGGTAGTAGCTACTGCACCTGCAATAAATAAACCCCAACCGGCTTCTTTAAAGCCCTCTACAAAGCTTGGCCCTGCAGAAATTCCAACAACGGCAATGAACATGTTAAGGCCTACATTATTCATTACCCATAAAGCAGGTTCGGGAATACGCCCGAATGTAGGATGCTGGCCCCTGAGCCAACCAAATACCAAACCGGAGATTAATGCCCCGCCACTGGTGCTGAGGCCAACAGGGACACCGCTTACCCTTAAAGTGAGTGCACCAACAAGGCCGCCAATTACAATTCCCATGCCTACGAAGATCATATCCGTAGAATTGGTTGGACGGTCTGGATAACCGATTTCTTCTGCCGCATGGTCTACAATTTGCTTATGACCAACCAACTCAAGCATGTCTCCTTTATTAAGTTTAGTATTAGGGAGAACGCCCATTTCAATCCCCGATCTTTTTAGCGTTCTTATCACTACGCCATGCATATAATCCATCGCGGTTAACTCGGCTAATGTTTTATTTTGTACATCTTTATCTACAACCATTACGCTGAGCACCTCTACGGGGAAATTAAGTAGTTCTGAGTCTAGTATTTCTGTTTCATTTACCGCCACATAATTCATCATGTATTCGCGGCGGCCACCTAAAGCAATCACATCATTTTCAGCAACAACTGTATCAGGTGTAACATAGGAAATGTCTTTTCCTTTACGGATGCGTTCTACAAATAAAATCCGGCCGTTTCTTGCTAATTCGGCTTCAATTTCTTTCACAGTTCTATTACATGCATAGGATTGCGCTGATATTTTGTAAGCATTATACAAGACCCTGTCATAAGCAGATGTAATTGCAGGATCGTCGCCAATGGCATCGCCTCCTAGCTGAATTTCCAATTCCTTTGCTTTTTGAACCAGGTTACCTCCCAACATTTTTGGGCCGATAGATGCCAAAATCCAGGCTGATCCGGCAGTTCCGAAAATGTAGGTAACTGCATAGGCCACCGGAATCTTGTTGATGAGTTCCGTTTTTTGTTCGGCCGGAAGGTCCAGATTGCCAATGGTGTCTGAGGCGACACCAATTACTGCCGAAATGGTTTGAGAGCCGGAAAGCATCCCTGCAGACAAACCCGCATCATAACCCATGAATTTAGCAACAATGTAAGGGAAGATGAGGCAGAGCGTACAAACAATAGCAGCGTATAACATTTGTGGCAAGCCATCTTTCTTTAATCCTCCAAAGAACTGGGGTCCAACGCTGTAACCCACAGAAAAAAGAAACATTAGAAAAAATACGGATTTTACATCTGAAGATATATTGATGTCGAACTGGCCAACTAGTACACCTATTAACAGCACACTTGTTACTGTGCCTAAAGTGAAATTCTTGTATTTAAAGCCACCAATCCAATAACCCAAAGAGAGGGTCAGAAAAACCGCCAATTCGGGATATTCCCGAAAAGTCTTAAGAAACCATTCCATAGTATAGATATTAAGTAGATAAAAAAGGATAAAAAGGGGTAAGCATGCCGAATTATAACACGGCGATATCAATAAACTGCTTAAGGATGCTTATAAAAAAATGCTTGTAAGGAAAGAGAATAACGGTAGATACGAGAAGAGATGATTGTGTTCAATCTATTGAATAGGAGAATGTTAATAATTACAAATAATATAATTTGCTTACTAAATTCTGTTTTCGATTAAAACACACCAAGTTACAATGCATTTTGAAAAAAAAGTTAAATAGAATCTTCGGTATTGGGACTTACAAATCAGTCCGTGGTAAGAAGATTAAGGAATCTCAAAGTTTCGTTGCCCGTCCTTATTATTAATTGAATAAAGACTTAAATTAGCACTAAACTTTCCAGTTGCCAACTTTTTAAACTTCACCTGTTCCATGTGATTACCTATTAAAGTAAAACCATTTTGTTGAGTATATGCTACACTGAAATTGGAGCAAGTAACATATACGTGACAATGTAAGCAAAATTTTATAATAATCTGCAAGAAATAAAATAAAAAAATCAATACTCATTGAAATTAGACTCTATGGCAGTTCTTTTTTTGTTTGTTTCGCCCAACGATACTGATAAATATAAAGTTTATTAAAAATCAAGATCTCTATGGCCTTAATAGCGAAATATTTTCTCCAGTGAAATGCCAGGCAAAATGGGGCAGGATGATGTTCATAGCTTCTTTGCAGTCTAATTTAACTTTAATAAAAAGGACAGCCCGTGATGTGGCTTTAATTTTTTTTAATTCACACTAACCCTTGCGGGTGAGTTAAATGTTTTATATGATAATGATGTTTTGTTTGAAATGATGATAACACTGTTAAAATATTAATATCATAAGAAAATCGCTTAGAAATCATATAAATAATCATATTCAATCCATTTATTAAAATTAAACCACAATTATGAAATTTAAATCTCTACTCATTCTTCTTTTCGTATTTTCCGGACCTAACTTAAAGGCCCAAACCTTCACAACCAACTGGCAAAAAAATGAACTTAGCTTTCCCTGGTTCACAACTTCAATTAATCTTAACGGCTTAGCTTATAATCCGGTCACTGATAAACTTTATGTAGCTGCCAGAGGAGAAAATATTTACATTATAGATCCGGCAACAGGAGAAGCACCCGTGGCACCCGCCCAACAAACTTTAAGTATTGCTAATGTGACCGCTAGTGGTTTTAATTTTAATAAGGTAGCAGTTACCTCTGAAGGGGAGATTTTTGCGATCACTATAGCCCCTACTGCTGGTGCAACATTAGGAAAGTGTTCTATATACTATTGGTCGAGCGAAACTGCAGATCCCGTATTAGTAAGTAGTGATATTACCGATTGGATAGCAGAAAGGGCAGGAGATACCTTTGCCGTAACAGGTTCCGGAGACAACGTAGTGCTCTATGTTGGCGGATTAAATGGTGTTAATGTGCAGGTGATTGCGAAAAATAACCTGGGTAAGTTCGTGAAAGTTAATACCATTAATTTGGGTACCACTCAAGGTTTAGCTGCTGCAGCAATTGCTCCGGTAACAACGGGTACAGCATCAGATATATGGGTAAGTGGATTTAACGGTACAACATTTTATGCAAAGAGAAAGTATAGCTCAACAGGCGACCGATTGGCCACTCCACTTCAGAATGAACTGGTAAACGGAGAATATACAGTTCCTAACTCAATCAGCAAAAAGTTTCTAGGCTTAAAATACTTTGAAATCGGAAGTAAGAAATTTTTAGCGACTAATGGTGCTTATCATAATACTGCTTCACCGGCTGTATCTGGAGAAGAATTAGCGTTACATATTTATGATATTACCGGAGTTACTAATGACGCCACTTCCGTAATAACATTAGTTGCAAAAGTTAAAATGACAAATACCTTAACATCTAACGTTATTCCTACTGCAAATGTCGATTTTAAACGTACAGTTAATACAGACAATTCTATAACCATGCAGTTTTATCAGGTAGTAAACCACAATGCTTTTGCTGCACATTCGATAACATTTAAGGAAGATGGTACTTTACCGGTATCTCTTTCATCCTTTACCGCGTCTTTGGTAAAGAATCAGAATCAGCTCAATTGGTCTACTTCTTCAGAAACCAATAACGCAGGGTTCGAAATTGAAAGTAGCCTGGATGGTATAAATTACAATAAAATAGGCTTTGTAGCGTCTAAAGCCCCCAACAGCAATCAAAACTTAAATTATACATTCCAGGATAAACTGGCCCAACACGGCACAACCTATTACCGCCTAAAGCAAGTAGATCTTGACGGAAAGTTCAGCTACTCAGACATCAGGTTTATCAATAACCAACTCTCTGCGCTAAGCGGAGTGAGAGTATTCCCTAATCCAACAGAAGATTTCGTACTGATTGATGGCCTTGATATAAAAGGTGCTGCCATCAGTTTATCTTCTATATCCGGAGACCAGATAAATACTACTGGTTTGGTAGAAGGAAATAAGGTGATGATGAAGGGTCTGAGTCCTGGTATTTATATCCTTAAAATAACCAAAAACAATGAGTTAATGCAGTCTGTAAAGGTGGTTAAACAATAACTAGGTTCGTTAGAAGAGACTATTAACATATTTCATTAATACTAATATTCGTACCTGAGGGCTTTTTCCATAGGTGCGAATAGCCTTTTTAAGTAATTACCTTATGAAAATTTTAACATTTATACTGTCGTTATCATTTCTGAGTGCAGCAGCTCAGGAAAAAGTAGGGGTAACCCCGGTAATAACAAACGATGCTGATAGAAATTATGGAGAAGGCCATACCGGCAATAATGCCAATTTTATACAGCAATTAAGAAACGCGGTTTTGCCGGTATCGTTAATAAGTTTCGACCTTAAGCCCTCTGCTAATTCTATACAGGTAGAATGGAAAACAGCAAGTGAAAAGAATAGCTCACATTTTATCTTAAAAAGAGCCGGCAACGATAAAGTTTTTATGGAGGTTGCTCAAATACCGGCCGCAAAAGAATCTTCAGAAGTTAGCTATTATCAATATACAGATCGTTTTCCGTTAACGGGGAACAATTATTATTTGCTGGAGCAGTATGATGCGGACGGATCAAAACACTTGTCTCGTACAATTTCCCTGTCTTATAGCCTCAAAGAACAAAATATATACACCTATTTCTCTGAAAATGGAATCCTGAACGCTGTAATCCATGCGTTTAAACAAGAAGAACCCTTTAAAATAGCACTCTCAAACATTAACGGGCAGCAGCTGAGTTTAAAGAATGTCAACCTATCGGGGGGTAACCATTACCAGTTCGATGATGTTTTTTTAAGTAAGGGTTTGTATATCTTCTCTGTTATTTACAAAGACCGCGTCATCAGTCAAAAAATTATTAAATAAGCTAACCTTAAAATTTTCTAATGAAGGATATGAAAAAGAAGATTGCAATTGCAATTATATATTTATTATCGGCGCTTACAGTTCAGGCTCAAAGTGTAGTGATTAACCGGGTTTTTAAAGGTACAGAAGGAGAAGGTTCTACCCCGAGGGGGAGGTATGATGCGATAGAACTGCTGGTTTTAGAAGACCATGTGGATATGAGAAACTGGATTATTAAAGATTATTCTAACGCTGTTGTTACGGGTATATCCGGAGATGGCGGCGGCAAATTTCGTTTCAGAGATATTGCATTTTGGAAAGACCTGCGTAAGGGTACTACTATAGTATTAAGGCAGCCGGGTGGAACTTTTACTGCTAACCCTTCCCCGGATCCTGCTTATGTGGAGGATACAGATGCTTCTGATTTTACTATAGATATCAATATCAGGAATTCTAATTATTTAAGAACAATAGTAAGTCCTTCTGATGCGGTGGGTACCACCTATATAGACAGGACGTTTATGTTGAATAACGGTGTTGAAGTTGTGTTGTTAAGATGGGATAATGGTTTTGGTGGTGGGATGGGGTCTGAAAATCCCGTACACGCTTTTGCTTATGGCAACCTCAGCAGCTCTGCCCATTATACCGGGATTACTGCCCCAAAATTACATATCTCTGCTGCACCAGCCTTAGGAGCCTATCTTTATGCAAAATCAGAAAACAAAAATAGTACAGATTATGCCACTGTAACTGGTGTAAGCGCTGTGCCGCCAACGTATGTTCCTCCTGTTGCCAATACAGAATCTCTTGCACAAAAAATAAAAGATAATACCAGCCTGATAGCATCTATCACTAACGAATCGATCGTAAACAATCATCCTGGTGTAAAGGAGGTATATATAAATTATGTGAATCCTGCCGGGGAAAATATGGCTTTATATATTATAGATGCAGATTTAAGCGATCCTAAATTATCTATAGAGGTTGGAACCAAAGATGATGAACCCGTAGCCATTGGCATACAAAGAGTAATGGCTATGGTTCCTTTTAAAAATGCAAACTCTTTTCAGAAACAGGTTGTAGCAGGTATAAACGGAGATTACTTTACGCTGGCTACAGGCGTACCTACGGGTCCGTTAATTAAAGACGGTATTAAAGTAAAGGAAAGTTTGGGAAATAACTATTATTATTTTGCGCAATTAGACAATAAAACTTATTCTATTGGTTCTAACGCCGAGTTTAACAGGCTTATCCCAAGGATGCAGGAGACAATTGGAGGTAAATACCTTCTTATAAAAGATGGGGTGGTACAAACCGTAACAGACAATGCCATAAATCCCAGAACCTCTATTGGATTAGTGAACGAAAGGAGGGCAATTCTATTGGTAGCCGATGGCAGAAGAACGCATTCTGTAGGCTACACGCTGCAAGAATTAGCCCAGGCAATGAAAGCCTTGGGAGCCACAAATGCCATTAACCTGGATGGGGGGGGCTCCACCACTTTTGTTGTGAGGGAAGCCAACGGCACCTACCAACGGAAAAATATCCCTTCGGATGCTTCTGAAAGAGCCGTATCTAATGCCTTGTTTTTAATGAGGAAAACAGATTAATTCTGCCGGATACCCTCATATAATACCTTATTTGATTTCCTTAATCATAGCCTTCTGGTTTCTCAAGAGGTTATGATTTTAATATTCCTTTATTTTATTTAAAGCAATCTTTAAATATTTATTGCCGGGATAATGTTTACCTAAAAACAGACCATTTAAAAAAACAAAAATATTTCATATTA
>JAZQRF010000173.1:0-3934 GCA_045629485.1 Pelobium sp. | reverse complement strand
TTCTGCCATCCAAACCTGGTTTCCAATTTTTACTGTGCGATAAATATTTCCATCAATATCTTTTAAAGTTTGTGTTTCTTTATTTTGACAAGCCCCCAAAATAAAGATAAAAAGGAATAGAATTTTGGTTGTTATTGATAGATCCATTGGAAAACTATTTGGTTGTAAAAACGGATAATTTTTCATCCATAAAGGAATATATCGCTAATCTGTTCTCCAATTCCAATAGGTTAATGGCATTGGATTTTAGAATTAAGGACCGAATTTCAGGAAAGGCAATATCTATCCTCCCCGGCGGTTGAATGGCGACTCCGTATTGAAGTTCGCCCTTTAGGAAAGGCTGATTAAAATTAGTATCCCAATAATGATTAAAGCTTGTCTTATTCCCTAAAAGCAAAAGTAATTTCACTGTAGCGTCATTATGGACCAACAAACCATAATCTGCAATCTCATCATCATTAAAATCTAAAACTACATAATAAGGAACCTCTTTTTTATCATGAAAAGACCACCAGCTTTTTACATAATCTGAGGTATCCGGAATTTTCCATTCCGGTAAGTCTTTAGCCAGGTAGCCAATAACCTGGTGCGGAAGGCCGGGTTGTGATATTTTTACCTTTTCTTCAACTGCAGTATCTTTTTGCTGTTCCTTAACTTGGAGGTGTTCACATCCTAAAAATGCTATCGCAGAAATGACAAACAACACATTAAGGTAATTCTTTACTTTGGTCATAAATAAGGGTTTCAGGTGAAAAAACAAAATCATGCATGACAATTTAAGCCATACATGATCCTGGTAGTTCTTACGAACCGCACCAATTACCACCAACTTAATGATAATTAAATTGGTTATTGATTTTAATATTTAAACTATTGATTCACAATAGCGTATTACCAAATTCCATTGGCTGCCGTATAGGTTTGCCCATTCACTTTGGTTATACAACCAGAAGTACGCACATGCTGAACATTTCTATTAGAGTTTGAAACAGTTCCTCCGTTAACTTTCGTATTTGAAGCATCTTCGAGGAAGATTCCATGCCCGGTATTATTGGCAATATCCACCGTATTTACGGTACAGCCATTACTTCCGGATACGCTAAAGAAACCACGACCGCTATTGCGGGAATAAACTTTTGCGCAGGTAACATTTGGTCCATTATTGTTAGCTACACGAAAAGTTGCATACCCACCTCCATTGTTATTGTAATTCCCGGTCACGGTACCCACCGAACCATTTTTAGACTGGTTCAACAATACACCACAACCACGGTTATTACTTGAGGTTACATTACCGATTGTAAAACCATCCAGTCCGTAAGTTTCGACGGACATATCACCACCTGTAATATTGATATTCCCGCTGATGGTGAGATTGCTGGTTGCAGCGGTGCTATGGTCTACCCGAATACCTAATCCGTACTGCCCCGCACCATTGGTGAGGTTCATGGTGATATTACTGATGATCATATTGGTACAGCCCTTAAACCAGATCCCATAACGTGGATTACCCGCAACTTTGAGATTTTTTACTTCAATCTGTGTTTTCCGGTCGGCTTGAACAGGTACAATTAATAAATCGTTACTGTTACAGGTGAATGTGGTGTTGGCAAAATCTAAACCCGTATAACTAGGTAGATTTACTGCCTTTACAGAGCCCCCTGAATTTCCAGAGCTTCCTGAATTTTTAATTAAAACCCATTCTTTTGAAGTACGTCCGGCTGTGAGGTTATTACAAGCTGCCTGTATCGCAGCAATATAATCTGTGCCGGTATACTTGGTTACACCGTTAACTTTCGCAACATAATTACTCCCCGATTTTGTTACTTCTGCAGATGAAGCCGCTACATTTAAATTATTTTTAGATGATGGAGTCAGTTGTTCGGTATTAGAAATTTGTGCTGCTTCATCTTTGGTACAAGCAGACATAGCTAGTATAGCCACAACTGCCATGCCCCAGGCAAATATGCCAGGAGAAAAACTCTGTTTTTTCATAAATTTTATTTTATGTTGGTTGATAATTGGTTAAACAATAATAATAATTGTCAAATTAACACGCATCATGTACCATCCTGAATTACAGCATTTTTATTCACAAATAACTTATCCTAAATCAATTCATAGTGAAAAAGCAAACCTGCACACAATAAAAAAGGCGCACATCTTTACCAGACTGCACCTCTAATTTTCTAATGATTATTATCTAAGCTAAAATCTCGTTGATAGTCGATATTTCTTCCTGACTGAATTTTGTATTTTTCAAGGCTTCTAAGGAATCCTTGATCTGTTCGGGTTTACTTGCTCCAATTAACACCGTGGTTATCCGGTCATCTTTTAATATCCAGGAAAGTGCCATGTGGGCTAGTTTTTGGTTTCTGCTTAGAGCTAATTGGTTTAATTTCCTGATCTTATCTAACTTCTCCGCGGTTAAATGCTGCTCATTTAGGAAAACCCCACTGGTTGCCACTCTGGAATCGGCAGGAATACCGTGAAGATATTTATCAGTAAGCAGTCCCTGCGCCAAGGGAGAAAAAGGAATACAGCCTACACCGTTTTGTTCCAAAACGTCTAGCAATCCACCTTCTACCCAGCGCTCGAACATCGAATATTTAGGCTGATGGATAAGACAAGGTGTGCCCAAACCATTTAAAATATTAATGGCTTTTAAAGTTTCTTCGGCTGAATAATTAGAGAGCCCGACATATAGGGCCTTTCCCTGGCGAACAATTAAATCCAAAGCGGCCATAGTTTCTTCTAATGGAGTTTCGGGATCTGGCCTATGATGATAAAAAATATCTACATAATCCAGCTGCATACGCTTTAAACTCTGGTCTAAACTGGAAACCAGGTATTTCTTTGAACCCCAATCCCCGTAGGGGCCATCCCACATTGTATATCCTGCTTTAGAGGAAATCACCATTTCATCGCGGTACCCATTAAAATCCTGTTTCAGAATTCTTCCAAAAACTTCTTCTGCAGAGCCCGGAGGCGGGCCATAATTATTTGCCAGATCAAAATGGGTAATGCCATGATCAAAAGCTGTTTTAATGAGGTTCCTGCTATTTTCGAAATTATTGACATAACCGAAGTTGTGCCAAAGGCCAAGCGAAATTGCAGGAAGCTTTAATCCGCTTTTACCGCAGCGGCGATATGGCATATTTTGGTAACGGGAGGAGGAGGGCTGATAGGTCATGCTATATCAATACTGAAGTTAAAAAATTTATAAATTATAATAAGATATATTAAACTAAATTTATGTAAATTCCATAGTAATTAATCGAGCTTCTAAGGCTTCCATTTAATTACAGAAAACACTAACCAATCCTTATCAATTAATATTAAAAAACTAATATAAATGAAAACACACATATTCATTATAATTTTTTTGTGCTGTTTTTCCGAATTTTCTAAAAGTCAGGAAAAAACCACTCCGACAAATCAAAAGCTTTTTTTTGAAAAAGCTTATTTGCATACGGATAGGAATATTTATTCTGCCGGAGAAAATGTGTGGTTTAGTGCCTATCTGGTAAATGCACAGGATATCCGATTATTATCAACAAGTAACACCTTATACGTAGAACTTTTAGCTAACGAAAATCCAGATGAAGTACAAAAAAAAATCATAAGATTAGATAACGGAACGGGTAAAGGTGATTTTCAATTAACCGGAACCATACGACCAGGGGTTTACACCTTAAGAGCATGGACCAACTGGATGAGAAACTTTGGAGATCTGTTTGTTTTTGAAAAGCAGATTCAAATTGTTGGAGATCTTACAAATAGTACAGCTATTTTAAATAACTCCTTTCAGAAAAACAAGCCAGTAAATAAGCCTCAGAGTAAACAAATGACTCAAATTGACAGTCTTGAGTTTCTGCCAGAGGGAGGTTCTCTTGTAAATGACATAGTTTCTATGGTTGCCTTTAAAAGTCTC
>JAZQRF010000172.1:0-25242 GCA_045629485.1 Pelobium sp. | reverse complement strand
TTCTGTAAAGCCGCCTGCAAATCCCAGCAAGTCATTTAAATCTTCCCCACTCTTCATCTCAAAAATGGCAGGCCTTTTAACTTCACCCACAATCTCTACTCTTTTTTCATAAGTAGGGATACGGATGATGTCCTGATCCTGCAAGCGTACATTATTTTTAAGATCGCCACGTAAGAGGAAATCATAAACATCCAAGTTGGCTATTTTTTTCCCGTTCCGGATGATCTCGATGTTACGGAAAGACCCGTTGTCTGTTGGACCTCCGGAAGAGTAAAGGGCATTAAATACGGTTGCCAGTGATGGAAGGGTATAGGTTCCAGGCTTCATCACCTCTCCTGTAAGGATCACTTTAATGCTGCGGATATTGCCCAGTGCGATGCTGAGTTTGGTATTTCCTGTTCTTAAGCCACTGTATATTGTCGATAATCTTGATTTAATCCTGGCGGTAGCAGCCTCAACAGTTAAACCTGCAACAGGCACCACGCCTGCATATGGGATATTGATAGTACCCTCTGGACTTACAGTGAGCTGGTAACTCACTTCTGAGTAACCATAGATATCTATTAACAATTGGTCTGCTGTGCCGATTACATAATTTAATGGAGTTGCTAATCTTAAATTCGGTTCGAAGGTGGTAGAGGCATTTGAGAATAATTCTTTACCAAAAATCTTTGATTTTAAAGATTGTAAAGCTACGTCCGCTTCGTTCTCCGTTTTCTTCTGGTCTGAGTTAACGACTTCTTCTACCTCTCCTTCAAAACTGCGGCTTTGGCTGCCATCTTTTCCTTTTACTGTTGCATCCTGCTGACCTGTTGCAGAGCTTTTGCTCTTAACCGCTTCTACCCTTGCTCTTAGTTTCTGCACCTCTGAAGGCTGCATGCCCCTTGCTGCTGCCATTTGCTCTAATTGCGACTCCGGTAAACCGGAACTTTCCACCTGCTTAATGATCTGACGGATCTGGTCGTCCGTTAATTCATCTACCCTCACGTTACTGAAGTTTTGCTGATTAATAGTTTGAGCTTTCGTTTGTGTAACTAAAAGCATGACTGCAAATAAGCTTAATAAGAAAACAACTCTTTTTATATTCATTAATTCATTCTTTATTTCTCTACCTCTCTTCAATCGTCACCTTGAGAAACGAAAGGTCTCACAGCTAAGTCTGCTCTTGTTAAAAGACCCTATATCATGAGATGTTTCACTCCGTTCAACATGACGATGATTATTCAAAATAATTCATCGTTTGGTAGCCACCGTCTTTTAAGTACTGATCTTTTTTAGTCAGGTGCAAATCCGACTGGATCATGTCTTTAACTAAGGCCGGCAGATCGTATTTCAATTTCCAACCCAATTTCTCTTTAGATTTGGTTGGATCGCCCAATAATAAATCGACCTCTGTCGGCCTGAAATATTTAGGATCTACTTTTACTACCGTTTGCCCTAACTTTAATGCTTCCAGGTATAGACCTAACTCTATAGCTTTATCCTGATCCACATCTATAATAACCCCTTTCTCGTTTTCGTCTTTTCCGCTAAACTCAAGGGTAATTCCTAATTCTTCAAAAGACATACGAATAAATTCTCTTACAGTTGTGGTCACGCCGGTAGCAATAACGAAATCTTCGGGCTTTTCTTGTTGAAGGATTAACCACATGGCTTCAATATAATCTTTGGCATGGCCCCAATCTCGTTGAGAGGAAAGATTTCCAAGGTACAAACAACCTTGTAAGCCCATGGCTATTTTTGCTGCTGCTCTGGTGATTTTACGGGTTACAAAAGTTTCCCCCCTGATTGGACTCTCATGATTGAACAGAATTCCGTTACAGGCATACATATCATAAGCCTCGCGATAGTTTACAGTGATCCAGTAGGCATACATCTTGGCTACCGCATAAGGAGAACGTGGGTAAAAAGGCGTAGTTTCTGATTGGGGAACAGCCTGTACCAATCCATATAACTCGGAAGTAGATGCCTGGTAAATTCTCGTCTTCTTGGTTAATCCCAATAGGCGAACGGCTTCTAAAATTCTTAAAGTCCCAATTCCGTCTGCATTGGCAGTATATTCAGGCGTATCGAAACTCACTTTTACGTGACTCATTGCCGCAAGATTATAGATTTCATCCGGTTGAATTTCCTGTACCAATCGAATAAGGTTGGTAGAATCCGTTAAATCTCCGTAATGTAAGGTAAGCTTGATCCCTTCTTCATGTGGGTCCTGGTATAAATGATCGATCCTATCGGTATTAAATAGAGAAGTTCTTCTTTTTAAACCATGTACCTGGTACCCTTTTTTCAATAAAAATTCTGCTAAATAGGCGCCATCTTGTCCTGTAATACCTGTAATTAATGCTACTTTCATGAAGTGTATATCCTGCTAATTTTTCAATACGCTTTTTATTTTAAAGCGTAATAAGTTATCATTTTATAAAATTTTTCTATCGGCAATATCCATCAGGTATTTACCATAACCGCTTTTTAGCAAAGGAAGAGCAAGTGCCCTTAAAGCATTTGCATCAATAAATCCCATTCTAAAAGCAATTTCTTCTATACAGCCTATTTTTAAAGCCTGCCTGTCTTCTATCACCTGTACAAACTGACCGGCCTGCATTAAAGATTCGAATGTGCCGGTATCCAGCCAGGCAGTACCCCTGCTTAAAACACCCACCTCTAACAAACCTTGTTGTAAATATGTTTTATTGATATCTGTGATTTCTAATTCACCTCTTGGAGAGGGTTTAATGTTTTTGGCAATTTCAACGACGGAGTTATTATAAAAATACAATCCCGGGACGGCATAATTGGATTTGGGCTCTGCAGGCTTCTCTTCTATAGAAACTGCTTTTTTATTTTCATCAAATTCTACTACCCCGTAGCGTTCCGGATCATGAACGGGATAGGCGAATACCACTCCCCCTTTGGGCTTGGTGTTGGCCTGCATTAATTTAGCCATTCCATCTCCATAGAAAATATTATCTCCTAACACTAAAGCCACCGCATCATTACCGATAAATTCTTTCCCTATTATAAATGCCTGAGCCAGTCCATCAGGAGAAGGTTGTTCTGCATAAGAAAAATTACATCCCAAGCTTTTCCCATCGCCCAATAATTTCCGGAATCCCGGCAGATCATGTGGTGTGGAAATGATTAAGATTTCTTTTATCCCGGCCAGCATTAAGGTAGAGAGCGGATAATAGATCATGGGTTTATCATAAACCGGCATCATCTGCTTACTTACAGCTAATGTTAAAGGATGAAGCCTCGTTCCTGAGCCTCCAGCTAATATAATACCTTTCAAATGAATAGATTTTGTTACAAAATTATTACAATCTGCAAATCTATAAAATTCTAATAGATTAAGGCAGATAAAAAACTTTTGCTAAAAGAAATAATTATTACCTAGGTGCCAAGGAAACAAAGAATCACACTCTCACAAGGTTTGTTTTACAACTCATGAAATCAAAACTATTATATGTTTGCGTTAACATGGGCATTATCTTTAATCTTTGCCTCCAATTCCTCATACCAGTCTTCTCCATACTTTCTGATCAGAGGATTTTTTAAGAATTCGAAGACTTTTACATTTAATTCGCTTCCGAAATTGCAGGCAGAGGAACAAATGCTCCACCTGTCATAGTGCAATACATCAAAATCAGGGTAGTTAGTGATTCTAATAGGGTACAAATGACAGGAAATAGGTTTTTTCCAATTGACCTTACCCTCTTCATAAGCTTTTTCTATGGCACATTTTGTAATTCCATTCTCCCAGGTTACATAAGCACATTCCTTATTGGTATCTACACAGGGAGTGGTGTAATCGCCTTCAAAATCGGTGACGTGGGTACCGTCTTTTTCTACCGCTTCAATCCCCTTGGCCGTCATATATGGCTTTACCTGTGGATAGATGTCCGCTAATATTTTCAATTCACTTTCCTCCAGAGGTGCGCCGGAATCTCCTTCTATACAACAAGCCCCCTTACATTTCTCGAGATGACAAACGAAATTTTCCTTTAATACATCTTCATGAACAAGGGTATTCTTAACTTCCAGCATTGTAGTGTTTCTATTTTGGCTACAAAAATAACTATTTTTTTATAGGTATCGGAGGCAGAATTAGAGAAGCGAACTTTCAAAAGTTGGCTTCTCTAATTATTTCGAATGGCTTTGAAAAGATTGCTTCTTTGTTCTTCATCGCAATGACAAAACAGGGGAGGATATAGCGAGTTCTACTTAAGAGGATTACCCTCTTTATCTACCATTCCCTTTTTAAGTGCAGGATTTCCAAACCATAACTCGCAGTTTTCTATGGATTTGGTAACCACAGAGCCGGCCCCAACCATGGCGTACTCTCCAATTGTATTTCCACATATAATAGTGGTATTGGCACCAACTGATGCTCCCTTTCTGATTAATGTCTTTTTAAACTCCTCTTTACGTTCTATAAATGCCCGCGGATTAATAACATTGGTAAAAACCACAGATGGCCCAATAAAAACGTCATCCTCTATTTCTACTCCTTCAAAAACAGATACATTGTTTTGGATTTTTACTCCATTACCAATACGTACGTTTTTTCCTATGAATACATTTTGTCCAATCACACAATTTTTTCCAATAAAAACATCCTTAGAAATATGTGTGAAATGCCAGATCCGCGTTCCATCTCCTATCTGAGTTGGAGCATCCACAATTGCTGTTGGATGAAGAAAATAGTTATTTTCAGCCATAGTCAAAAGCGCTTAAAGTGGTACAAATGAAATTTAGTTCTTCCTCTTTTAAATTACTATGAATGGGCAAGGAAAGCACCTCGGTGGCCAATAGCTCTGAAACAGCACAAGTATTTGTTTTGTATTTTTCGTAGGCTTTTTGCTGATATACGGTCTTGGTGTAGTATATCATACTTTGAATACCGTTTTCTTTTAAAAAGGTTTGTAATTTATCTCGCTTACCATTTTTCACTTTTAAGGTAAACTGGTGCCAGGTGTGGTCTGCGGCTGGATGAGATTTAGGCAAGCTTAAACCATCTATACCTTTAAGGTGCTGTAAATAATATTCCGCAATTTCCTTTTTCCTTTCCAGAGAATCTGGAAGATGGTCTAATTTCACCTTTAATATTGCAGCCTGCAAGGTATCCAGACGAGAATTCACGCCTAGTACTTCATGCTCATAACGCTTGCGCTGACCATGATTTGCTATCATCCTTATTTTTTCTGCCAATTCCTTATCATTGGTAAATAAAGCTCCGCCATCGCCATAACAAGCCAAATTTTTAGTGGGGAAAAAAGATGTACAACCAATGTGGCCAATCCCACCAAGGGATTTTTTCCCAAAAGAATCCGAAAAATACTGGGCGCCAAGCGCCTGTGCATTATCCTCTACAATATATAAATCATACTTCTCTGCTATAGTAAGAATTTCATCCATATCCCCACACTGTCCAAACAAGTGTACGGGAACAATTGCTTTGGTTTTAGAGCTAATTAATCGTTCTATCTTGGCAGGATTTATTTGGAAATATGTTTCGTCTACATCAGCAAAAACAGGAATTGCGCCTAGCAGGCAAATGACTTCGGCAACTGCGGCATAGGTAAAAGCAGGAATAATCACCTCGTCACCCTGGCTTATTCCTAATGACATTAATGCAATCTGAAGAGCATCAGTACCGTTGCCACAGGAAATGGTGTAATTAACTTGAAGAAAAGCTGAAAGGTTTTCTTCGAATACAGTAACTTCTTTCCCTCTCACAAAAGCACCGCTGAGTAAGACTTCCTGTATAGCCCGGTCTATTTTTGCTTTTTGCTGAAGGTACTCAGCAGAAAGATCCATCATTCTCACTTCCTCTTGTATTTGCATTCTATTAATTATAACCTTGCGTTAGCGTATTCACGCGGAATAATGGATTTGGTGTCAAAAATTATAGCACCCTGATCTTTGTATTTTTTATAATCCAGATCCATAAAATCCTGATGACCCGTAGTAATAATTAAGCCATTGAAAACTGTATGCTGGTCTAGCTGGTTTTGCAATATAACACCATATTCAGACTTTACTTCCTCGGGATCAGCCCAGGGATCATAAATATCTACTTGTAAACCAAATTGTATCAGCTCTTGATAAATATCTATTACACGCGTGTTGCGGATATCCGGACAATTCTCTTTGAATGTAAAGCCAAGTAATAAGATTCTTCCACCTTTGATGGTATGACCATTATTTATGAGGAGCTTAATTAATTTATTTGCAACAAACATTCCCATGTTATCGTTCACTCGCCTTCCTGAAAGAATTACCTGAGGATGATAACCCAAAGATTCTGCCTTATGAGCTAAATAATAAGGATCGACACCTATGCAATGGCCTCCCACTAATCCGGGTTTAAATTTTAAAAAATTCCATTTCGTTGAGGCAGCATCAATCACATCATTGGTATCAATTCCAATCCTGTCAAAAATTAGGGCCAACTCATTCACAAAAGAAATATTTACATCCCTTTGTGCATTTTCTATGGCTTTTGCAGCTTCTGCAACTTTAATGCTGGGTGCTAAATGAGTGCCTGCTGTAATGATCTTTTTGTATAAAAGATCTACGAAATTGGCAGTTTCTGTAGTTGAACCTGAGGTTACTTTCTTGATTTTTGTAAGGGTATTGATTTTATCTCCAGGATTTATTCTCTCCGGGGAATAACCTACAAAAAAATCTTTATTAAATACGAGCTTACTGTGCTCTTCTAGTACCGGTACGCATTCTTCTTCTGTACAACCAGGATAAACAGTAGACTCATAGATCACTACATCTCCTTTTTTTAACACGCTTCCCACCATAGCCGAAGCTTGAAAAAGAAAAGATAAATCCGGGGACTTAAACTGATTGATTGGAGTAGGAACTGTAATAATATAAACAGAACATTTACAAATGTCCTGAAGCCGGATGGTAAAAGAGAGCTGTGAAGAGGCAGAAATTTCGGAAGCGCTGAGCTGCATGGTATGATCGGCATGCTGTTTTAATTCCTCTACCCGTTTTATTGAGGTATCAAACCCTATTACCGGATAAAATTTAGCGAACTCCGCAGCTAAAGGCAGACCTACATAGCCCTGTCCTATAACTGCAATTTGAATATTTTCCTGACCAAACAATTTTTAAAATTTATTTTCTAAAAATAGGGAAATATTCATAAGAGTAACAAAACATTAATTATTTGATAAATAGAGAAACGAGGGTCGATTACTTTATAATCTGTAAAGGTTCTCTTAGTCCCTTTGCATCAGAAAGTTCCATAGTGATACTTCCAACAAGCACTTCGGCCTGAGCTTTAACAGGTATTCGGTTATCATCATCAGAGATCCATAAATAAAGCCGGCTATCCTTCCGGAAAATTCTTCCTGGTGAGATTGAAGGACTAAATTTCAAACAACGCAGTTTTCCTTTGCTGGTTTTAACCACTTCCTTTCCTAAATATTCGACTGTTAACGGTGTGACTTCATCACTTAAAAAATACCTTAAAGTAATTTTTTCTCCTATTTTAATATCAGAAAGATCTAAATTTCTAGCAAAATAGTAAGCGGATACCAGATCGAAGGTTTGACTTACAGGAGATTTAAATGTGCCTTTATTAGCTACAATCTTTCTTTCGGCCTGATTGAATCTCGCTTTATCTGTCCGTCTGTAATTATCTTCACGTATATTTTCAGTATATAGATAAGGCAGAAAAGTTTTTCTATCAATATAGGAATCATACCTGTTGCGGACTTTATAAAATATATCGAAGGTGCCGGAAGTTTTACCCTCTGCAACCAAATGGTATACTGGTTTGTTATCAAATTTCGCATCGCTGGTTTGCACTCGCATAGAGGCTTCTGCTGCAGTTATGAAACCATATTTAAGTTTGTATTTTAAGACCTCGCCAACGTTAAATGAGGAACTCTTAAGATAGGAAACAGGTTGTGCAAGAAGACTTGGTATGCTGGAAACTGATAATAAAATGAATAAAACTATTTTCCTCATACCTATACCTTAACAAAAAACAAACCAATTTAATCCTTCCTCTTATACAATGGTACGGTAGAGCATGGCTCTCCATACATTAAGCTTTTCACTACTCCTTTTAATTTCGCAGTTAAAGATACAAACGCAGCAACTGGCACATAAATATCTCCACAACCTTTAATCACTATTTTTTGATCTTTATATTGTTCAATATCTAAATTTTCTATTGCCTTATCAAATAAATAATTTTCCAGTGCCTCTAGATCGCCAAAAATAACTGTTGTAGCATAGTCGCTAAACCTGGTGCTCAACAGCATATAAGCCCAGGTAGGTACAATGGCATCTGCCGAGCAGGTAATCGCTATATGCTTATTTTGATATTGAGCCCAATCATGAGTTTTAATAAATTCTCTGAAATCTTTCTCCCGCAGTATTAAACCATGGAAAAGATTATCCTTTATATCGTATAATACCCTTTCGCCTGCAGGCTTTATAGTGGCCAGGTCTAAAGATACCAAACCACTTTGAGCAACTTTGTTGATTATATTTTCCTGAATATCCATACTGCTAAAATAAAAAAACCGGAGCCTATTTTTCACAGACTCCGGTCATAAATTCTATTTTAAAGTTCTAATAAAACTTAGGCCTGTTGTCTTTTATTTTTGCATTCGTTTTTAATACTTCAAAAACAGCGCCATCTGCCTGCTGTGAAATACTTTGCACTAACGTTTCTTTTACTTTAGCTGCATTTGTAAACGGAGCAGGGTTGGTGAATGCTTTAACACTATAAATATATACTCCGCTCTGCCCATCAATAGCTTTAGACAATTTGTTAGGCTGTGAGCCAAATATAGATCCAATAACTTTATTCTCCTGAGCAAGTCCCGGTATTACAGGGTTAGCAAAAACGATGTTTTCTACAGGAGTTGGAGTTTTTCCTAATTTTTGAGCAACTTGTGCAATGCCGGTTGCACCAGCTAAAGCCTTATTGCCTTTTTCTATTAACAATTTGGCTTTTACAGCATTTTTAACTGCTGGCTCGATTTGCTTCTTCACATCTTCCAAGGCTAAAGTACCTTCTGGTTTTATTGATGTTAATACCGCAACCACATATTTATTGCCAATATTAAAGATCTCGTTAGATACATCTCCTTTATCGGCAGTATAAGCCCAACGGATTAAGCTTCTTGCTTCTTCTAAGCCTGGTAACCCTGCCTGCAAAGGACCTACATCTTCTGCTATCAGCTTATTGATTTTTAGTTTCTGAGCTGTTTCTTCGAATTTCTTTTGGTTTTTTGCTTCAGAAAGGAAGGCTTGTGCTTTCTGGTAAGCAGCCTGTTCTGTTTGAGAACTCGAAACCATAGACTTATCTATTACAGCAACTTTAGCCACTCTTGACGAACCCACCTGTTTCTGGATTTCAATAACATGTACACCGTATTGAGTTTGCAGTGTAAATATTTGTCCTGGTGAACCGTTAAAAACTGCATCTTCAAAGGCCGGAATCATAGATCCACGACCAAAAGTACCCAAATCGCCACCAGAATCTTTAGAACCATCAGTTCCGAATTCGGCTGCCAATTTTGCGAAATCAGCTCCGTTTTGAATCAGGTTTTTTATTGAATCTGCTTTAGCCTTCGCCTTATCAATACCGCCTTCTACAGCCGGATTTAATAAAATATGACGGGCTTTTACAGAATCAGGGCTTACTCTTGTATCAATTAGTTTCGCAATTTTGTAAGATCCGTTCGAAAAATACGGTCCGTACATAAAGCCTTTTGGTGCATTAAACATTACAGAATCCAGTGCTGGCTCTAAACTTCCTTTTTTCTGATAAACTAAAGGAGTTTTGGTATCTGCATTAATTGCAACAAATAAAGAATCGTTGGTTGAGTTCTTAAACCCTTCTGCTATTTTCTCGATTTTAATTTTAGCTTCCGCTGAATCCTGTTTAGATGGGGAAGCATCAAAAGTTACATATTCGAATGATCTGGTTTCTGTAGGATTCTTAAACCTGAATTTATTCTTCTCGTAGTAATCTTTATAATCAGCATCGGTAATCTTTACTTCTGCATCAGGTACCGAAGTATAGTCTAGTAATACATAATCAAAATTTACCAGCTTATTCCTATTAGTATAATCATCTTTAGCATCTAAAGAATTCGCGTAAACGCCGTTTCTAACCAGGCTTAAATATTTTTGATTCGTACGTTCGTTAAGAATATTATCTTCTAAAGCAACCCACTGCGCTTTTAACTGCCCGCTTGGATCTGTATCAGCCGATTTACGTGAGGAAATAGCATTAGCCCTGTTAAAAGCTCCTGTTTGAGGATCAGCAAAAATTTGTTGCATTTGTTGATTCGGGTTATCAAACATCAGATCAAATAGCTCTGTATTACCCACAGTTAAGCCGATTTTCTCTGTTTGCTTCTCTAAAATAATCCCGGAGATCATTTGGTTCCAGGTGTTTTCTACCACATAAGACTGCATCTGGGCATTTAAGCTTCCCATTTGAGCCTTAAATTGCTGAGAGTTTTGCTCAACCCTATTGTTAAACTCCACATAAGAAATCTTTTCACCATCAACTTCACCAACTTCACTCTGAGCATCGGCTATAAACCCGCTTCCGCTTTGTATGGCATCTCCTAATAAAAATGCCACAATTGCTAAACCTATGGCGATAACTATTACAGCACCTGCCCGGTTACGCAAAAAACCCATAATTCCCATATAATTATTCTATTTTGTTTTGTTTAGAGGGCGCAAGATACAAATTTCAATAATTAAAGTGCAAAATATTAATGGCTAGATTTTTATGCTACTAATGTTTATAAAAAGTAATAATAGCTTAGCTAAAAGGCGGTTTATGAAAAATAATAGGCTTTTAAAGCATAACCCTATCCATGGCCTCTGCTTTTAACTTTTACTATTTTATCATTTTATCTGCAAAATTATTGGGTAGCTGTAGTGCCTATATCAGTATTAAACTGGATGGGTCCTGAACCCTGTTTTATTTCATAATAGCTAAAATCTTCGAGTGCCCAAAAACTGGTACCCGATATAGTAGCCTGTTCTGTAATAATTGTTACCAATGTATTTGAGTAGAATTTTTTAGTGTTTTCGTCCCATATCAGCTCCTCGGATTTAAAAGTTTTGCCTTCAGCATTTTTAGCAACCACGTTTTTCCTAAGCTCTACTGATTTCTCGTTCTCTCTTCTAATGGCATAGTCAGAAACTACCGTACTGGTCACTTTTAGATTTTCACCATAAAAAGTAACATCTATTCCCTTAGGCATTTCGTAGTAAGGATTTTTGGTTTTAAAATGAAGAAGAACTGGAGCTATAAGTTTTGCTTTAACTTTAGCAGAATCGCTGTAAATAATTTCTGCGCCAATAGTAGTTTCTACTTGTACCTCTTGTTTTAAAGCAATTTCTTTTGCTTTTTTAAGGTCACTGTCTGTACAGGATAAAACAGCAAATACGCCAAAAAACATCAATAAAATTAATTGGCTATTCCGCATAACTAGTCGTATTTATACTTCTGGAACCATCTGTCGTTAATTGTAAATCCTAAATTAAAATTATAGAAATTTTCTTTTACGAGGTTGTTTTCCAAAGTCCCTCTCTGTCCTAATTCTGCAGAGAAATTCACTTTATAAAAAGCTGATCTTTGAGAAATTAAAGGGAAGCCCATGCCTAAATGGATGCTCTTCACATCAATATCATGCCCCTGAACGTTGAGATAGGTCTTATCGTAATTAAATCCTAAACGATAATCTATCAATTTAAAGTAGTTGGTTACGGAATTGATGTTAGGCACAATTTGTCCTCCAACAGAGAAACCCCAGGTTTTATTTAAGCTCTGGTTATTATTATTAATCTCAAATGCCGACCAGTCTGCCATTCTAAAATCTGCCCCAATTAACCATTTGTTCACTTTTGCAATACTGAAACCAAAATTATGGTTGGCTGGTAAAACAACATTTTCTTCTTTATCCGGCACATAGCTAATGGTATCCGCTCTGTATTCAGAATCGTTTAATACAGTATAACGAGAGTATAAAGTATTGCTGGTATTGTTTAAGGTAGATTTTAAGCCTGCTGTATAGCCTAAAGTAAGTCTGGTGGTTTTACTAAGTGCCGCAACATATTGTGCTCCTAAATCGAAAGTTAATCCTCCTACACTATTATTTACTTCTCTGCGGGTATTTAAAAATCCCATATATCTTTCAGAAAATTCTGCAGATGCTGATTGTTTTAGGTTCCCGAACAAGTAAGACATATTAAAGCCAACACTAAAGTTCTTATTAAGCCCTATACCATAACCCAAATAAGCTTTAGAAAGACCGCCCTCGCCAGAATATATTTGATCAACAGTTAAGCCGTCAACTTTATTGGTACTGTCTTTATAATTATACCCTAAATTACTGTAAGGCAAAATACCAAAGCTTAAAGCTGATCTTTTAGTTACCGGGATAGCAAACGTTAAATGACTAAGGTTGGCATTAAAGCTGTTTTCGCTTAAAGAGCCTCTTTTTAAGGTTTGAATATCTGTAGAAAGACCCACATCAAAAACAGTCAATCGTAACTGAGAATAGGATGCCGGATTGGCAATATTGATATTATTATAAGCGCCAATACTGCTGATACCAATAGCCAGGTTACCCATAGACCGGTTTTGAGGAAGGTAAGAACCTTTTATATTTCCAACTCCAAATTGTGAATAGGGAGAATTGGTGGTAGATTGTGCGGTAGAATTATAAACGAAAGCTGCAATTAATGCAAGCGTTAAAAAAAAACTTTTAGTCTTAATCATTCTGATAGTTAACAACAGTATTTAAACCTCTTAAAACCAATAGCGGTTCTAAAAGTATTTGGTGCGCAAAGATGCTATTTTTCAATCTAGTATCAAAAAACGACGCATCACCTCCGCATAGTATAATTTTTAGTGAAGAATATTTTTGGCTGTACCACCTTATATATCCTTCCATTTCAAACAGCATTCCGTTTAAAACCCCGGTTTGCATAGCTTCTGTAGTATTTTTCCCGTAAAAAGTATCTGTTACAAAATCATTTTCTAACACCACTTGCGGCAATTTTCCTGTAAACTGGTGCATGGCCTTTAAACGCATTCTTTTGCCCGGGGAAATACTGCCGCCCTTGTAAACACTTTCTGCATCTATAAAATCGAAAGTTACACAAGTACCGGCATCTATTACCAACACCGGGTCTGACGGATAAATATCTTTAGCCCCTATTACCGCAGCAAGCCTGTCTAAGCCTAAGGTTTCTGGCGTTGCATAATTATTTTTAATTGGGACCCTGGTTTGATGATCAAATCTTAAATAAGTAAGCTGAGGAAAATCTGCTTCATATTTATTTTCTGATAACTCTTTAACGGATGAAAGGATAAGGTTTTTAACATGGTATTTGTTTATTAAACCCGAAATATCACTGTTTTGGAGTTGTTCTGATTTGGAAAAATATATACTTTCTGTTTTTTCAAAAACTGCAATCTTCGAAAATGTATTTCCAACATCAATAACCAGGTTTGCCATTAAACATTCATCAATTTATAAAAATCAATCTCCATCGTAACCAGCTCTGAAAAATACATTTGGACTTTCATTATTATTACTGATGCAGACTATAGCTGTTAATTCCTAGCCATAGCCGATTTTTAATTTAAACCTGCAACAAAACTACTTAAATTTTGATTTTAATTGTACCTGTAACTGTTAAAAAAAGTTAAGGCCTGATTTTAAACAAATTGGAAATAAATTATAAAACCCGCTATCAGCAGAAAAAGAGGTTCGTAAAACCATTTTTTAGCTGCATTTAAAAAATAGTATGCTAATAAAGAAGCCACCGGAATTACACACAATAAAAAATGGTTAATTCTATAATCAGGCTTGATATAAAATGATAAACAGGCTACCAGAAATAAGAAAAATAACAATTGAAAAGTCTTTCTAATAAGAATATAACTCTTAAAAAAGTTCGCTCTAAGCTGGAAAAACCCTAAAAATAAACCAACACCTATTGGCAGCAAAACAATATAATCCAATAGCTGAATTCTTATAAAGACAGGAAATCCGGAGGTTAAAGGTCGCCATATCTCATAAAAGCTGTTTAATTTATCATTCCAAAAGTAATAAACTGCCAAAAACCATATAATGGTTACAAATCCCATGATAATAGCTGTCCATTCTCTCCAATTAAAAGGCCTGAAAATAATTAGGGCAAAACAAAGCACAAAAGTGATGAAAGAAAAGGGCAAATAAAAAACAGTACCAATAGCTGTTATCATCCCCAAATCGAACATTGTAGATACCACTGCTGCATTTTTTATAGAAGCCAGTATTTTATATAAAATAAGTAACAAAAAAAAGTTACATATTAAAGGAGGTGATAAAAATAAAAATGGGGTAAAAACGCTCGAAGCCAAAACAAAGGTTAAAGCTGGTAAAAAGGTTGATTTCCCAATGATGTTAAATAAATTTATAATTCTGTTGAAAAGCAAGGCTTGTATAAAAACAATAAGGCCTGCCACTACAACATTCGCAAATGGCGATAGATGAGGATTTGCTGTATTTGTTAATAAAATTCTATTTCCAAACTCGGAGAAACCTGTATTAATTTCTTCCGGAAGATTTAAAAACAATCCTATTCTTAATACATAAAGCAGTATCAGCAGGATAAAAATGTTTAAGAAATTTAAGTTTCTGAACTGTTGAATCATTTGGGTCTAAAGATAAGGGAATAATCATAATCCTATTTAATCTAATATGCATTATTGCCAAGTTTGAGGAAAATGCACACCTTTCCAGGCTATTACAAAAGGTTCAAAAGCACCTAAAAACTGCCTAAGATCATTTTTGCTGCTGACAGGTATCATAGATTAAAGCGTCATATTACAAGAGATTTGCAGTATAAATTATAAAGCTATGACAACTGCAATTGAAGACAATGAGTTAAACACCGAGCTACAGGAACTATATCTCAAAAATAAACAATGGATAACTGATCTGGAATTCTTAGAAATCGAACTACAGTTCCTTAAGCATTTCCAGGAAAAAAAACTAGATCTGTTAATTGATAAACCTACTGAAGGTATAGAGATCACGGTGAGAATTTATAATGCCCAAATTTCTTATGATACATTAAAGCAAGACTTATTTGCGTTTTTGCACCAGATTGAATCTCTTATTAAAAAACCAAAACAGGCATTTGATATGGCGCTGATAGATACTTATGCAGCTTTAGAAATCAAAATACACAAAGCAAGCCGAGCGTTTCGTAAAGTGAAAGAAATGTGTGTAAACTTAGACAAAAACAAGTTTCAGGAAATTTAAGTTTACTTTAGCTCATACATTTATTCAATTTGTTCGGAGATGACGAAAACCATTTTTATTGTATCTGCTGAATCCTATAGTGGAAAATCAATTGCTACTCTAGGACTCATCCACATGCTTTTAGGAAAAGCGGGCAAGGTGGGTTATTTTAAACCCATCATTAACTCGGGGCCCGATGAAAAGAAGGATACGCATATTGAAACTGTTATTTCACATTTTGGATTAGGCGCAACATATGAAGATAGTTACGCTTTTACCCGATTAGAAGTTATGCGCCATCTTGAAAACAACAGGCAGGGTGATATGATTGATTCCATAATTGCTAAATATAAAAAGCTGGAGAAAGATCATGATTTTATGGTTGTAGAGGGCAGCGATTTTACCGGGGAAGGCACAGCCTTTGAATTGGAATCGAATATCCTGATCGCAAAAAATCTTAGCGCACCAGTACTTCTTGTTGTGTCAGGAGAAAATAAAACCAGTGCTCAGGTAGTTCAGGCGGTGCTTCATATGTTGCGCAGCTTCCAAGCGAGAGAAATTTCTGTATTAGGTATTGTTGCAAATAAAATAACGCCTCAGGAAGAAGAAACTGTAAAAGCTGAACTCTTGAAACAACTCCCTCAGGAACTTATACTTACAGTAATTCCTGAAGACAAAAGACTCAAAAATCCCACATTTAAGGATATCCATAAAAACTTAAATGGAAATTTACTTTTTGGCGAGGCACATCTTAACAACCAGGTTGATAATTTTGTTACCGGTGCCATGCAGGTGCCAAATTTTCTTAATTTTCTTAAAGAAAATGTTTTAATAGTTACGCCAGGAGATCGTGGAGATATTATCATTGCGGCTTTACAAGCAAACCAATCATCCAGCTATCCTAAAGTTGCTGGCATAGTTCTCACAGCAGATTGCTTGCCAGAACCTCCTATTATGCAATTAATTGAGGGCTTACAAAATGTGATCCCTATACTTGCTGTTAAAACCGGTACTTTTCAGACCATTACAGAGATTGCCGATATCCGGGCGAGAATTACTCCTGATGATACAGAGAAGGTACAGCTTGCTATAGATACATTTGAGAAGTATACAGACGTTGCTGAGCTGGAGAAAAAAATGACTGCTTTCCATTCTGAAGCCATGACACCGCACATGTTTCAGTATCAGCTTACACAATGGGCAAAAAAGGAAATAAAAAATATTGTCTTACCAGAAGGGAATGACGACCGGATTCTTAAAGCAACTACCCGTCTTCTGGCGCAGGAAATAGTGAATATTATATTATTAGGCAATCCTGAAAAAATTATGGAATCGCTTAAGCGTCTTGGGCTGCAACCAAACTTTAACAGGCTAAAAATAATTGATCCTGTAAATTCAGAGTATTTTGAAGACTATGCAGAAACATTATATGAATTAAGAAAATCTAAAGGGCTTACACTTGAAGTAGCAAGAGATTTAATGGCCGATGTTTCTTATTTTGGAACCATGATGGTTTTTAAAGGTCATGCCGATGGGATGGTTTCAGGTGCTAACCACACTACTCAGCACACCATAAGACCTGCCTTACAATTTGTTAAAACACGGCCAGGCATCTCTACG
Organism: Pelobium sp.; assembly: GCA_045629485.1. Lineage (GTDB taxonomy): Bacteria > Bacteroidota > Bacteroidia > Sphingobacteriales > Sphingobacteriaceae > Pseudopedobacter. Next base: position 8,311 of record JAZQRF010000172.1, on the reverse strand, counting down.
GTTTCCTCTGTATTCTTTATGTGTTTAGAAGACAGGGTCAGTGTTTTTGGAGATTGTGCTGTAAATCCTAATCCAACTGCCGAACAGCTTGCAGAAATCGCGATTTCTTCAGCAGACACTGCAACTTCGTTTGGTATTGTTCCGCGGGTAGCCATGTTGTCTTATTCTTCCGGAAACTCGGGGAGTGGCGAAGATGTAGATAAAGTTAGAAATGCTACTGCTATTGTAAGGTCTAAAAGACCTGACCTTAAAGTAGAAGGCCCCATACAATACGACGCTGCTGTAGACCCGGTTACCGGGAAACAAAAATTACCAGATTCTGAAGTTGCTGGACAGGCCAGTGTGTTGATCTTCCCGGATTTAAACACAGGCAATAATACTTACAAAGCAGTACAACGGGAAACTGGTGCTTTAGCTATTGGTCCGATGCTTCAAGGACTTAACAAACCAGTAAACGACCTTAGTCGCGGATGTACTGTAGACGATATTTTCAATACAGTAATCATCACCGCAATTCAAAGTCAGCAAGCTTAACCTAAACCTTATCATGAATATATTCGTCATCAACTCTGGCAGCAGCTCCATTAAATATCAGTTCTTTAAAATGCCATCAGAATATCCCGTTTGTAGTGGGATAGCGGAAAAAATCGGACTAGAACACTCAGAAATTACACATAAAGTATACTCAAAAGATGGAGAGAAAATAACAAAGGTACGAGTATCTCTTCCCGATCATGAAACAGCAATGCTTCAGATTGAGGGTCTCCTAACCCAGCCAGACTTCGGAGTAATTCAAGATCCTGATGAGATCGAAATTGTTGGCCACCGCGTAGTTCATGGCGGAGAACGCTTTTCGGAAATCACTTTGATTACAGAAGATGTAAAAGAGGAAATTAAAAAGCTATTTGCCTTAGCGCCTCTCCACAATCCGGGCCATTATGCAGGGATAACCGTAGCCGAAAAATTATTCACTAAAGCTGTTCAGCTTGCAGTTTTTGATACGGCTTTTCATCAAACTATGCCCGAAAAGGCTTACAGATATGCAATCCCTGAATCTTATTACAAAGAGTTCGGTATTAGAGCTTACGGTTTCCATGGCATTAGCCATCACTACGTCTCACATAAAGCCATGAATTATTTAGGAAATCAAAGCGCAAAAATTATTAGCATCCATTTAGGAAACGGATCTAGCATTACCGCTATAAACGCAGGAAAATGTGTAGACACAAGTATGGGCCTAACGCCATTAGATGGCTTAATTATGGGTACACGCAGTGGTGCAATTGATGCTTCAGTTATTTTGTATTTGATGGATCAAACCGGGATGAGCTCTGAACAAATTAACAGATTGCTTAATAAAGAAAGCGGTATGAAGGGACTTACCGGCGACAGTGATATGCGGGATATTAAGAAGCATTATGAAAATGGTGATCCACAGGCTATACTGGCTTATGAAATGTATGCCTACCGGATCAAAAAATACATTGGCTCTTACGCTGCTGCTTTAAATGGCTTAGATGCTATCGTTTTCACAGCGGGGGTTGGCGAGAATGACACTCTTTCCCGGGAACTGGTTTGCCAGGATATGGATTTCTTAGGGATAAAACTCGATATAGAAAGAAATACTGTTAGAGCAAACCATACAAGAGAAATAAATATCCAGGGTGCGCCCGTTAAAGTTTTAGTGGTTCCTACAAATGAAGAAGCGGAGATTGCCGATGAGTGTGTAAAATTTCTCAAAAACAACAAGGAGGATTACATCTTAATGTGACTAGCGTCATTTGAGAATGTTAAGATTCGAACGATTTTTATAAAAAATTAATCCAGCTTAACATGAAAACTATTCTTGTACTTACTGATTTTTCAGTTAAAGCAAACTCTGCAGCAGAATTTGCTATGCACCTGGCTATAAAAACCGAGGCTAATATATTATTATGCCATGCAATGGAATTTATGGTATCTATGCCAAATGGAGTAGAATTTAATTGGTTGCCAAACAATAAAAAATTACAGGAAAAATGTGCGGATAACCTTAAGGCCACAGGCGAAAATCTCAAAAAGTTTTATCAGGAAGAATCATTTAAACCGGAAATAGAATATTTAGCTTCAGCCGGTAGCCTTGCAGACGTGACTTTAAATATCCTCAAAGACCGGATAATTGAGTTGATTGTAAGCGGTTGCCATAAAACTAGTGGATTACTTAACTTTTTCTCTAAAAGCCATAGCCATTCTATTATGGATAAAATAGATTGCCCGGCTCTTTTTATCCCCGAAGGGTTCCAGTTTAAAAATATAAAAACTATTTCTTATGCCACAGATCTTAGTTTTAGCAATGGCAAGGTAATGCCTTTTCTGGCCAACCTGGCCACACCATTTGGAGCATCTATAGAAGTAAACCATATATCTGCGGGCGAATTTTCTGAAGTTGTGCCAAAACAAAGTATAGAACATTCTTTAAAAAAGCTTTTAAAAGACCAACAACCGCCTGTAGCATATAACTGTATTAAAAATACTAATGTTAAAAATGCTTTATTAGACTTTACACGTTCAGGAAAAACAGAGATCTTAGCGCTTGTACATAAAAAATATGATTTTATTGATGGATTATTACACCAAAGCATCAGTAAAGAACTTGCCGGCAGTGCCGGGGTGCCAGTTTTAGTTCTGCCCCATTCCTTCAGCCAAAATAATGCTGATTTATCTTATGAAGAACTCGACCAATTTTGTTTTGAAACTGGAGATATGAGATAAAGAAAATCTAAGAATTTTATAAGAAAAGGATACTTAATTCATCTTTCGCTTTCCGGCAAGAAGATGAAACTTAAGTATCCTTTTCTCATTTATTGACCTTCATCACTTCTTTGTCGACTTTCATCACTTCCTGGTCCGCTCTGGATCTTAGAAAAATTAAAAACCCTCTACAATCCTTAAAACAACAGGTTTTATCTTAAAATATCATTTTTTATTAAAAGTATCGAAGATCACTTTTTTAGATACACCATTATCATTCTGTACCCGGCAGCCTAAGTCTACATTTGAAGTATAAAATAAAACATAAACATCATGAAAATTTCAGCTAATAAATTTGGTTTCAAAAAAGCACTCAGCGGCATACTGGTTCTTGCAGCAATGACTATAGGTATCAACACTCAGGCACAAACTCCTTACAAGGTTATCAGCGGTTCTCAAATTAAAGTTACCGGTACTTCTAATATGCATGACTGGGATATGAAAGCAAGTACTTTCACTTGCGAAGGAACTTTCTCTTTAAACGGCGGACAGTTAAAAGATATTACCGCATTAAATTTTGTTCTTCCAATAAAGAACTTAAAAAGTAAAGAAACCCTAATGGATACCAGGGCATACAAAGCACTTAAAGAGGACCAGTTTGATAAAATCACTTTTAAATTACTTGATGCGGTAGTGGTTCCACAACAAAAAATAGTAAAAGCTACAGGAAACCTTACTATAGGTGGGGTAACCAATAAAGTGGCAATTCAAACCACTTATACTGTAAATGCAGATGAAAGCATCATCATTAAAGGAACTAAAGCTTTTAAAATGAGCGAGTTTAACATCAAAGCACCTTCTTTTATGATGGGAGCACTTAAAACAGGCGACCAGGTAACTATTGATTTCCTCTTAAAACTTAAAAATTAATTAACAAATCTATATTCAATCATTTATTATTCACTTTTAATATCAATAAACATGAAAACTAAACTACTAAATACATTAAAAGCATCAGCTTTTATGTTAATAGGCTTAAGCGCCCACATTGCAAATGCACAAACAGAAGTTGCTAATTTACGCCCATATGATCAAACAGGCATCAATGTCTTTGAAGCTCCAAAAGATACAGCTGCAGTTTTCGAAAACTTAAAAGTGAGATTTGGCGCTGGTTTTACGCAATCATTCCAGGGTTTAAAACACGAAAATATCTCTGGCGGATTGTACAAAATGTCTCCTGGATTTAACACTGCTAATGCCAACCTGTTTATGGATGTTCAGCTGGCTGATGGAATACGTTTAAATTTGACCAGCTACCTTTCTTCTCGTCACCATAACGAAACATGGGTAAAAGGTGGTTACATCCAGTTCGATAAACTTCCTTTCAAAGGCGAAACCTGGGATAACATCATGAAATATGTAACTCTAAAAGTTGGACACATGGAGATTAACTATGGCGATCAGCACTTCCGCAGATCTGATGGTGGCCAAACCATTTACAATCCTTTCGTAGAAAACTATATTCTTGATGGCTTTACTACAGAGATAGGTGGAGAGATTTTAGTAAGAAAAGGTGATTTCTTCGGATTGGTTGGGGTATCTAACGGTATGATTAAAGGAAATATTGATAGCCTTGTTGCTACTCCTCAGGATGATAACATTCACAAATCTCCTGCGATTTACTTAAAAGGTGGTATAGACAAACAAGTAACCGAGGATTTAAGATTACGTTTTGCAGCTTCTTATTACAACAACAATAGTTCTGGCGGACAAACTCTTTATGCCGGAGACCGTACAGGGTCTAACTACTTTATGCCAATGGAAAAAGCTGGCGGCACATATGCAGCAAACTATTCTTCTGGACGTATAAACCCAGGATTTAGCAAAAAAGTAGAAGCAGTACAATTAAATGCTTTTGCTAAACTACAAGGCTTTGAAGTATTTGCTACTTACGAAACTGCAAGTGGAAGAACAAAAACCGAAACTGACGAAAGAGACGCTAACCAATTTGCAATTGATGGTATATACAGGTTTGGTGCTAAAGAGAAAGTATTTGTTGGAGTTCGTTACAATGTTGTAAACGCTAGACTGGCAAATGTAGCAGACGTAGCTACTACTCCTGCAAACGAAGCAATTACCTATACAGAAGACATGAAAGTTGATCGGGTTGCTTTCGGAGCAGGATGGTTCTTAACTAAAAACATCTTACTAAAAGGCGAATATGTTAAACAACAATACAAAAATTTACCTACTGAAGATTACCGTAACGGAGGAAAATTTAATGGCTATGTAATTCAAGCTGTTGTTGGTTTCTAAAAAAATAATTTATAAAAGGCAGGCTGCGTAATGCAGCCTGTCTTTTATTCTATCAGTTTTGTTATGCCCCCTATCAAATCTTACCTTTTTCTTTTAATTATATTGGTAGGCACTGGTTTTACTTATAAAAGTGAACCGGCTTATTTAGCAAAGTGGGTGATTACAAAAGGATGTTCTTTAAAAGTTGCGGGTAGTACCAACGTTAATAAATTCGCTTGTGATATCAATAATTATTACAAACCAGATACACTCACTTTCTTTAAAACAAACCAGGGAGCAATACCGGTATCAGGAGTCATGAAACTTGATCTTATACATTTCGATTGCCACCATCCAATGATGACCAGCGATCTTAGGAAAACTCTTAAAGCCAAAGAATTCCCTGTAATGACTATTAAATTTATCAGTATAAGTAAATATCCTGATGGTAATAATGAAAAGGGAGCAGTAACCGGTATGGTGAATATAGAACTTGCCGGTAAAACCAGGCGCTACGAAGTTGATTACAGTTTTAAAAATCAAGGAAATAATACCCTAACGCTGGTAGGGAAAAGAAGAGTCCACTTCTCAGATTTTGGAATTGTTCCGCCAAGAAAAATCGGAGGCATGATCCAAACTAATAATGAACTGGACATTACTTTTAATCTTAATATCAGAATTTTAAAATAACCATTAAAACTAAATTATCATGAATTTAACACAGCAAGCAGAGCTGGAATGGCTTCACAAATTATGTAAGCATCAGCTATCAGAATTAATTTTTTTAGATACAGAAGTGAAATTCCTAAAAAACTTGTTGGAGAATCAGTTCTCATTTATGTTAAAAGACGACCATTTAAACAAGGTTCAGCTTATCAGCAGTCACCTTTTGCAGTTTAGTATGGTGAGAGATAATGTGGTAAAAGAAGTATTAGCTCATCAGGGAAAACTACACGCAAAAATTAAAAGTCTGCTGGATAAAAGTGTCGATTTCCTTAAGCTCGAGAATGAAAGGATAGAAGAAGAAATCCGCGATTTAAACAAATTACTAAAACACATAAAAAAAGAGATATTCAATGTTTATCATTATCTTCCTTCTATGGAAGAATTGAAGCTTGCTTAGCCTAATATTATTACAATGAAAAAGATTCTTCTATCGGCAATTATAACCGGGTTAATATTATTTATAGTTAGTTATGGGGGGCTCTACCTTACGGTACGGTTTTTTCCGGAGCTGTTTGTAGAGTATAACAATCCATTATTTAATTCTGATGGTAGCAGGGATATTTTATTTTATCTCCATCCCATTATTATCAGCTTTTCTTTATCGTGGTTCTGGGACAGGTTTAAAAAACTATTTTATGGCTCATTTTTACTAAGAGGCCTGGAATTTGGCTTTGTATATTCTATTGTTGCCCTATTGCCTGTAATGTGGATTACTTTTAGCTCATTAGATATTACGGTTTTAATGGTATCAAGCTGGTTTGCCTACGGATTTCTACAAGCGCTGATTGCGGGCCTGGTGCTGGCGAAAATAAATCCGTAGGTATTAGAAGTGCTATTTAAACTCATTCTATTGAATAGTTTTCTAAGAAAACTCTAACTCAGCAAAATATTCTTTTTGATGAAAATCTGGGGCCGGGGTTTTTATCAGTTTCCATGTTAGAAAATGAGGTTCAGGCATATTATCACCACATTTATAGAAATTCCCTCTCGCCTTTAATGCTTTAAATGAAGAAAAATTGTTGTGGTAAAAAACGGCTAATGGAATAACGAGAACAATATCCCATTTAAATAATTTACCACCGTTTTTGACTGAAGAATTTATTTTGCAGGAGGTCGCAATCATATCTATAACAGAGGCAGAAAGTAAGATCCTGTTATCCCGGTCTTGTCCATATCCAATTTTACCCCATCCCAAACTATTAAACTCGAGGTTATAATAATTTTCATCTTCCCCAAAAGCTATGAAAAATTCCACACAGCTGTCTTTATGAATATTACCGTTAGTGGACGAACTCGCTAATACATGATCTTCTTCAATCTGATATTTAAGAAATATCGCATTTCCATTATGGGCTATCGAATAATTTGCCTTTACAGAATGTGAAACCTGAGGCCATGGATTATTATCTATAGCTATTGGGCACAACTGATCCAAATAGGAAATTACGTCATCTGGCAAAGGAATGCCCGCTATAGCAATAAAAGGTATTTCGAGTTTTTCCATTATACCTGAGCTTCGAGCAAAGAGCTGCTTTCGTTATCTAAAAAAAGGATAGCGTTAGCATGAGTCCTTAGAATAGTAGAAGGATAGTTTTCGATTTTTTCCTGGTTCAAAGTATTGTAAACGGCTTTTGCTTTTCTTTCTCCGGGTACCATGCAATAAATAAACTTCGCCTTCATCATTGCCGGTATCGTTAGGGTAAGTGCATTTACCGGAACATCATTTAATGAGGTAAAACAACCGTCATTTACCTGTTGTTGGCGGCATTCCAGATCCAATTCTACTACTTTCACCATTTTCAAATCATTAAAATCTGCCACAGGAGGGTCGTTAAAAGCGATGTGGCCGTTTTCTCCAATACCCATACAAACTATATCGGCAGGATGTTGAGCAAGCAGGCGACTGTATCTTTCACACTCATTTCTGGCATCTTCTGCATTTCCATTTAAATAATTCACAGATGAAAATGGATGATGATCAAATAGTTTCTCTTTTAGGAAATTACCAAATCCCTGTGGAGCATCTTGTGCCAGGCCAATGTATTCATCCATATGAAAAACATTCACTCTTTCCCATGGGAAGTTTTTGTTCTCTTTCAATAATTGTAGAAACTCGTTTTGGGAAGGTGCTGCAGCAAAAATAATATTCACCTTATCTTGCTTAGACAACAATAATCCCAATTGTTCTGAAAATCTTTTTGCAGCAGCCAACCCCATTAATTGTCTGCTTTTATAAATCTCAACCTTTAATTTTTCTACTTTAAACTCTTGTTCCATATTAAACTTTCTCTTATTACTCAGCTTCGACTTTATAAATTATTTTACCTGAGACTATAGTTGTATCAATATTTATCTGATCATCAAAAATGACGACATCAGCGTCTTTCCCCTTTACTAATGACCCTTTTCTATCCTGGATGTTGAGGATAGATGCAGGTGTATCAGTCATCATCATCACGGCTTCTAATAAAGGAACTTCTGCTAATTGTACCATGTTTCTCACTAACCTGTCTGTTGTTGCAACACTTCCGGCAAAAGCGCTTCTATCAGGAAGTTTGGC
>JAZQRF010000171.1:0-9683 GCA_045629485.1 Pelobium sp. | reverse complement strand
ATGTAGGATTGAAGGCCAAATTTCTCAGTCAAAATTTTTGCCACCACACTGCTTTCAGAATAATCCGTTACGCGTAAAACTATACCTCTTGTTTTGTGCAGCATTATTTTATGATCATAAATTATAAGCAGGCATGAGTTCGAACGAAAAATAAACAGAAATTTTTCATTTACAGCGCCAATTCTTAAATACCAGCACTGCAAATTTAGAAGAAGTATAACTTTATTCTATAGGCTTTTTTTCTCCGTATCTTCTAAACATGAAAATAATATACAATACTGTGGCAATAGAAAAACTTATTAGCCCGAATCCCAGAAAATAAACTCCTATTTCAGGATTTATTAAGTAAACCACAATACTTAAAACAACGAGAACAGCTGCGTATCTTAACGCATAAACCGATTTTCTTAACATAATTCTTTTAATAAAAGATAGCAATTTTTACACCAAGCTTGATTTTACAATACTTTTTTACTAATTAAGGTTCTAAATACGTAAATTTGCAACCTTAATTTTTGGAGACAAAGCGCTGATGTACAAAGAATATAAGCAATTAAATTTATCACAAATAGGAAAAGAAGTTTTAGAGAGTTGGAAAAGCAATAAAATCTTTGAGAAAAGTATCGCTAATCGCCCTGTATCTAAACCATATACATTTTTTGAAGGTCCGCCTTCTGCGAATGGCATGCCTGGCATTCACCACGTAATGGCTCGTTCCATTAAAGATATTTTTTGCAGATATAAAACATTAAAAGGTTATCGTGTAGAAAGAAAGGGCGGCTGGGACACTCATGGTTTACCCATAGAGCTTGCTGTAGAAAAGTCTTTAGGAATCACCAAAGAAGATATTGGCAAAAAAATCAGTGTAGAAGATTACAACGATGCCTGCCGTAAAGAGGTGATGAAATATACGGACGTATGGAATGACCTTACGGAAAAAATGGGATATTGGGTAGATTTGGACGACCCTTACATTACTTACAAAAACGAATACATAGAAACACTTTGGTGGATTTTAAAAGAGTTACATACCAAAGGATTTTTATACAAAGGATATACCGTACAACCCTACTCTCCTGCTGCCGGCACTGGTTTGAGCTCTCACGAATTAAACCAACCTGGTACATACAGAGATGTAAAAGACACTTCTATAGTTGCCGAGTTTCGCCCTAAAAAAGATCAGATTCATCCCTTAATTTCAACTTTATTTGAAACTGAAGAGGAAGACACTGCAATTCTAGCATGGACTACCACTCCCTGGACATTACCTTCTAACTGTGCTTTAGCTGTTGGAGAAAAAATCACTTACGTAAAAATAAGAACCTTTAACCAGTACACTTTTCTTCCTGTAAGCGTGGTATTGGCTAAAGACTTGGTGGCCAGGCATTTCAAAGCAGAAGCTCAGAATGCCTCGTTCCAGGATTATAAAGGCGGAGATAAAATTATTCCCTGGGAGATTGCAGCAGAATTTACCGGAAAAGATCTAATTGGTTTACGCTATTTCCAGTTATTGCCATATGTAACCAATGAAGATTTAGAGAAAAATGCTTTTAGAGTAATTCCCGGAGACTTTGTAACCACCGAAGACGGAGCAGGTATTGTTCATATCGCTTCTGTTTTTGGCGCAGATGACTTTAGAGTAGCTCGTGAAAACGGAGTACCTTCTGTTATGGTAAAAGACGAAATGGGCAACGAGTTTCCTTTGGTGAACAAACAAGGTAAATTTGTTGATGAAGTAACTGATTTTGCCGGCCGATTTGTAAAAGAAGAATTTTTTACTGATGAAGAACGTAAAGCAGCAGACTTTAAGCCTACAGATGTTTTAATTGCCATCAAACTGAAAGAAGAAAATAAAGCTTTTGATGTTAAGAAATACGAACACAGTTACCCTCATTGCTGGAGAACAGATAAGCCTGTATTGTATTACCCATTAGACAGCTGGTTTGTAAAAACAACGGCAATAAAAGATAAACTGGTTGCTCTAAATAAAACTATTAACTGGAAACCAGAATCTACCGGAACCGGTCGTTTTGGAAACTGGTTAGAAAATTTAGTAGACTGGAATTTATCCCGGTCAAGATATTGGGGCACACCATTGCCTATATGGAGAACTACTGATGGTGCAGAAGAAAAGTGCATAGGCTCTATTGAAGAATTAAACAATGAATTAGATAAAGCTGCCAAAGCAGGATTTATGCCTGAAGGGTTCCGTTTAAAAGACATGCACCGCCCTTATGTAGACGATGTAGTTTTAGTTTCCTCTACCGGAGCGAAAATGTTTAGAGAACCAGATTTAATTGATGTTTGGTTTGATTCAGGCGCAATGCCTTATGCTCAATGGCATTATCCTTTCGAGAACAAAGAAGCTTTTGAAAATGCCTATCCGGCCGACTTTATTGCAGAAGGCGTGGATCAAACAAGAGGATGGTTTTTTACTTTACATACAATAGCCGCACTTCTTAACGAAACCAACGCAGACATTAAAGCTGTAAATATTAAAAATGCCAATCCGGGCATTGCATTTAAAAATGTAATTTCTAACGGATTAGTATTAGATAAAAATGGCAACAAAATGTCTAAACGCTTAGGCAATGCTGTTGATCCGTTTACGACCATAGATCAGTATAGCGCTGATGCAACACGCTGGTACATGATCAGCAATGCATCTCCATGGGATAACTTAAAATTTAACTTAGAAGGCTTAGACGAAGTTCGCCGTAAGTTCTTTGGCACTTTATACAATACCTATGCATTCTTTGCACTTTATGCAAACATAGATAGCTTTAGATACGAAGAGGAAGATATTACCAACCGTCCTGAAATCGATCGGTGGATCATCTCCCTTTTAAATACTTTAACAAAAGAGGTTGACGAATTTTACCAGGATTTCGAACCAACAAAAGCCTGCAGAGCAATTCAAAACTTTGTTGATGAACATTTAAGCAATTGGTTTGTACGTTTGAGCCGTCGCCGTTTCTGGAAAGGAGATTACTCGGAAGATAAAATATCTGCTTACCAAACCCTATATACTTGTTTAAATACCATCTCGAAATTGATGTCGCCTGTTGCGCCATTCTTTTCAGACAGGTTATTTAACGATCTGAATAAAGTCACTCAAAAAGAAAGTGCAGAATCTGTTCATTTAACAGATTTCCCTGCTTATTCAGAAAATTTAGTGGATAAAGATTTAGAAGAAAGAATGGCCCTTGCACAGGACATTTCTTCCATGATTTTGTCTTTAAGAAAAAAAGTTGGTATAAATGTGAGACAACCTCTTAGTAAAATTTTACTTCCAGTTTTAGATCAAAGCTTCCAAAGCAAAGTAGAAAAAGTAAGAGAACTCATTCTGTCTGAGACCAATATCAAAGACATAGAATTTATAACCGATACTGCGGGCATCATTAAGAAAAAAACAAAACCAAACTTCAAAGCTCTTGGCCCAAAGGTTGGTAAGAGCATGAAAGCTGTTGGAACTTATTTATCAAATTTAAATGACGAACAAATAGCTGCTCTTGAAGCAAACAGAAATATAGTTTTTGATGTTGATGGACAAACATTTGATATTCCGGTAGAGGATATTGAGATTATTGCTGAGGATGTTCCTGGCTGGCAGGTTACCAATATTGGCCGTTTAACCGTTGCATTGGATGTAACCATAACGGAAGATTTAAAAGAAGAAGGAATTGCCAGAGAGGTTATTAACAGGATTCAAAACTTAAGAAAAGATAAAGGTTTTGAAGTAACTGATAAAATCACAGTTACGCTACAAGACAATCCATTGATTACAAATGCTGTGGATAAAAATTTATTATATATTTGTGCCGAAACCCTAGCTACATCGCTAATTATAAGCAACACCCTCACCGAAGGTGATCAAATTGAAATAGAAGAAACTGAATTATTTATCCTATTAAAGAAGAATTAAGATGGAAAAAGCTACTAAAACCCGCTACTCTGATGCCGAGTTATTAGAGTTTAAAAAATTGATTACAGGTAAACTTAATAGTGCCAAGGAAGAACTATCTATGCTTGCTACATCTTTAAGTAATCCTAATGCTAACGGAACAGATGATACTGCGGGTACATTTAAAACACTGGAAGACGGTTCAGCAACGTTAGAGAAAGAGCAAATTAACCAGTTGGCTGCCCGTCAGAAAAAGTTCATAGAAAACTTAGAAGCTGCTTTGGTAAGAATAGAGAATAAAACTTACGGTATTTGCAGAGAAACAGGAAAATTAATTCAAAAAGAACGCTTAATGGCTGTTCCGCATGCTACTTTAAGCATGGAAGCTAAATTAAAACAGAATTAATGAAAGGATATAGTAAGCCTATTATTCTTATAGTAGTTATTTTATTGGCAGATCAGATTCTTAAAACCTGGGTCAAGACCAATATGTATATTGGGCAGGAGTTTCCTATCATTAAAGACTTCTTCATCATCCATTTTACAGAGAATAATGGAATGGCTTTCGGGATGGAATTTGGCGGAGAAGCTGGAAAATTAGCCTTGTCTCTTTTTAGGATTATTGCAGTTGCAGGAATTGGATATGGGTTACATTACCTTATTAAACATAAATATCACCGTGGCTTTATATTAAACGTAGCATTGATTTTTGCCGGAGCATTAGGCAATATCATTGATTCTGTGTTTTATGGAGTAATATATGGCTATGAAAGTCTTTTTCATGGCCGTGTAGTAGATATGTTTTACTTCCCTATTATAACCGGAGTATTTCCCACGTGGTTCCCAATTTGGGGAGGAGAAGATTTTATATTCTTTAGGCCGGTATTTAACATTGCCGATGCAGCAATCTCCATAGGCGTAATATTGATATTAATTTATCAAAAAGTTTATTTTAAGGAAGAAGTGGTAGAACAACCCACGCCAAACAGCGAAATTGTAGAAGACTAAATCTTTAGCACCAAAAATAAAAAACCCTGGTACTACAGGGTTTTTTATTTTGATTTCCATTTTCAACAACATTTTTACCATCTAACCGCAGTCCGTGTATAAATAAGAAATGGTATTTTCTATTTTAGCAAAATGAAACCATTTATTTACTTGCTTTGTTTTATTACTCTTAACATTCCGGCTTTTTTGAAGGCTCAGAATATTCATCAGAATTCGGGCTGGTCAGCTTTATTTCACAGTCAAAAATTTTCTGATAAAGTGGGAGCACACTTTGATTTTCAGATACGCTCTGCTGATGATTTCGAATATGTAAGAAACATCTTAATCAGGCCTGGTGTAACATGGTTTATTGACAATAGTAAGAATGCTACGCTTGGTTATGCCTTCATTTTAACGAATCAGAGAATGGAAGGAGTTACTGATCATCAGCTCACAGAAAGCAGAATATGGGAACAGTTTGTTTATAACCAGAAAATTGGCAAAGTACCCCTTACGCACAGGTTAAGATTAGAGCAAAGATTTATAGAAACAAACACTGATGATGTATTTTCTAACCGTATCAGGTACTTTTTACGTTCAGTACTCCCTTTAAACCCACAAAGCAATACCAAATTCAATAATGGATTGTTTATCGCTCTGCAGAATGAAGTATTTATAAATCTTCAAAACAAAGAAAAACTCAACGGCCACACTTTTGATCAAAACAGAGCTTACTTAGCAATGGGCTATCGATTAAATCCAAAAATGGATATAGAGGTGGGATACCTGAACCAGGCCATAAAAGGTCAAACAAATCACACTATTAATAATGCGGTTCAACTTGCATTCTACACAAGGTTTTAAATTTTAACTAATAACAGCAGCTAAAACTTTATTGCTTTTGCTATTGTGTGTTTTTTTTCATTATATTTAGTTACCAAATGAAAACTTATGAAAAACCTTTCTCAGATTCTCCAAAACAAAAGCAAAGAAATCATTAAAATCGATAGTGCTTCTACCGTTTATGAAGCACTAACGCTGATGACTGAACACAATGTAAGTGCGATCTTGATTGTAGATAACAACAACCTTTCCGGGATATTTACAGAAAGGGATTACGCCAGGAAAGTGGTGCTGAAAGGAAAATCATCAAAAGAAGTTAAATTAAGAGAGGTAATGACTCCTTCTCCAATTGTGGTAACTCCTGAAGACTCTGTTGATTCCTGTATGCAAATCATGACTGAAAAACATATCAGGCATTTACCTGTAGTAGAATCGGGCAGTCTTATCGGAATGATTTCCATTGGTGATGTCGTAAAATTTGTAATAGAAGATCAAAAACAAACCATTATAGATCTAGAAAGCTACATTAAAAGTTAAGCTTTACTTCTCAGAAAAATCTATAGCTAAACGGGCAACAATCCTATCATTCAGGATATGCTCGTTTACAATTTCTTCTACATCAGAAAGCTGCACTTTCCCATAGAATACTCCTTCCGGATAAACTACAACTGATGGCCCTTGCTCGCATGTATCAAAACATCCTGCCCGTTGCGCCCTTACCTCGGCCAGTAAGCCATTATCTTTAACTGCTTTTTTAAAAGCAGCAACCAATGCCAGGCCGTGTTGTTCTCCACAGCAAACTCTGGATTCCGCAGGCCTTTGATTTGTACACACAAAAATATGTTTCCTATATTTCATAATTAACAATTATTAAAACAGATATATCATCACAAAGAAAACTAATTTTACCTACAATAGTTTGTAATAATACCATGCCGAGATCTATCTTAATTACAGGAGGAAGTGGCCTTATTGGCTCTTATCTTACTAAACACTTGCTTAAAAAAGGTTATAAGGTAAAACACCTGAGTAGAAGTCCGGGCAAAAACCCTAAAATCGAAACGTTTATTTGGGATATAGAAAAGGGGATTATCGATAGAAACGCTATTAAAGAAGTAGATACCATCATCCATCTGGCAGGTGCCGGCATTGCAGATGAAAGATGGACCGAGAAAAGGAAACAGCTTATCATCAGCAGCAGAACAGACTCTATCAAACTAATATACAACTTGCTTAAAAAAGAGGATCACCAGGTTAAACATATCATCTCTGCATCTGGTATTGGCTATTACAGCGACCGTGGGGATGAAATTTTAACTGAAGACAGCCCTCCAAATGCAGATTTCCTCGCACAATCATGCATCCTTTGGGAAAAAGCAGTTGATGATGGGAAGAAACAAGGTTATAGAATCACCAAGTTTAGAACAGGGATTGTTTTGGCCAAAGAAGGAGGTGCCCTGCCCCAGCTGGCCATGCCCGTAAAGCTTTTTTTAGGTTCTCCTTTCGGAGATGGGAAACAATGGCTCTCATGGATTCATATTGATGATGTAGTGAATATGTACAACTTTGCCCTGGAACATGAGAACCTGGAGGGCATATACAACATGGCTGCTCCTCATCCTGTCCGAAATAAAGATTTCGTAAAGGTTCTGGCCCAGATTTTAAACAAACCCACCTGGGCTCCGGCTGTTCCTAAGTTCGTTTTAAAAGCACTATTAGGAGAAATGAGTAAAGCCGTAATTGGAAGTACATACGTAAGTGTAGAGAAAATTTTGGCAGAAGGCTTTAAATTTAGATTCTCTGAATTACCCAGCGCACTTAAAGATATATATGGAAAGTAAAAAACCAATAGATTTATTTTGGTTTCGCAGAGATTTAAGGCTTCAGGACAACGCAGGCTTATACCATGCTTTAAAAAATAAAAATGTGCTTCCAATTTTCATCTTTGATAAAAATATCCTTGATAAACTTAACAATAGAGACGATGCAAGGATCACATTTATTCACCAGGAGCTTCAAAGCATGAATAAGGAGCTTCTACAGCATAATTCTAGTTTGGTCATAAAACATGGCGATCCTTTGCAAATTTGGAAAGAACTTATCGCTGAATTTCCCATCCAGGCAGTCTACACTAATCATGATTATGAGCCTTATGCTGAAGAACGTGATAGCCTGATCAGAGACTTGTTTAATCATCATCAGATCTCCTTCCACACCTTTAAAGATCATGTTATTTTTGAAAAAAATGAAATCCTGAAAGATGATGAAAAACCCTATGTTGTTTTTACTCCCTATAAAAATAAGTGGCTAAAGAAACTATCCCCGTTTTTCTACCAACCTTATCCCAGCGAGTCGTATCTTGGAAATCTTATTGAAATAAATCCTCAGCTGATTCCATCTTTAGCAGAACTTGGATTTCACAAGGCGGCTCTTCAGCTTCCGGATAAAAATTATGAAAATGTACTGCAAGATTATAGTCGGGACAGAGATTTTCCTGCTAAAGATGCCACTTCGAGAATTGGTATGCACTTACGCTTTGGAACTGTAAGTATAAGACAAACTGTAGCTCAGGCTATTCAACAAAAAAGCGATGTTTGGTTAAGCGAACTGGTATGGCGTGATTTCTATTTTTCGATTATATGGCATTTTCCCCACTCTGCAACTGGTTCTTTCCGGAGAGCGTACGATCTTATCAGATGGCGCAATAAGGAACGTGAGTTCAAAGCCTGGTGTGAAGGTAAAACAGGATATCCCCTGGTAGATGCCGGGATGCGACAGCTAAATGAAACAGGTTTCATGCATAACCGCATCAGGATGGTAACGGCAAGCTTCCTAAGCAAACATTTATTAATAGATTGGCGCTGGGGCGAGCATTATTTTGCAACTAAACTTTTAGATTACGAAATGGCCAGCAATGTTGGTGGCTGGCAATGGGCCGCTGGATCTGGTGTAGATGCAGCCCCATATTTCAGGATATTCAATCCTTATGAGCAACAGAAAAGATTTGATAAAGACTTAAGCTACATTAGAAAATGGATACCGGAATTTGATGATCCTTTTCTATATCCTCAACCAATAGTAGATCATAAAGAAGCCCGGGAAAGATGTTTAAAAGTATACAGACAAGCTTTAAACAAACAGCGCCTGTGATGAACTCACAAGCGCTGTTTAATTAATCTTTAGGCCTCTCTTTAATTTGTGCCGCTTTCAGAAATATCTTTTTACCCTTCTTATCTATATAATATTTACGGTTCTTATTATCGATGTAAACATTAGATCCATCGGGAGCCATCTTATTTTTATAGGTCTTGTCTGTTACTTTAGAAGCACCTTTTACAGCAACCTCTGCAGATTTATTACCTACCTTTTTTGCTGCCTCTTCTGTTTTATCTATGGCCTTCCCGGCTTGTGTTTGTGCATTGGCAGAAACACTCAGCATTGCCCCAAATGCAATGGTAGCTATACCTGTTAACATTCTCTTTTTCATAGTAGATCTTTTTATATACTACTATTGCAAAGAATTTGCCAGAATTAATTAATTGGTTACGTCTAGTAATTCTATTTCAAAAAATAACGGTGTGTTCGGAGGGATACTGCCAGCACCCTGCGCTCCATAAGCCTGGTAAGAGGGAACAAGAATTCTTATTTTACCACCTTTTCCAATTTTCGGTAGAGCAACTTTCCACCCGTTAACGCCCAAACTACCAAGAACAGAAGACAGTGGAGAATCAGAGGTCATGAAATCAAATACTTTACCGGAAAAAAATCTACCAGTATAGGCTGTCTTTATAGTAGAAGCCTGAGTGGGTCCTTCGCCAACACCGGGAGAAATTATACTATAATAAACACCGCTCTCTTCATCCTTTACATAAGTATCCGGCAGGGTCTTTTTATATTTCGTAATCAAACTATCTTCCACAGCTGCCTGAACTTTTGAGTTGATCACCTC
>JAZQRF010000170.1:0-15021 GCA_045629485.1 Pelobium sp. | reverse complement strand
TTTTCCATTGATAACGGGTCGAGAGGTCATGCCCCTCCACGATACACCCTCCAGGGAAGCGGATAAAACCGGGTTTCATATCTGCCAGCAATTGCACCATGTCTGCCCGCATGCCTCCTTTTCTATTTTTCCAGGTATCAGAAGGGAATAAGGAGATCATATCAAGATCTATCTCTCCTGTTCCTTCAAAACTTATCCTGAATTTCCCTTTCAGCTCTGTAGCTGATGAAGTAAAACTCACTTCCTGTTTATGCCATCCTTTATCATTGTGCGCTGGCAAAAGCTGTCCTTTTCCTATCACCTCACCTTTACTGTTTAATAATTCGAGGTTTAGTTTTAAACCGGGTTCCTGCTGACGATACATCACAGAGAAATCATAGCGTAAGCCCTGTTTAATCCCCATTCCTCTGAAGCCTTCATTGGTGAGCATCAAACTTCCATCCCCTGAGTTGGGGACTTTTATCCTTAAAAACCGGGGGTTATTGGTGTGGCTTTCCTGCCTGTTCAGCACTAAAACATCGCCTTCTTTTACGTTTTTACCCTCCACTTTCCAGCCCATTAACGGTTTATAAAACTCAAATGATCGGTTTTTAATCAATTCGGCATAAATCCCTCCATCTGCGCCCATGTTGATATCTTCAAAGAAAACTCCCCACATGGTAGGTTGTACCTGCGCTTTTATTTCATTGGCTTTTATCGTAAATATTTTGTTTGGTTGCGCAACTATTGCAGCGCTGAGAAACATTCCCGATATAAGAAACCCTATTTTTTTATTGATCAGCATATCTAAAAATTTCTTAGTTTAATTCTAATACCACTACAGAAAAAGGTTGTAATTTCACCTTAAGGTCATTCCCTTTAATACTTGCATTTTTAAATACAGCAGGTTTGATCAGGTTCGGCTGCTCGAAAGAATTAAAATCCTGAAGTTTTTTGGAAGTAATGGTTCTTCCGCTCACTGTCTTGTATTTTTTACCGTCCAGGTTGATGGTAATGTCCTGTGATTTTGTAGCATCGATATTTACCAGTGAGATATGGGTTAATCCTTTGGCGTCTACAGATGCTGAGGCAGATACCGCCGGAAGCTTCTCGTCTCCTAAAACATACGCTGCAGAATTAATTTTCAAAGGCAACAATTTCGCATCCTGATGAACATTATACATTTCGAGCACATGATAGGTTGGTGTCAGGATCATTTTTTCTTCATTTGTAAGGATAACAGATTGCAATACATTGATAGTTTGCGCCAGATTTGCCATTCTTACCCGGTCTGCATGGTTATTAAATATATTCAGGGTAACACCTGCAATCATGGCATCACGTATGGTATTTTGCTGGTATAAGAATCCCGGATTGGTGCCTGGCTCCACTTCGTACCATCCTCCCCACTCATCTACAACCAATGCCACTTTCTTTGCTGGATCGTATTTGTCCATAATTGCCGAATGTTTGGTTACCAGTTCTTCCATCTTTAAGGCGCTTTTCATGGTTGCGAAATATTGTTCTTCGGTATAATTGGTAGCCGAACCTTTTTTGTTCCATTCTACATTAGCATAGTGGTGTAAGGCTACGCCCTCTACCAGGCTTTTAGGAATATTTTTCATGAGCGTTTCTGTCCAGTTATAGTCATCGCCATTAGCACCAGAGGCTACACGAAACATCCCTGAGGAATTGGTCCAGTCGGTCATAAAAGTTGAATATTTTCGGTATTCATTGGAGTAATAATCCGGTTTCATATTTCCACCGCAGCCCCAGGCTTCATTTCCTACTCCCCAAAATTTCACCTTCCATGCAGAATCACGACCATTCTCTCTTCTCAACTTAGACATTGGGCTATCGCCATTAAAATTGACGTATTGTACCCAGTCGGCCATTTCCTGTACGGTACCCGTTGCCAGGTTACCGGCAAGATAGGGTTCGGTATTTAGCAGCTCGCACATATTTAAAAAATCGTGGGTACCGAAGCTGTTATTTTCTGTTACCCCGCCCCACCAGGTATTTACAATACTCGGGCGATCTTTTTTAGGCCCTATTCCATCTTTCCAATGATAGGTATCAGCAAAACAACCTCCCGGCCACCTCAAATTAGGAATCTTTAATTTTTTTAAAGCATCAATAACATCCGTACGTACACCATCCTTATTGGGAATAATTTTATTGTCTTCTCCCACATAAAAACCACCGTAAATGCATCGTCCGAGGTGTTCCGCAAAATGACCATAGATATGTTTATTTATGGTGACTTCAGGATTGGTGGTCGTTATACTAATGGTATTTTGATTTTCCTGCGCATAGCCATTTAGCGATAATGCGGTTACCACCATTGTGAGAATGGATGTCATTTGCTTTTTAAATTTCATTTCTTTTTAATTTAGGTGCTGCTAATAATTGGTTTACTGATTTCGTTTTTAAATATAAACCAGCGGCCGGAATTTCCGGCCACTGGTAATTGGTTGGTTTGGAATTTATTTAATTTATTTTTTTAAACCATATAGAAAGCCCTCCGCCATTATATCCTGTCATCACAATGGTTGATGTTTTTTTGTTCTCCCAGTCCCGTTCTCTCGAGACATGCATTTTATCCACATATTGCCCCCCTGCCCATCTCAGCTCCAGCCGGGAAGTTTGTGCATCAAATGTCCAGGTATTGTTTGGGTCACCAAAGATGGTTCCGTTGGCATGTAACATCGGGTTATCAGGTACCGCAAAATTGATATTTGGATTAGTTTGCTCATTTGCATAACCAGGAACCTTTACATATCCATGAATGACCTGTTCATATTCTCCGGCAAGCTCTGCTGCTGTTATTGGCGTTTGAGCCACGTTGGCATAGCGTTCCGGCGATACCATTGGCCAGCCATTCTCAGCCCAAAACATTTTGCGCACATGCATCACCATAAAAAATTTATCGGTAGCCGGACGGCCCTGGGTAGCCATAAAATACTGGCCGTTGCCATCATTAAAAACAGAACAATGTGCTGTGCCCTGCCATCCTGCATGGCCTTTAAAAGCATAAGGACCTAAAACGATCTGGTCTACGTGGTCGGATTGGGTATCTGCATTTTCTCCATTCCAATCGAGGAAGGGGCCTGTTGGACTATCAGAACGAAATACCCTTACATTGTATTTGGTATCTATCCAATCATACGAGACGAAGAGGTAATACTTATTTTGTTCGGCAATGTAAATAATTTCAGGGGCTTCCAGGTTACCATTGTAAACATTTCCTGTTTTTCCCCTCCTAACGATTCTTGTTCCGTTGTCTCCATTATTTAACGCTAAACCTGTTGCAGGATCAAGTTTAACCACAAACAAGCCATCCCAGGCAGAGCCATAATACATATAATGTTCACCAGAAGGAGTCACCACTACCGACGGGTCTATTGCGTTGGTACCTGGGCCGTTAGTGCCCGATTTAACTGCAATTCCAGATTCTACCCAGGGACCTTCTGGTGAAGCTGATGTTAATAATCCTATCGCACTCACCCTAAAACCATCAGAGGCTAACGAATAATATAAACGATACTGATTACCTACTTTTATTATATATGGTGCCCATATACCATTATTAGGTTGATAATTTGCATCAACACTTTTTATATAGTTTACGGCCTGTTGTGGCAGCCCATTAATAGCCCATCCTATAAATTCCCATTCTACTAAATCTTTAGATCGGCGAACCATTATTCCAGCTTTTAAAGCTGCACCACTATAGCCATAGGCTGCATCGGTACTATAACAGTAATAATAATCATCTATTTTTAATATAGATGGATCATGTAAATTATATGGCCCCCACTGAGCTTCATTAGCATAATCTGTAAGAGAACCATAGGTATCCAATATGCTGTTGATATCGAAAGGGGGTGGTGGCTCGGGCGTTGGATATTCCAAAGCCGGGTCTAAGCTTGTTAGCACTTCTGAATCCTTTTTACAAGCAGAAAATGCCAACAATAAACAAAACAATGCTATTTTCAAATGTATATTTTTCATAACTGGTTCCATTAATTAGCCGAGTTTGGTGATAAATTCCTGTTCGCATTTAACTCAAATAAAGGAATAGGCAAATATTCTTTACCCGCTTTCCACGTATTAAAATCACTATCCGCTGCTTTTAATTGAGCCAATTTCGTCGCATCATAAAACCAACCCCACCGGATAAGATCATGGATTCTTTGTCCTTCTACTGCAAATTCCAGCAGCCTTTCATGTGCAATCTGGTCTCTCATTTGAATTTTATTAAGACCAGGCTTCTCAGTAGCTAAATCCTTCAGTCTTGCCCTTGTGCGCACTTGCTGTATAAACGGATAGGCGTCCTGTGGTCTTTCCAATTCATTTAATGTTTCTGCATACAGCAATAGAATATCTGCATACCTCAAAACCCTATAATTAATATCTCCGGTTTCAAAAGTTTCGGGACCAGTGAATCCTAATCCATCATGCGTATATTTTCTTAAAAATACTTCCGACTGATTGTAAGGCCATTGCACTCCATAAACCGTTGTTGAATTATCCGCTGGTTCATAAGAGCATATGGTGGCTAATAGTCTTGGATCGGATTTGCCATCTGTAGTGGTTTCAGATTTATATTGATTTCTTAAATATGTTGTAGGAATATAATCTTTATATCCTCCGTAATTTATTCCCGCATTGGAAAATCCTCTGGGAGCATAAGTCACACTAAATGCGGCAAACTGCCTCCAGTTAGCATTAGGTTCTCCTGCCCAGTTTCCATCAGAACCGAAAGAGCTATCAAATTGTATTTCAAATAATGACTCCCGATTATTCTCAGTAACATTACTAAAATTATCTCTGTAATTATTTACTAAGCCGTACCTTCCATTAAAAATTCCTCCCGGCAAAACAAATTTTTCCAGTTGTGCTTTGGCAAGCTCCCAGCTTTTCTGATAAACATAGGTTTTAGCCAACAAGCCTGCTGCTGATCCTTTTGTTGCCCTTCCTACTTGTTCCTTATCAGGACCAGTTACGTTCACATAATCAAAAGGCAAATATTCTTCTGCTAATTTCAAATCCTCCACTATTTGGTTCCAAACATCGGCAGGCGCAGCCGTAACCGGATAGTAATCATCTTTGCTAACCGGCGGTTTGGTAATGAGAGGTATTTTCTCAAAGTTGGTGATCAGGCTAAAATAAGATAGCGCTCTTAAAAAAAGTGCCTGCCCTAATATTCTGTTTTTTGAATCAGTTGTCAAGTCTGTTCCCTCATAAACAGATACATTCTCAATTACTTTATTTGCCCTTCCGATAGTTAGATAAAAATCTCTCCAAATCCACTCTACCGGTGCAGAGGTATTAGGAATAACAAATTGTCCTGTGGCAACTAAATCACCCCAAGGGCTATCTCCTTTAACATCTTCCCCCCGGCTATCCTGCAAACCAGGGAATGAACGATTGTACGTCCCGTCTAAGGTTAGCGAATTATAAATAGAATTAACCGCAGCAAATGCATGATCGGATGTTTTCCAAAAACTAGCAGTTGTTGGATAATTTGGGTTAGTTAGATCTAATTTCTTATCACAGCTTTCCAAAATAAGAATAGCGATGACTGCATATATTATCTTTTTCATTGTATCTTATTTTAATTTAGAATCCTAATTGCAGACCAAACATGATCACCCTCGGTTTCGGGAAAGAACCATTATCAAATCCGGGAGTAAATACCCCATAAGAATAATCAGGATTATAGCCTTTATACTTTTGGAATGTGTATACATTCTGCCCAGTAGCATAAACCCTTGCAGACTGTATACCTTTTAAAATATTTTTAGGAAGTTCATACCCTAAAGAAATGGTATTCAGTCTTAAATAGGTACCACTTTGGAGCCAACCGTCACGATCAGAATTCTCCCAGTTACGATTTAAATCATCCCACGATAACCTCGGTATAGTGGTGTTTGTATTTACAGAAGTCCAGCGATTAACCATGTCCTGATGATAATTTTGGTCACCTCCGGTATGCATCAAATCCCGATACAATCTGCTATTAATTAAGTAATCGCCTGCACCTGATGCAAATACTGTTAAATCAAAACTTTTATACTTCGCGGTCAAATTTAATCCGTAATAAACAGAGGGTACACCACTTCCTAAATCAGTTCTATCTAAATCATTAATAATCCCATCCTCGTTTAAGTCCTTGAACTTGATATCTCCAATTAGTGAGCCCCCGAATTGGGTAGCATGTGCATCAATTTCTGCTTGTGATTGAAATAATCCTTCTGTTAAGAAACCATAATGCCTTCCTACTTCCTTACCTACAGTAGTTCTAGATGCGCCATCTATTCGGGTGTCAACATTTTCACCTAAAGAAATCACCTTATTTTTTAACGTAGAAATATTACCTCCCAAATCAAAACTCCAATCGTCACTTACTTTTAGATAGTAGTTGGCAGTAACCTCTATCCCTTTATTTCTTAAAGTACCTGCATTTACCACCGGAGATGAATTGATAGAACCAACAGATAAAGGAATTGGAATTGGAACGAGTATATCTCTACTGGTACTGCTGTAATACTCTGCACTCAAATCCAATTTTCCAGCAAATAATTGTGCATCAAAGCCAATATTAAAGGTCTCTCTTTCTTCCCATTTTAATGATTGGGAAACTTCATTGGTTTGAATAGTACCCAAAACCCTTGTTCCATTAAATGAATAAACAATTCCAGGATTAAGCACAGCCTGATAAGCGTAATCACCAATATTATCATTACCTAATACCCCCCAACTTGCTCTTAGTTTTAAATCAGAGACTACAGGTTTTAAATCAGCGAAGAAATCTTCATTAGAAATCCTCCATCCTAATGCTGCAGAAGGAAAATATCCTACTCTATATGCTTTAGCAAAACGTGAAGATTCATCTCTCCTGATCGTAGCAGATAATAGATACTTCTCATCAAAATTATAATTGATACGACCTAAAAAGGATAACAAACTCCTTTCCCACTCATTGCTATCTGCATTTGATGAGGTTCCGTTATGTAGATTTGCAAAATCATTATCCTGAATACCTTCCGCATAACCTCTTCTCCAAATGTTATTGGTGTTTTCAAACATTTGCCCTGCCAGAACATAGAATGTATGCTTCCTAGATTTAAACTGGTAGGTCACTGTATTTTCAATGACTTTATTTTCTGTTTTAGTCTCTGCATCTGTTACCCTTGCGATTTCATTGGGAAAGAAATAACCTAAATTAAATTTCGGGACATATTGAAAGTTACGATAACTTAAAAAATCGTATCCAAAATTTAGTTTGTAGGATAACTTATGCTGTTCCTTCTTAATTAAATCTACCTGTCCGAATGCTGTACCAAATGTTCTTTGTACATCCGTTTTATTAGTGATTAGAGAATTAAAGCCTATACCATTTAGAGAAATGGCATCATGAATCTCACTAGCCGTACCTCCAAAACCGCCTAAACGATTTGGATCATATACAGGCATTGTTGGAATAGCAAATACCAAATCATTAATCAAAGGAGGTCTTCCTCCTGCTAAAATACCGTCCCCGGTAACTAAAGCATTTTCGTTTGATCTGGAGAACAGTAAAGTTTGTCCGAATTTAAAACGCCCTCTTTCCTGGGTATTATTAACTCGTCCGGTATATCGTGTATAATCCGGACCAATACCCTCAAATGTCCCTTTATTATCGAAGTAATCTAAAGAGACATTATAGGTATTTGTTGCTCCTCCACCATTTATAGATAGGTACTGATTTAGTCGGGCTCCTGTTTTCAAACCCTCCTCTTGCCAGTCTGTATCAATATCTGTAATAAATACCGGAGATGAAGGATCGTTACCTGGCGCTAACGCTTTACCTGAATTGATCCTGGCTTCGTCATTTAAAATCTGATAATTTACCCGTCTGGTAACAGGTATAATTTGCCATATCTTATCAAAACCATAGTAACCACTATAGTCAACTTTCATAGGAGTATCTTTCCTGCCCTGCTTTGTGGTAATGATAATTACCCCATTAGCTGCCCTGCTACCATAGATAGCACCCGCAGAAGCATCCTTTAATATCTGAATACTTTCAATATCATTAGGATTAAATTCCCTTGGAACACCAAATAAAGCCACCCCATCAATTACATACAATGGATCGGAATTACCGAAAGTTGAAATCCCCCTTAATTTCACTTGTGGAAACGCCCCGGGTTGCCCATCACTGGTTACGGAAACACCGGCTACCCTACCAGCAAGCATATTCCCAACATCATTTGTCGAGATTTTCCTGGCCTCGTCAATATCTACAATGGCTACGGATCCGGTTATGTCCGCCCGCCTTTGGGTACCATAACCCACTACTACGATCTCGTCCAGAGATTGATTAGCGGCTGTAAGAGTAACATTAATAGTTTCAGAATTTCCCACCCTTATCTCCTGGGATGTAAAACCCAAATAAGAAAACTGGAGGATATCATCCGGAGTAGCATTCATAGAGAAGTTTCCTCTCACATCCGTTATGGTTCCCTCTGTACTGTTTTTGATTTTTACGGCAACACCTGGCAGTGGTTCTCCTGCTTCGTCTTTTACCGTTCCGTTTACTCTTGTGATTTGTGCATACAATTCTGCCGAAACCATAAAACAGGTTAAAGCAAAAACAAAACTACTCCACAGGAGTTTTTGTCTGGTTCTTTTCATGAAGGTTAATTTTGGTTGGTTTATAATAAATAACTCTTCTACAGAATTATAAGAACTAAGGTAAGAAGCTTTTTATTAATTGTCAAGGAAACAATTAATAAAAAGTGTCAATAAAACACTTTAAAAAGTTAACCTATTAATAATCAGAATAATAAAATACAATTTATCTAATAAAACCATTATTTCATCTCCTAATAATTGTCTATTCAACATATTAAATTTATTATTGTACGAATAATGACCAGATATTCTAAACAAGCCCGGATTCTTGTTGCTGTAGATTGTATAATCTTTGGCTTCGATGGAGAAAACCTTAAACTACTGCTGATCCAAAGAGGATTTGAGCCGGAGAAAAACAAATGGAGCTTGATGGGAGGATTTGTTGATCCGCATGAAAGCCCGGAAGAGGCGGCTGCCCGTGTTTTGAAACAACTTACCGGCTTAGAGAATGTTTATATGGAGCAAACTCAGGTGTTTGGAGAGGTTGGTCGCGACCCTATTGAGAGAACCATTAGCATCGCCTACTATGCTTTTATAGATATTCATAAATATGAAAAGCAAATCAGCGACGAGTACCATGCGGAATGGTTTGAGATTTCGGAAATCCCTAAATTGATATTTGACCATAATATTATGGTGGAAAAAGCACAGGAACAACTTCGCTATAAAGCGGCACTTCATCCTATCCTTTTCGAGCTGCTACCAGAAAAGTTTACTATTCCGCAAATTCAAACCCTGTACGAAAAAGTATATGCTACCGAGCTGGACAAAAGAAATTTCAGCAGGAAATTATTATCCACAGGTTTATTGATTCGCCAACAGGAAAAAGACAGGCTGAATTCTAAAAAGGGCGCTTTTTATTACAAACTGGATAATGGAATTTACAAGGATAAGTTCGAAGCATTCTTAAATTTCATACCAAATCCTCAGGCATTATTGTCTTAGCATTTCCTGACAAATTCATCGCTACAAGATTAAATAACTACTAATTTTGATTTCTAAGAAATTAAATGTTATTTTGACACTAATAAACCATCGTCAGAAATCTTAATCTGCCATTTATAAACATGAGAATTCAGCCTATTTTTAAGTACTTATATTTTGTTGGTTCCTTAATCTCCATATCTTTTGAGTGTATATCTCAGCCTGTAGAGAGAATTCAGCATTTTCCTTTAACTGATGTTCGCTTATTAGCAAGCCCTTTTAAACAAGCGGAACAAACAGATCTTAAATATATACTGGCCCTAGATCAGGATAAATTGCTTGCACCTTACTTGAGAGAGGCCGGCATTCTGCCAAAAGCAAAAAGTTATGGAAACTGGGAGAATACCGGACTAGACGGACATATAGGCGGACATTATTTAACCGCTTTGTCTTTAATGTATGCCTCTACCGGCGATCAAGAAGTTCTCAGAAGATTAAATTATATGCTGGCAGAACTAAAGAAATGCCAGGATAAAAATGGAAATGGTTATATAGGAGGAGTCCCTGGAGGAAATGTAATGTGGGCTGAAATTGCTGATGGAAAGATTGATGCAGCAAGCTTTTCTTTGAATAAAAAATGGGTACCCTGGTACAATATTCATAAACTTTATGCAGGATTAAGAGATGCACATCTCTATACTGGAAATGCGCTGGCAAAAGAAATGCTGATTAGGCTCTCTGACTGGAGCCTAAACCTGGTTTCTAAGCTCAGTGATGCTCAAATACAGCAAATGCTGGTGAGCGAACATGGCGGAATGAACGAAATATTTGCGGATGTTGCCGCAATCACCGGTGAAGAGAAATACATGGCATTGGCCAAAAAGTTCTCGCACCAGGTCATTCTTTCTCCGCTATTAAAGCAACAAGATGAATTGAATGGCTTGCATGCCAACACTCAAATCCCCAAAGTAATTGGCTATAAAAAGATTGCAGACCTAAGCAAAAATCAGGAATGGAACCATGCAGCAGCATTCTTTTGGGAAACTGTTGTGAATAAAAGAAGTGTAGCCATTGGCGGCAATAGCGTAAGAGAACATTTCCATCCTTCAAATGATTTCTCTTCTATGCTATCTGATGTACAGGGGCCAGAAACCTGTAACACCTATAATATGCTCAAATTGAGCGACCTGCTTTACCAGAGCAGCGGGGATTTGAAGTATATTGAGTATTACGAGAAGGCATTATACAATCATATTCTTTCTTCGCAACAACCAGAGCGTGGGGGCTTTGTTTATTTCACTCCTATGCGGCCGGGGCATTACCGGGTTTATTCGCAACCCGAAACCAGCTTTTGGTGTTGTGTAGGTTCAGGATTAGAGAATCATGCTAAATACGGAGAACTGATCTATGCCCATACTCCTTCCGATTTGTATGTAAATCTTTTCATTCCATCAGAGGTGAACTGGAAAGAAAAAGGAGTTTCAATCACCCAGCAAACCAACTTCCCGGATGAAGCAAATACGCGATTGCTGATCAAAACAAAGAAAGCTCAACGATTTAACTTAAAAATCCGTTACCCAATTTGGGTACAAAAAGGCGGTTTAAAAATTAGTGTTAATGGTGAAATTCAAAATATTGAAGCAGAACCCGGAGCTTACGCCAACATTTCCAGAAAATGGAAATCTGGTGATCATGTGGAGATTCTTTTACCTATGGAAACCAGAGTGGAAGAGCTGCCGGGCAAACCGGAATACCAGTCTTTATTTTACGGCCCGGTTTTATTAGCAGCTAAAATCGACACTCGCCATATGGATGGTTTATATGCTGATGATAGCCGGGGCGGACATATTGCTCATGGGAAATTGTATTCATCAAAAGAGATTCCTTTGTTTGTTTCAGACCGGGATCAATCGCTTCCTCATATCAAACCAGTAGCTGGTAAACCATTGACTTTTAGCGCATCAGAAATGATTTATACTGCCAATTTTAAGAATACAGAGCTTATTCCATTTTTCAGGCTACATGATGCCCGCTACATAATTTACTGGCAAGTACTTAGCGAAGAAAAACTAAAGGAAAATCAAGAAAAGTTAGCTCAACAGGAAAATGAGCAATTAGCAAGAGAAAAGAACACGGTTGATCAGATCAGTCCCGGACAGCAACAACCAGAATCAGATCATTTCTTTAAAGGTGAACGTACAAGCAATGGTGTTTTTAGAGACAGGCAATATAGAGATGCCAGAGGCTGGTTTAGTTACCAGTTAAGAAACACCGGGAAACAAGGCAAAAATCTGCAGATAACATGTTACGGATTAGACAGGGATCGTGAATTTGATATATTTATTAATGAGCAAAAATTAAGCACTGTTAAGCTCGATGGCACTAAAGGAGATCAATTTTACGAGATTACAATTCCTTTTACAAAAGAAATATTAAAGAGTGCAGGTGAAAATTTAAACATCAGGTTCGAAGCAAAAAATGGCAGTATTGCCGGAGGCATTTATGACATTCGTCTCATGAAATAAACTTAGGTTCCTGCTAATGCGGTAACTTTTCCGATGACTATTAAAGAGGGATGCGTGAGGCCTTTGCTTTCAGCCAGAGCAGACAGATCTTTCACCTCTCCTCTTACGGATTTACTTTGAGGTAAAGATGCCTGTTGTACAATAGCAGCTGGAGTGTCTCCCCGGCCTGCTGCTACATAGGTTTGTACGATTTCGTCAATCTTTTTCATCCCCATATAAATCACCACCGTGGCATTGCTTTGCATGGCCAGTTTGAGGTCGTCTGATAAGCTTCCGTCCTTTTTTGTGCCGGTCACAATCCATAAGCTTTCGCTAACAGCCCTATGCGTCAAAGGGATATCATTAAAACCTAAAGCCTGCATGCTGCTGATTCCCGGAATGTAATGTGTGGCTATCCCGTTTTCTCTGGCGAACAAAATTTCCTCGAAACCTCGGCCAAAAATAAAAGGATCACCTCCTTTTAACCTTACCACCATTCCTTTTTCATAGGCTTTTTCCTTTATTAGTTCAAGAATTCGCTCTTGTGCGGTATACGCTCCATAAGGATGCTTTCCCACGTAAATTTTTTCGCAATCCTCCGGAGCAAGTGCCAGTAATTCTTTATTTGCCAAATTATCATATAAAATCACCCGGGCCCTTTGCAGAACTTTTTGGGCTTTTACAGTAATTAAATCAGGATCTCCGGGGCCTGCCCCTAAAACATATAATTCGGGAACTACGCTCATGTTATACTTTAGTCTTACAAATCTGAAAGTTTTTTCTGACTAAATTCTGAAAACTTATCATCTTATTTCAATTAGTCGTTTTTTAAGAATAACCCATTAAATTATTTAAAAAATTAACGACTCAAGCATTAATATATTCAAAAAACAACAAAATAAACACCAATTATTAAAACATCAACCTAATTATTTTGATAAAAATCCGAATTATAATGTAATTTTTTCAAAAAAACCAAATACAAGACACAATACCAAGAATGATATTTATAATTTATCAAATTTTATATAATTTATAAAACATATTATATAATTTTTTATTATTGTTTTAACAAAAAGCATGATTTAAATCATGTTTTGCAAAATTAAATTAAACATATTGAGATATGGGCCCAAATATCAGAAAAAATATCATCGTAATAGGGAACGGAATGGTAGGATATAAGTTTTGCGAGAAGCTGATATCTAAATCGGAAGCATTTAACATCACAGTTTTTGGAGAAGAGCCACGAAGGGCTTACGATCGCGTTCATTTAAGCGAATATTTCAGCGGCAAAACAGCAGAAGACCTTAGCATGTCTTCAG
The DNA here is from genome assembly GCA_045629485.1 of Pelobium sp. Classification (GTDB taxonomy): domain Bacteria; phylum Bacteroidota; class Bacteroidia; order Sphingobacteriales; family Sphingobacteriaceae; genus Pseudopedobacter. The sequence goes on along the minus strand of JAZQRF010000170.1, from coordinate 1,604 downwards.
CAAGCTGGTACCAGGAAAATAATATCCAATTATTTTTAGGTGATCCTGTTCTGGAAATTAACCGAACAGCTAAAACCGTTCATTCTCAGAAAGGAATTACCTTACCCTACGACTACCTGGTTTTAGCCACAGGATCTGTCGCTTTTGTCCCTAACATTCCGGGTGTAGAAAAAGATGGCGTTTTTGTTTACAGAACCATTGAAGATCTGGAATTAATGAAGGCCCACTCCAAATACGCCAAAAAAGGAGCTGTGATTGGAGGGGGCTTATTAGGCCTGGAAGCAGCAAAAGCATTACTAGACTTAAGACTGGAAGAAACCCATGTTATAGAATTTGCTCCTCGTTTGATGCCAAGACAAATAGACAGCGCCGGAAGCACTTTGCTCCAAAACAAATTAAAAGAACTTGGCCTCAACATCCACCTTAATAAAAGCACCAGCGAAATTGCCGGTGACGAAAAAGTAGAAACCCTGTACTTTAACGACGAAAGCAAACTGGAACTGGACATGTTGGTGATTTCTGCCGGTATACGACCAAGGGATGAGCTTGCAAAACTCTCTGGCCTGGAAGTAGGCACCAGAGGCGGTATAGTAGTAAATGAGAAACTGCAAACCAGCGACGAAAACATTTATGCCATTGGAGAATGTGCGCTATATAATGAGATGATCTATGGCTTGGTTGCTCCAGGATATGAAATGGCAGAAGTTGTGGCCTCCGGGTTATGCAACACAGAAAAAACCTTTAACGGTTTCGACATGAGCACCAAACTCAAATTAATAGGCGTGGATGTTGCCAGCTTCGGCGATGCTTTTGTGACCGAACCGGAAGGCAGAACTATTGTTTTTGAAGATACGCATAAAGGAATTTACAAACGAATCAATATCACCAATGATGGCAAATACCTTTTAGGCGGAATTTTAATTGGAGATGCTGATGCATATAACATGTTGTTACAAACGGTTAACAACAAAATTGTTCTCCCGCCTAACCCGGAAGACCTTATTTTAGGAAATCGCGGAGAATCTTCAGAAAGCGGCTCGGGCGTGATGAGTTTACCGGAAGACGCATTAATTTGTTCCTGCGAAGCAGTAACAAAAGGAATGATATGTTCTGTAGTTGCCAACGGAAGCTGCACCCATATTGATGGAATAAAAAAATGCACCAAAGCCGGAACCGGATGCGGCGGATGCGTCCCTTTAGTAAAGGATTTGATGGTAGGCACCATGAAAGAAAACGGGGTATACATCAAAAATGTGCTCTGCGAACATTTTGATTACTCCCGCCAGGAAATGTTTGATTTGATCAAATTAAATGATTTAAAAACTTATGACGAGGTATTGGATAAATTTGGCAAAGGCGATGGTTGTGAAACCTGCAAGCCTGCAGTTGCCAATATTCTGGCAGGAATCTGGAATGATTTGATCCTTAAACAAGCCACCATCCAGGATAGTAACGACAGGTTTTTGGCAAATATCCAAAAGGGAGGCACTTACTCTGTAGTTCCAAGGATCCCGGGAGGAGAAATTACCCCGGACAAGCTAATTGCCATAGGTGTGGTTGGTAAAAAATACAATTTATATACTAAAATAACCGGCGGACAAAGG
>JAZQRF010000169.1:0-3880 GCA_045629485.1 Pelobium sp. | reverse complement strand
CTCCATTATTTAAATGATAATAAGAAAATGCTTTAATGGCTCTTTTATAAGGAACCAAAGGATCATTTCTATCTGCTTCTTCTACCCACTGTTGCATCATTAAAGGCTGAGCCATTAATTCATTACAAGCTTTCACAAAAGCTTTGTCTTTACTTTTGGTATAGAATGGGTATTTTGCTAATTTTTGATTAAATGAAGCGTTGAACCTGATGAAATAAATTGGGCCAAAACTTCCGTCTTTTTTGATTTCCCTAACTACCCGACCAATTCCATTTCCATCATTCGGATCATCTTTAGCATCTAAAGCTACTCCGTAATAACCAATGGTCAGTAATTTTCCATTTTTAGCAGTGTAGAATCCCATCCTTTGATGCATAATGGCATACAAATCTTTCCCGGCTTTATCAGGATGGTTGGGTTTAGAAAAACCTTCAGGAACCAAATAAGGCGGAAATAATTCAACAGGATTGCTCCAATTGTAACCATCCTTAGAAGTATGTAATAGCGTTTTTCCTTCTGCAATATGCTCTCCAATCGGATTACTCAAATATTGAAGAAAATAAGTATTGTTCCAATAAGCTAAAAAGGGCTGATGATTATAAGTAAAGTTATGACCTCCGGCTAAATTAGGGAATTCCCTGTTTGCTCTAAACACCTGGATATTATGTGTACCCACAGCCGGACTTAATTGCCCGTGATGGTAATCCACGTTAGATAAAGTTTTTCCTGTATATTTTACAGTATCCTGCCCTACAGCATTAAATACAAATGATGTTAAAGCCAATCCTAAAGCTATCTTCTTAATTCCCATTTCAGGCTTATTTATTTTTAGCTTCATAACGAAGCAAATTCTTTAAATCTTTATTACTTGCTTTAAAAATAGTTCCGTGTTTATGTCCTTCCGGAACAGAAATCTTATCGTTTATATTTTTAAAGATTTTGAAATCTGTAGTTGATACAGCTTCATACTTTTTACTTCCGTAAGAATCAAAATAGATTAACCACTCGTTTCCTACTTTTACCACGCTTGGCCCTTCTGTTAAATAACCTGAATACTCTTTAGAGACATTTTCAAACGGGCCTAAAGGATTATCAGCAAATGCTACTTTTAAATTTCTATTCGGACGGGTATTGTCTTTTAAAACCAATACATAATCATCTTTCTCTTTTTTCACAATCACCGCATCTATAATACTGAACCCAGGATCTGAGAATAATTTCGTCTCCGTAAAAGTTTCGAAATCTTTAGTGGTGGTATAATACATCCTATGATTATTTGCCTCTTCCTCCACACCTTTTTCAAAACGGTGAGGTATGGTAGATGCCCAGATAATGACAAACCTATCGGCTACATCATCAAAAAATAATTCAGGAGCCCATACATTTACGGTAGTGGCTTCATGCTCCATCACAGGAATCCGTTTTTTGTTCTCCCAGTTTATTAAGTCTTTGGAGCTTGCATAACCAATGCCTTTATCGCCTTTCCAGGCGATGGTCCACACCAAATGATACACCCCTTGCTTATCCCTGATCATCGAAGGATCACGCATAATCTTTTGTGTTCCAATTTCAGGTTTCAGATAAACCTGGTTTAAAGCAGTCCAGTGGTAACCATCTTTGCTGTATAAATACTTTAGACCGTCCGTTGCCGGCTCGTTAAAAGACGAGAACATATACACGTCCTTAGTACAGGAACCTAAAACAAAAGGTAAAAGCAAAAACAAAAACAGTTTCTTCATCATGCTCATTTTTAAATACTATCTAAAACCAATACCCAGTCGTTACCATCTTTCTTTCCACCTTGCGGAGTGAAAGATTGAACACCAGTATTATCAAATTCTCCAATCTCAGTAAACTTACCATCACGGGGATTAAACCATGATGCTTTAACTTTAGCACCTTTTATTTTGCCCATATTCACCTTTATTTCTCTGCCGTTATAAGCATAAATCATCGCATAGCTATCGCCTCTTGTGGCTAATAAACGATCGTATTTCTCTCCATTTTCTGCAACTAAACTTTGATCCGGAACTCGTTCGAAATAAGGCCTGGATAGCATTAAGTTTTTCAGATGTTGCATTTGTCCTGCTCCGGGAGCGTTAATTGCAGAATCCCAAAGTTCTGTAGAACCGTAAGCAGAAGTGGTATCTTTCTTAGAATGCATCTGCATTACGGAATTTTGTCCGTAGGTATATCCGAAAGCGCCAGAGAAAACCGACCAGTAGCCATATCTTCTAACATCTGCATCTGTCCAGCGTGGTTGTAAAGTATCGTGTAAGCCTTGCGGGATGCCTTCGTAAGATGGTTCTCCATCAATAGTAGGTTTTGTTGGTGTTAAGTTCCAGTCTACTTCCATAAACTTCCAGTTATCCTCGCCGTAATGTTTCACTTCATTTTTAGAAGTATCCTGATCGTACCTTCTATGGCCAGACTGCACCATGTTAAAATCTAACCATGGCTCGTTATGAAACCAATCTGATGAAGCTGTTCTTCCTCTTGGATGATACGTTACCAAGTGGGTAGTGTCAAGAGATTTAATAGTTTCACCCATTTTTTTCCAAACAGCAATAGAATCACTCCCTTTAATATCTCCACCGTTTAACCAAATGATATTTGGTCTATCTTTGAATCTGTCTACTAAAAATTTAGTGTAAATTTCTGCTTGTTCTGGCGAAACTTTCCCGTCTTTAACCGGCGAACCCCATACTGGCACCAAAGCCATGTAAATACCTTTTTCTTCTGCTTTACCAATAATGTAATCGATGTGATCCCAATAGTCATATTCAGCTTCATTTTCCGGGTTATTTCCTTCTGTAACCAATGGTTTGGAAATATCTTTATTTACAATAGAAGAATCTCCGTAAACATTTACAGAAGGAACTGTATGTAAAACCATTGCCTGTACTACATTAAAACCTTTTTGTTTCCTGTCTTCTAAATATTGTTCCGCTTCTGCTCTATCTAGTTTATTAAACAATAACCAACCTGTATCTCCCAACCAAAAAAATGGTTTGCCATCGGCTGTCATAAAATATCTTCCATTTTCGGATATTTTCAACAATTGCATACGATCTGCAGCACTTTTCTCCGATTTACAAGCAGCCACTACTGCTAAAATCAATAAACTGTATAATAACGCTTTCTTCATATTCTACTATTTTTTGGTAATCCAAATCACTTCTGCACCATTTCCCTGTTGCCTAATAGATACTGATTTACCACCTTTTAATTTTTCTTCTTTTAATAATGCTCCGTTGGAAGGATTGATGTAACGAACATTAAAATTGCCCGCACCAAGTGCCAACTCCTGTGGACTTTTTGAAGTGCTATACACGATATAAGCATTATCGCCAGATAAAATCCACTTCCCTTCATCAGCAGTACTAACAGGTTTCATTTTTGAGGCCTGTGTATAAAATGCAGGATGATTGATCTTAGGCAAATTCGCCATCGAGCCGCCAGCCATAAATACTGCCCAGCCTAAACTATCATAGCTTTGTGCAGAATAAATGACTGCTTTGCCCGGATTATTTTCACGGTATTCCTTTACTGCTTTATAAACCTGTTCAAAAGATGTTTTACCACCTTTCATTTTCCTGGCATGTTGCCTTGGTGCCAGGTTTTGGCCGCCTTTTGGTTCATAATAAGTTCCATTATCCATTGGATACCAATAGCGAATATCTATGAGATCGATCACTGCTGCTCTGGTTTTATCTCTTAGAATAGCATCCTGCACATCTTTAGTGGTACTTAGTCCGATAAGTGCATTTTTGCCGGTCTCTTTCTCCCACTCTTTAATTACGTCAATCCAGAATTCCACAAAATGCAGAGGGCCTGTGTACTCTTCGCTAATGAGCTGGATTACGCCACTATTATCTTT
>JAZQRF010000168.1:0-26556 GCA_045629485.1 Pelobium sp. | reverse complement strand
TTCCAACATAGCCTGATATTCTGGTTCAAGTGCCAGATTCCGTGTCTCCCATTTATCATTTTCAATATCATACAGAGATTCGGGTTGGCGAGGTTCAAAAAGACTTTTTTGTAAATTATCTAATTTACCAGCCTTTAAGTCTGTACGCATTTTCTGTTTAATCTCTCCAACTTCCATGTACCTGATGAAACGTAGTTCTGGTTGAAAAGGCATAAAGTTTCTGGAATACACGTATCTGCCGTTTGTAATTGTGCGCACCAAATCAGGTCCGTTATCTGACCTATCGCTAGACAAATAAATTTGCTTTACCGGCTCTGATCTATTTTTCCCAATCAGGATTCTCCCTTTTAAATAATCGGGGACGTTTGCCCCGGCTAGACTTAAAATTGTTGGTGCCAGATCTTCAAAATCAATCAATTCATCCGTTACAACTCCACTTTTACCCCAAGGTGATAAATGCTTATACATTGGCGGAAACCAAATAACGAAAGGTACCCGATAGCCATAATCTATGCCGTTAGTTTTTCCACGCGGCATTCCCTCGCCATGATCTGCATAAAAAAAGATGATGGTGCTATCTTTTAAATTGTCCTTACTTAACCTAGCTAAAAGCTCGCCAATCTTATTATCTGTGTATTTTATTGAATTGTAAACGCGAGCAAATTGCTTGCGCATTTCAGGCGAATCATGATAAATAGGAGGCATTTTGAAGTCGTTATCTCCTATGATCTCCTCGGGTTTTAAGTGGTCTAAAATCTGTTTTTTATATTCTTCAAAAGGCAAAGTCATGGTTTTACTTTGGTGAGATTCCATATAGTTAAATACAGAAAAGAAAGGTTGTCCGGGTTTTCTTTGCCACCAACCCGCTTTACCTGAACTTTCGTTCCAAGCCTCGCGGATAAAACTTTGTCCGGCAGCTAAATTGTAATCTGTCTTTTTATTATTGCTGGTAAAATAGCCGTGTTGTCTTAAGTAAAACGGAAAGCCCTTGATATAATCTGGCGTAGGTACTTTGCTTCTGTGATGCCCTGTACCTAATTTGTAAGTTTTTACTCCAGTAATGATTGCCGAGCGACTTGGAGAGCAAACGGAACCTGTGGAAAATGCGTTTTTAAAACGTACACCCTCTTTTGCTAGTTGATCTATGTTAGGCGTTCTTGCATCCTCGTTACCATAAGTGCCAATAAATTGAGGCGAAGTATCCTCAATTGTTATCCATAATATATTCGGCTTCTCTGTTTGATCTTGTTGTGCAACAGCAAACAGAACACCGAACATAAATATCGTTAAAAAACCTACCCGTACTTTTTTCATTTATCTCCTAATATCTGCCTCTCAATAGTTTGAAATTCATAGGTATGCCTCCCATTTACAATGGCTTAATAATGTAACCATATTTATAGCTACTGGAATTTAACCGGTATTGCTCGTGTGGCAACCTTCCCCAACTATTATCCCCACCAACTCCACGCTGTAATAAATCAATATGAACACTTATTACATCTCTTTTTACTAAATCGTTGATATGCTGGTTCTTTTTGGTATCTCCCGGATCAAAATCTTCATCGTAATAGGGCATTGCGCTAAAATTCAAAGGCTGATGTCCTTTTATTAAAACTCCTTTTCCTTGCTTGTTAGTTAGTTTTATCCAACGAGTGTCTGTTCTGTTTCCGTTAGCTTGCGGCCTAATGTAATCTACATAAGTTTGCTCCGGTGTATCCTGGTAAACTCCTAGAAATGCCGATCCTTTTCTATCACTGTAATTTTCCCATGGCCCACGGCCATAGTATTGAAGGTTGTCAAATTGTGACGCTACATCCATCCTCATACCAAACCTTGGCAACTCTGGCATCTCTTTAAGCTGATTGATTTCTGCGTTTACTGCTAAAGCACCTCCTTTTAAAAAGGTATATGTTACCTCGTACTTTGCGTTGCTAAACTTAATTTTATATTTAGCGGTTAAGGTAAATCCTTCCGTACCTTGGTTGGTTTTCACTTCAGCCACTTCAAGATTGTTATGTGCTGAACGCCATAGGCCGCTGATTAGGTTCATCTTGTTACCAAAATCATTATCTGTTGTCGCTCTCCAGAAATAGGGTTCTGGCATTTTATTTAAAATGGCATCTCCGGCTTCTTCATATCTAATTAAAACCCCTTTATTGGTATTGAAAACGGCGGTTACATCGCCCGACTTAAGTTCTAAATTATTGCCTCGTTTTTTAGTAGTTATTTCATCTTTTGTAATGAATTCATTATTTACATTTGCAAAATAATCTACTTTGTTCAGCATAAACTCATCCCTTGCCACTTCATGGTGTTTAGGTACCAAGGCTGTTGCACTCCTTGTGTAAGCAAAAACATTTAGTGAATATTCTTTATTAGGACTTGGTAGCTTAGGAAGATCAAGCTTAAATTTTGCTTTTTGCATGGCGGCTAAAGTTACTTTGAAAACTCCCGTTTTAATAACTACCCCGTTTTCTAGTAGTTGCCATTCAAAATTGTACTGGTTTAAATTATCAAAACTGAACTTATTATCAATATCAAGTATTTTTGAGGAAGCATCAAAACCTGTGAAAAGTATGGGACTGTAGTACTTTTTCACTTCGTACAATCCAGGGTGTGGCTTTCTGCTAGCATCAACCAGGCCATTTGCACAAAAGTTTTCGTCATTATAAAACATATGACTGCCTAAATCGCCACCGTAAGCCCAGTATTTACGCCCAAACTGATCTTTTTGGGCAAACCCTTGGTCAACCCAATCCCAAATACATCCGCCTTGTAAACTTTCAGATTCGTAAACCATCTTCCAGTATTCACCAAAATTACCGCTGCTATTTCCCATTGCGTGTGAATACTCGCACATAATCATCGGCCTCACACCCGTTTTTTTGCTGTAAGTTTTCATGCTATCAATTGTTGGATACATGGGAGCAATAATATCTGTATTCCATGTTTGGCTAGCTTGCTCAAACATCACCGGACGAGAGGGATCAGTTTTTTTAATATACGTGTACATATCTTTAAAAATCTGACCGTTCCCGCATTCATTCCCCATACTCCAAAGAATTATAGAAGGGTTGTTTTTATCACGCTCGAGCATTCTAACAATTCGATCTTTAAATGAGGGTGCCCATTCTGGACGGTAAGCAGGATGAGGAATGGTATCTGTAAACTTGTTCGTACTTACCCCCATACCATGAACTTCAATATTAGCTTCATCTATTAAGTACATTCCATACTGGTTGCACAGCTTGTACCATAATTCATTATTTGGATAGTGCGAAGTTCTCACGGTGTTGATATTGAATTGCTTCATTAACTCTAAGTCTTTCACCATCATTTCTTTGGTGGTAACATGGCCTAGATACTCATCATGTTCATGGCGGTTAACACCACGGATATAGATTGGCATTCCGTTAACCATAAGCTTACCGTTCTTTATCTCCACTTTTCTGAACCCAATTTCAGTGGCGATATATTCAATATCTTTTATTTCTTTGCCATTCAAACTCATTACAAATTGATAGAGGTTTGGACTTTCATCAGACCATTTCTGAATGTTCTTTAAAGTTTTAGATGGGAGTTGAATGGTGTTTTCACCAGCATTTAATTGAACATTTTGCTGTTGCTGATATATAACTTTATTGGCTTTATCAAGCAATTTAACTTCTAAGGAAGAAGAATTTGAACTCTCGCTAACTATCGTGATTTTAGGTTCAATAAGTCCATTCTTGTAATCACTGGTTAAACCTGCATTAACCTCAAAATCTTTAATGTGACTTTTGTTTCTGGCTATTAAAAAAACATCACGTTCTATTCCGCTTAAGCGCCAAAAATCTTGGTCTTCTAAATAACTTCCATCATGCCAACGATAAACCTGTACAGCTAAACTATTTTCTCCTTTGGTTAGGTAAGATGTTATATCAAATTCGGCAGGTGTTTTCGATGCTTTTGTAAAACCCACTTCTTTACCATTTACCCAAACATAAGCCATCCCAGAAATAGACCCGAAATGAAGTACCACCTTTTTATCAGCCCAGTTCTTATCAATTTCGAAACTGGTAAGGTAAGAACCAACCGGATTATAAGTGTGTGGGATGTAAGGTGGATTTGGGGGAAATGGATATTTCACATTCGTATAGATTGGAACACCATACCCCTGCATTTCCCAATTAGAAGGAACTGTAATATTACTCCATTTTTTACTGTCAAAGCTCGATTTAAAAAAGTCTAACGGCCTGTCTGTTGGCTTATCTACGTAGTTAAATTTCCATAAGCCATTTAAAGATTGATAAACACTGGATTTATTTTCTTCCTGATTTATCGCATCTGCCTGAGTTTGAAATGGTAAAAAATTGGCATGAGGAGCCATTTTATTTAATTCTACTTTAGTAGGATTTTCCCACTCTGTAAAATCAAATTTTTGAGCTGATGCGGATTGATAGACTCCAAGAATTAATATAAATAGGAAAATCTTTTTCATTTAAACTTTTTTCAAATAGTTCTAAGTGATCGCAAATTGGTTTATCGGATGATGGCTGAGATTTAGTATCAGAATATCATCGAACCAAATTGAAAAAAAAACCATCAAAAACCTACTTATTAGCCAATTTTCATAGTCTTTTCTACAATTGTTACAGCCACTTATGCTTATTCGGTACCGATGTATACATCCTTTTTGTTTGCTTTTTCGGGGATATAATTGGAATTAATACTTGGCATCTGGGCATTTACTTCTTTTCTCCAGTTGATCATTAACAGTCCCAGCTCTTTTACTTTTTCAGGCTGCTCTTTTGCAAGATTTATGGTTTCTCCGATATCCGTTTTCAGGTTATAAAGTTCATAACGCATATCCTCAAAGTATTGAATCAGTTTCCAATCACCATACCTTACAGATCCATGTGGTTTATCCATGTGGTAATGTGGGTAATGCCAAAATATCGGCCGATCGTATTGCTTATTTTCCGTAATCACTGGTAACAGAGATTTCCCATCTATATTTTCAGGCTCTTTAGCACCAGCTAAACTCATAATGGTACTGTAAATATCCATGGTAATTGCTGGTTCATCAATTACTTTTTTACCTTCTATCTTACCTTTCCAATATATTATTAACGGAGTTCTTGTTCCGCCCTCATAAGCCCAGCCCTTACCTTCTCTAAATGGTTTACTGGTTGAAATTGGTGCTAAAGCACCATTATCTGTTGCAAAAACAATGAATGTATTCTCTAACAGTTTTTCCTCTTTCAGCGTTTTCATTACTTTGGCGATACTCTCGTCCACGCTTTCAATCATGGCAGCATACTTAGGATTTTTTTGAGGATCAGAGGATTTCAATAGTGCCTCATACTTTTTAATTTTCTCTTCTTTACCCTGTATTGGGGTATGAACTGCATAATGGCTCAAATTAAGAAAGAAAGGCTGATTCTTCGGTCTCTTTTTGATTAGGTTTATTGCCTCATTTGTTAAACGATCTGTAAGGTATTCGTCTGTTGGCCCGTCTTCAATCATCTTTAAACCATAAGGAGAAAAATAGCCATTACTTTTGTCATTTTTAATCGGGGCGCCTTTAAAGCTGCCGGCAATATTTACATCAAATCCTTGATTTTGAGGCCAATATTTTTCTTCATCCCCCAAATGCCATTTACCTACATGCCAGGTTCTATAACCTACTTCTTTTAAAGATTCGGCAATAGTTTTCTCCTTCAAATCAAGATACATGGTCCAATCGGGCACCATTAATTTTGCCCAAGGCATACTTTTCCCTTTAATCCAATCTGTAACATGTAAGCGGGCTGGATATTTACCTGTCATTAAGGCTGCTCTTGTAGGCGAACAAACAGTGCATGCTGCATAAGCATTTGTAAATTTCACCCCATCCGCAAGCTTATCTATTGCAGGCGTTTTATAAAAATCACCCCCATAAGTGCTTAAATCTTGCCTTCCCATATCATCAATAAAAAAAATGAGAATATTAGGTTTACTAGAATTTAATGCTTGACCAAAAGCCGAAAAACAGCCGATAACTAGCAAAAGGAACCCAAATATCTTCTTCATCTAATTAGCTTTAAGCTTATTTGCTACCATTCTTCAAAACGTAAGTCAAGTTCTGGTGCTTGTCTTAAAATTAAGGTATCAATTACACTATACCTATTCGCCCCATTTTTATAATTGTAGTTTAGATAAAATGTTTTATTTTGAGGATTGTAAGTACCCGAGCCCGAAACTTCATTAGCCACATTGCCGCTTATTGCAACCGATGTATTATTAATAACCAGATCTAAAGGAACTGCGCTAGTGCCGGCACCAGGTGTTTTAATGGAATTTAATGAGTTAGTAAGCATAGCAAAAGTTGCATTCTGACTTAAGTCTTTTTTACTATAAACCGTGACAGAGTTATCGTTCAACTTAGTCTCTTTGCCTTTATGGTAATAAGTACCATGGTATGGACTAATATATTTCACCACCACAATGGTGTAATCTTTTGCAGGTACGTTGCTGTTTCCTATCAAAATAGAATCTGTAGTTGTACTCACAATTCTTAGTGGTAAAGCATAAATCTTTTGAAGAGCATCCGGATCTGCAGTGAATAACTCCTTATTTAAGGTTACCGTAACGTCACCTATTAGCTGTCCTTCTTTGATAACCATTGTACTATTATCCGTTATGGTATAGTAACTTTCTGGAAGTACTTCATAATTAAATGCACCAGGAACCGAGTTAAATAAGGTGGGATCGATCCTATATTTAACAATTTGATCTGACTTATTACTTCTTACACCACCCAAAGTCACACCAACTTTGAAGCTCATATCGTCATTTGCTACAATTGTTCTTAAAGGCTTTTGAGAAGCAAAATAAACAACGCTGAAATCAAAATCACTTACGTAAGAGTCGTATTTTTTACAAGAAGCCAAAACCAACACCGTTAAAACTATTAAAGATATATTTCTAACTATTTTCATCATCTTTTTATTTATAAGTGGGGTAAATTACCACCCCATGTTGTTAATTAAGCCCGGGCTTTTAGATATTTCATCGTAAGGCAGTGGCAAATAATAGTATTTAATATCATTAAACATTCTTTTTTCAACGTCCTTTTTCTCATATTGAAAAGTGGTATCGTTCACTTTAGTAACTTTTACTCCTGTTACTGTTTCATTTAAAGGTAGCAACCATCTTCTCATATTAAAAAATCTAAAGTTCTCAAAAGCAAAAGTTAATCTGATCTCATTTTGGATTAACTTTCTAAACTCGTCTTTGCCTAGTGCTGCTACTTCATTTACGTAAGCGTTTGAGGTTGATGCGTTCAAACCTGCTTTAACTCTAATATCTCTAATTACCGCAGCTGCAGAAAGAGTAGCGCCTGGTGCTACCCCGAGTGGTCCATAAGCTTCATTAGCAGCTTCAGCATAGTTTAAATATACTTCCGATTTCCGTAGCATCGCATAATAATGGATATCATTTTGGCCAGTTTCTGGGTTGAGTAGACCCGATTTATTAGATAGCCATTTCCTTAAATAATAACCAGTACGGGTAGCATTTGGGAAATTTGTATGAGAATCTAGACCGCCCTCAAAAACTTCAATCTTTCTCCCCTCAAATCCACTCTGGTTATGATAAACAGTTAAGGCTAAACGAGGGTCTCTGTCTGCATAAGGATTATTAGAATTGTGATTAGATCTTGCATCAGTTATTGGATACCCGTTTAAAGCAGGAAATGCTTCTACTAAATTTTGTGATGGGCCGGTAATTCCATTTCCATAGCTATATGGTGGGTATTGCGCAATTTCCATTACTTTATTGTTTCCAAAACGTCTCCATATAAATTCATCAGGAGTTTGAGCTCTATTATAATCGGTTGCTTTTAAACTAGTGAAAGCATTTACCATATTGATAGCCTGTGCTGAAAGCGTTGCAGCTCTTTCCCAATTCTGGATATACTGCGATTGATTGGTAACGTTAAATTGCCCCATTCCTGTAATCTGCACAACACTATTTGGCTGATATGCAGGGCTAGCCCCATATACTGCAACTTTAGATTTTAAAGCTGCACATGCTCTTTGATCCGCTCTACCAATTTCAGTGGAACCTACGATTTTATCATTACCTGTATACGTCACAGGAAGAAGAGCTTGGGCTTCATCTAAATCTTTAATGATCTGCTGTACACATTCTTCATAAGTGTTTCTATAGATATTGGTGTTTTTTGCTTCTTCATCAGGCAAGGTTTTTAAAAGGATTGGATAACCTAAGGCCAACCCATCATTTGTTTTGCCTCCATATTCTTGTAACAATCGAAAACTCCAATACGCTCTTAAAAACAGTGCTTCGCCTTTTAATCTTACTTTAAATTTTTGATCGTTTTCTTCACTGGTTAAGTCATAACTGATTTTATCAGTTAAGCCATTTTCTAAGAACAGGTTGATGTTTCTCAACTGCGTATAATTGTTAGTCCAACTACCTACCGGATTATCGAATGCAGATAAACTTCCGGCGCCGAGTTGGAAAATACCCGATCCGAAATTGTTACTTACGGCATTATCTGTTGCAGCATCTAGAAAATTATTACCTGAATAACTATCATAACGGGTGGGGATATTAGCATAGGCATTCATTAAAACTCCCTCCGCTTTATTTGGTAACGACCATACAAACTCGTCACCGTAACTGCTATCAGTTTTTGGATCCAAGGCTTTTTCGCAAGCTGCGAAGTACAAGGAGATTGCCAGTAAACTAAATGTTATTTTAAAACGCTTCATTCTTTTTGTTTTTTTAAAATTTTACGGATGCACCAAGTGTGATTGTTCTATAGACCGGATAATTAGTTACGCCTGCGTTTATAACCTCAGGGTCTAACTCTTTATTATCAGATAATACGAACAAGTTGGTACCTCTTACAAAAAACTGGTAATTTTTTACTGTGGCATTTGAGCGCCCTACGGTGTAACTTATTTCTACATTTTTTAATCTAAAAAAGCTTGCGCTTTGTAACCAAAAAGTAGAAGTTACATTGTTGTTTGCCTGGGACATTGTGCTTAAACGTGGATAAGTACCGCTAGGATTAGTAATTGAGTAACTCTCTAATGCTAACGTAGAATACTTACTCTCGCCATTATTGCGATAAAAACTGTTGTTCAAAATCCTATCCACACCTAACTCGGCCGTTCCAAGGGCGTAAAGACCAAAGTTTTTATACTTTAAATTTAGGTTTAAACCCAAAGCTGTTCTCGGGAAATTATTGCCGATTACTTTTCTATCTTTTCCATCAATAACCCCATCGGCATTTAAGTCTTCATAAGCAATATCTCCAATTTGATAGTTACCTAAAGATTGGAAAGGGGCTGCGTCAATATCTGCCTGAGAAGTAAACAAACCTTTAGCTACATATCCGAGAATAACATCGGAAGGCTGGTTAATTGTTCTAAGGTTTTCATCAACAAATAAAACCTGATTATTTACTTTAACATCATTTTTACTGTAAATAAAATTACCGCCTATGTTAAAATCAACGTTTCCTATTTTAGTTTGGTAGTTCAAGTTTCCTTCTACCCCGCTATTCGCAGTTTCGCCGGCATTTAACCGTGGATATAATTGTCCTGCAAGTGCAGAATATTGATTGCCCGGATCAACTACAATATCATAACGGAAATTGTTGAAATAATTGAACTCAAAATTTATTCTGTTTTTGAAAGCTAAACCTTCAACCCCAATATTGATCTCTCTTGATTTCTCCCATTGTAAATTTGGGTTACCAATAATCCCTAAGCTAGAGCGTGGAATACCCGTTGTACTTCCAGTTTCACCAATAGGGTAAGTTCCATTATTGTCCCAGCGGCTTTGGTACAAGTAAAAACTTGTTCCTCTTTCATAACCAAGCACTCCAAAACTTCCTTTAAGTTTAAGAAAATCTATGGTTTTGTTGTTCTTTAAAAAACTTTCCTCACTTACAATCCAACCTAAACCAACAGCCGGGAATAATTTATACTTATTGGCGTCTGCATACTTGCTACTGCCCATTAAAGCTAGGGTACCACTAACGTATACTTTATTTTTAATTGCGTAATTTAAATTTAAGGTAGAATTGCTGTTTTCAATGTCTTGATAAGAGTCTCTATCTTCATATTTATAATAAAAATGAGTCATGCTTCCTTTTAAGGCACTGTTATCAAATTCTTTTTGATAAGACAATGTAGTTGTAAATCCATAGTTACGGGTAATACTTTCCGCTTGCCGTGAATCATTATCTGCAGTCACTCTTTTTTGAAGGTTTGTAAAAACAACGCTGTCCTGTCCAAGTGAGTTTTTAGTTACTTGCCTTGCATAAGTTACGGGTGTTAAATTTCTTCCGCTTTGAAAAAATTGATAATTATCAAAGTTGAATACTGTTTTAATTGCGATGCCCTTTACTACTTTTCCTAAATTTAAATCTAAACCAAAATTAGTTTGACCGTAAAAATAGTTGTGTTGTGTGTCGCCTCCGTAAGCTAAGTTCCCGTATAAACTTGATGGGCGTAGAAACGAACCGCCCAAAGGTGGTACATAAGCTAACCCTATAGGAGAACCTATGCTAAGTAAAGCAGAGTCTGTAATAAAAATAGGATTTTCATTTGGTCTGAAGTTGCTTAGTGCAGAAAAAACCTGATCCTGGTTATAACCAGTCCACAATCTGCGTTCTACTATTCCGCTAGCGTCTACAAAAGCTTTTAAGCTTGGAGAAACTTGAAAATCTAAATTTCCACGAAGATTTATACGATCTTGAGTAGGTGTTTTGCCTACTTTTTCAAAACCCTGAGCGCCAGTATAGCCAAGTATTAAAGCATACTCACTACCCTTTCCCCCGCCTGTATAATCAATATTTACTCTTTGCAATGGCGCACTTTTTTGTAAAAAGTAATCGTAATAATCAACATCAGGATAAGCCTGATCATTTGCACCAGTGCTATTTTTATAGCCTTCAATTTGTTCGGCAGAATAAAACGGTGCTAATCCGTCGTTTTCTCTGGCTTGGTTATAAAGCTGCGCATATTGATAGCTGTTTAAAAATGTGGGTAACCTTGTGGCTTCACTTAAGCCGTATTCTGTACTTACATTTAATGCTCTGGTGTTGGGTTTACCTCTTTTGGTGGTAATCAACACCACACCGTTTGCAGCCCTTGGGCCATAGGTGATTTTAGTTAATGGATCTTTTAAAACCTCTACGTTATCAATCTCATTTGGATTAAGAAAATTGAAAGGTCTTTCTATCCCATCTACTAAAATTAAAGCTCCATCACTACCAGCTCTAGACATTCCGCGTACATAAAAATTAGATCCGTTATTACCTAAACCACTAGAAGTAGAACGTACATATAAACCGGCCAACCTTCCTTGCAATGTATTAGACAAGGACAAATCTGGATACTTTTCGAGTTCTTCTCCGCTTACTTTACTTACTGCCCCAACCAACTCTCTTTTAGTAATGGTTTGGTTTAGCGGTAAATTGATTACATCTAAGCCAGAGGAATATAAGAGTGATTTTTTTAATTGGATTTGTGCCGGCATTGCTGTTTGGCTTAAATCAATAGATTGAGGATGGTAACCAAAAGCCTCTACCAATAAAATAGCATCACTTTTTGTTTCCACTTCAAAATCGCCGCTTTCTTTTGGGCTAACTTCAAATAAGCCTTCTCCAATAATTACAGTTGAATTGGGGATAGGTTTGCCGTCTTCATCAACCACTTTTGAAGAAACTTTTATACTTGAAATTTTCTTTCCTTTTTTTTCTGTCTGCTTGTTTTGCGAAAAACCAGTGTGTGGAATAGTTTCAAAGAAAATGAAAGAAACCGCAAACAGAAAAATGTATATTTTTTTAATCATCGTTATTTGCTTTAGTTTTTTTAGTTTACCATCCAGGGTTTTGAACATAATTGTATTGATTATTAACCTGTTCTTGATCTACTGGATACCAATAGTGCTTATTTTCAAATACCCTCACTTCTGTGGTAACATCAAACACCTGATAGGTAAACTGTAAAGTACTTTTGTTAGCAACATTTTTGTGGTTGGCATTAACCGGCTTGGCTAACATACCCTGGATAGGTTTGCTAAATACATCTACTGCAATCATCCATCTTCTTAAGTCATGCCAGCGGTGATTTTCCCACATCAATTCTACAGCTCTTTCGTTTCTAATTCTGTCTCTCAGCTTTAATTTATCGGCAGCATATTCTGGCAGCACATTAGGCATCCCAACTCTGTTTCTCACAATATTAAGCGCACCTTCTGCGGTTAATCCGTAACCTTTTGGATCTGCTGTTGGCCCGTAGGCTTCATTCATTGCTTCGGCATAGTCTAAGTAAATCTGCGCTAAGCGAATATATACAGTGTTCAAGTTATATTTGTCCCACTCTTCTAACACAAAATTGGCCCCTTCCCAGATATATTTCTTAGGCACATAGCCAGTAACCGTTCTTCCTTTGGTTGAGCTGTTAGTCTCTGCGTTAATTTTATCTCTACCACCGTCATACAGCTCTTGATAAGCTGGATTATTGTTGGCTAGAATACCCCAGCGCTGGCCCGGAATAATAACATTATGATAGAATCTTGGGTCTCTATTAACAAAAGGGTTTTGTGCGTTATAACCCGAGCGTACATCACTAATTGGGTAAGCACTGCCATTGTTGATCACTTCAAATTTATCTACAATATTTTGAGTAGGGCCATTGTATGATGCAGCATCTATACCTGTTCCGCCAGAAAGAAATTGTGGAAGATAAAAAACCCGCATTCCTCTGCTTTGTGGAGTTTTTTCTTTTCTTGCAGCAGTAGAATTATACCACAACTGTTCGGGACTGCTATTTGCAGGTGCGTGATAAAATATAAATGGATAATCGGCACCGGAAAGCAAACGATAATCTGTGCCACCGGTATTGGTAGTGCAATATTTTATAACATCATTTGCATATTCTGCCGCAAGTTCGGCCTGCTGAATTCCGTACCCATTATCAACGGTTGAGGTTAAGCCGTTTTGCATCAAAGGACTTGCAGCATAAAGCATTGCCATTGATTTTACAGCCATGGCTGCAACCTTATTAGCTCTCCCTACTTCAGCAGAATTCCATTTGTGCGGAAGACGCTTAATTGCCTCGTTCATATTTTGAATCACAAATTCGTTAGATTTCGCATAAGTCTCTCGAGGAACATCTAGGTTATCATTTGGAGTGTAAACCTCATCATAAATGGGCAAACCACCCACTCTTAAAATCAGTTGAAAATAATACCAGCCACGCATAAAATAGGCTTGCCCTAAAATCTCATCTAGTTGTTGCTGAGTAATGTTTGGTACCTCAGCGGCTCTTTCAATCACTTTATTGGCTACTCTCAAATATATGTATGCATTATCCATAACTGGTCCTATTGTAGTTCCAGCGTCGCTATCACCCAAATTGTAACCAATTTCACCCAACTTGGGCTTTAAAAGCCAATCGCCTGTATTAATGCTTCTATTTAAATCAGTATTAATGTTAGAACTGGCTTCATCAGAAAGAGCGTTAATGGTAGTTCTGGCCAAATTTTGAGAATTCCAAGCATGCATGTCATACAAGCCATTGTACGTACCGTCTAAATAACCTTTTACCGCTTCGTATCGGCTAAAAACATCTTCTTCTGAAAGACCGATCTTCTCTATTTTGTCTAGGTATTTCTCGCAGCTAGTTGTTGAAAACAGTGCTGTTGCGAATAAGAATATATAAATCTTTTTCATTTTGTATTGATTAGAAATTAGCTCTTAAGCCTAAATTAAATCTTCTGACGATTGGATACACACTATCACTTCCTGATTCAGGGTCAACCCTGTCATCCAAGTTTGTAAATGTTAATAAATTGTTTCCATTGGCGTAAAGCTGTAAATTTCTTACCCCAATATTTTTTAGTGTTTGTAAAGTTACACGATAAGAAACCTCGGCATTTTTTAGCCTGATGTAAGATGCATTAACAAATGTGTAGGTACTTGCCGTATTTTGGTTGTGCCTAGTGTTAAAGGTATGTAATGAAGGCTTACCCGGATTTACAGAGTTTTGCGGTGTCCAACGATCTGCAATGTTTGGCTGACCAGAAATAAATCCGTTGTTAAAATCCCATAAAAACAAGCTGGGAACTTCGGTAAAAACGTTTTGAGCCGAATAAAACAGTACATTAAATCCCCAGTTTTTATAATCGAACCCCAAGTTAAGACTGATGGTTTGCAGTGGAGTGGTGGTAAATTCAAACGGAATTCTATCAAATTGATCAATTACCCCATCGGCATTGTAATCAGCATAAAGGAAATCTCCCGGCACAATGCTTCCTTGTACTACCCCAACATTTGGTCTTGTGCCGTTGAAAATATCATCCAAAGAATTATAATATCCTGCCTGGATCCATCTGGTTGTGGAGCCAATTTGCTTTCCTGCATCTTTTAAGTAATCAGGGGTGAGACGGGCATCATCTCTATAAACAACCCTGTTTTCAGACCAGTTATAACCTCCGCCAACATAATAATTAAATTTCTTACCTATTTTATCGCGATAAACCAGTTGCAACTCAAAACCATGGTTTTTGGTACGGCCGATATTTGCGAACGGCGCAGTATTACCAAATGCTCTTGGAACCGTAGCTCTTTGCATTAGGATATCTTTTCGCTGTTCAGAAAAAAGATCTAGGTTACCTCTTAACTTATTAAAAAAGTCGAAATCGATTCCTAAGTTTTGCTTAGTGGCTTTTTCCCAAGTGTTATCTGGGTTGGCTGTTTGGCCTTCTGCGTAAAGTGGGCCGAATGTATTATCATCCATATCACCAAACCGCACACTTCTTCCACTGGTGAATGACTGAAAAAATTGATTTCCACCAACACCTCTATCACTACCTACAATACCGTAGTTATACCTTAATTTAAGGTAATCTAAAACTTTGTTGCCAATTAAATTTTTAACGAAAGGCTCTTCTGTTATGATGTAACCAACCGCACCAGACGGGAAGAAGCCAAAGCGCTTGCCATCTGCAAATTTAGAAGAACCCGTGTACGACCCATTAAATTCTGCAAGGTATTTAGACTTATAACCATAAGTTACACGTCCTACATAATCTTCGCCGTACTCACCAATACCTATATAAGTACCTGATCCACTCCGTATCAATGATCTTCTGTTTGCCAATACCAAACCCGAAACATCATGGTTGCCAAATTTTCTGTTATAGTTAAGTGAGAGTTCATAATAAAGATCTCTTAAGTAATAATACATAGCGTCACCATTGGCGGAAATAGGTTGATCCTGGGTGGCATCATTAGGATACCTGATCTGTCTTAATAAAGGATAAGAGACAGTACCGTCTGCAGCTGTTTGTGGATTGCTTAAATCATAACTGCGGTAATACCTAATGGTATTGATGTCGCTAAAATTAGCTCCAACTCCATTTGAAATAATTGCCGTTTCGTAATTTGAACCAGAAGTATAAGCTATTTTTCCTTTGGCGCTCAGACCTTTTGTTACAAAATCAAGTTTTTGATTTAATTGAGCATCGTAGAACCCTTGAAAATATTTGTAGGTACGTTGCCCGCCATCATTTAAGAAAACCGACATATTGTTATCCCCCAATAAGGATTCACCCACTTCTCCATCCTCGTATCTTAATGGGAATTCATTTCTTGGTGCTCTTAATAACCTTTGAAAAAACTGAGCTTGACCGTAACCATCTTCTCCACCATCATCAATTCTGTAAGCTGGCTGGTTTCTGTAACGGAAATTCCCGGAAAAGTTAATGGAGAATACGGTGCTTTTTGTAAGGTCGAAATCAAAATTTGAACGCCAGTTGTAGCGCTCAACTCGAAAGCTTGGATCATATTCATCATTTGCTTTGGTGTTAAATATATCCCCATCATTTAGATACCCTACAGAAACAAAATATTTCATAAAATCGGATCCTCCGCGAGCATTCAAATTATAGTTTTTTTGATAGCCCATGTCTTTTATAATTTCCTTGTTCCAATCTACCATGGGAAAATATTGATTATATGGCCCAGCTTTATCAATATTTTCTCGCCAAGCTTGTATTGTGGACTCGGGAATTAGCTTATCAAACTGTTTGTCATTCATGGCCGCTTCATTAAAAAGCTCCATAGTGGTCACATAATCTGCTTGATAGTTTTTTGCTGTAGGCGCTTTAAAACCAAAGTTTGACGAAAAAGAGAATTCTGGTTTACCTTTGGTTCCTCTTTTTGTCGTTATCAAAATGACCCCATTAGCCCCTCTGGTACCATATACGGCCGTAGCAGACGCATCTTTTAAAACCGAGATTGTTTCTATTTCATTAGGGTCAACTTGGTTAAGGTCTCGCTCTATTCCGTCTACTAAAACAAATGGATTGGAGTTGTTAAAAGTTGCCCGGCCTCTAATTAATAAGCTTGCATTATCAGAACCTGGCTTGCCATTAGAGTTAACCACTGTTAAACCCGGTAGCAAACCTTGCAATGATTCTGAAACAGAAGTAACCCCGCCAACCCGTTTTAGTTCTGCCCCTTCTATTTGGCTGATAGCGCCAACAACGCTTTCTTTCTTTTGTATCCCATAACCAACTACAATCACATCATCTAGTTGATTCATTGATGTTTTTAACGTTACGTTTAAAGTACGCGCTCCAGTTAATTTAATCTCTTGCTCTGTAAATCCAAGGTAAGAAAACCTCAACGCAGTAGATCCATCAGAAATATTTATGGAATATTCTCCATTTAGATCTGTTTGCGTAGCACCTCTTCCGCCAATTACTGCAATGCTTACACCCATTAGAGGTTGGCCACTCTCATCGGTGACTTTCCCAGTCATTACATAATCTATTCTTTTGGTTATGAGCTTTTCTTTAGGTTTGAATAACGAAGGTTCATCTTTAATAAGATCACTTGCTAAACTGCTCTTACATATAAATACAACAGAAAGCAGCAGTGAGATTTTTGAAAATGACACCATAAATGGTAAATGTCGAATCATTTTAAATTGGTTAAAAGCTTAAAGTTAATTGGTTTATTTTAATTAGCTTGAAATACGTCCCGATAACTTATTGCCTCTTTAAATACTCAAATAAAATACTTAATGTAGCAGATTATCAAAATTAGCATCTCAAAATCTGATTCAATTTTACCCAATTGCAATTAATAAAATTTGCAATTTTGTAGTTTATTGTATAAAAAATGTAGTAGTACTGTACTGTTAAAAATAGCAAAAAACTTCATTGCAGCTATACAGAGGCTTTTCATACAAAAAAATTCAGGAGTTTTAATACGATACAATTTTTAAAGACCCCATTCTTTAATGAACGATACGGGTTTACACTAACTTTTTTTAAGCTTAATTAAATGGCGCTGGTAAACATAAAACACCTCAATGCAGCTATCGCCTTTTCGATATTTAATTCTCTTTTTCAAGATTATTTAGATGGATATTTTTGTAAGCTACTTGTTGGGCCATCGACAATTATATTTCCAGACTTATCCAAACGCATTTTGTCAATAAAAACGACCCGCCGATGTCCCGTGGCTTCGGTTCTGCCATGATAAACACAAAGCATTTGTTTACCGTTTGGAGACCAGGTAATGCTATTATGTCCGGTTCCAGAAACGTTTCCGTTCTTTTGCAAAATTGGATTAAGCGGCGATTTTTCAAAAGGCCCTAAGGGATTTGATGACGTTGCGTAACCTACGGCATAATTTTCGCCATCAAAATTATTGGCTGAATACATCATGTAATATTTAGAGTTATTTTTAAAAATGAAAGAACCTTCTGTCCATCTTCTATTTGCTTCATGCGCAGTAACCGATCTACTTTCCCATTCTGTTTGGTCAGTTTGGGTAGCTGGCGGCTTAAGCAATAAAACTGGTTCTCCTATTACTCCACTAAAATCCGGTTTCATTTCAACACCGTAAATCCAGCTCTCCTCAATTTCTTCATACCAACCTTTCTTTTTTGCCCATGTAGCTACCTCACTTTCTACAGGGTGCTTATAGCAACATCTGGAATAATATAAATACACTTTCCCATTTTCAAATAAAACGTTAGCATCAATAATGGGATAATCCGGATTGAAGATTGGGCGATCGTACATATCTATAAAAGGACCCGTTGGCTCTTTTGAAACCGCCACGCCAATTTTAAAATTCTCTAACTCGTTAGATGGGTTGATCTTCCAATGTGCACTATAAAACAAATAGAAATTACCATCCCGCTCATAAACCTCGGGTGCCCAAAATGCTTTTTCTCCCCACGCCTTTTCTTGATTATTGGTGTATATAGCCCCTTCGTCTTTCCAGTTCACTAAGTCGCTTGACGAATAACATTTAAAACCGTTTTTAACACCCCCGGTGCCGTACATGTAATATTTGCCAGATGCTGTTTTTAAAACGTAAGGATCTCCCAGTTCTACATCAACCGGATTTTTATATTTTGGAGAAACACAACCTAACATTTGGAAAGACACCAATAACCCAATTAATAGCTGCGTGACTTGCATTTTTTTGTATTTAAAATTTCTCATCTTCTTTATAAAAGGTAATATTTAAAATTTATCGCTTTCGGCTTTATGTTATAAACTGGTATCTAATTATCAATTAATGATTTGGAAATTGAGAATTGGTAAATAGATACCGTGTGGTATTTTTTCCCGGGATTTAATACGGTTGTTGGAAATGATGATTGATTAGGAGAATCTGGAAAATGTTGAGTTTCCATAGCAAAGGCAGAGCGAAATGTATCTTTTGCTCCATTTTTCATCGTATTTTTGCCTCTCATAAAATTGCCACTATAAAATTGTAATCCAGGCTCTGTAGTGTAAATATCCATTTTAATCCCAGACATATCTCCAACCACGCTAGCCGCATGTCTCATTCCTTTTTTCTTTGGGCTGGTTATTACAAAATTATGATCATATCCTTTCCCATTTTTTAACTGTTCATTTGGTAATCTTATTCTTGCACCAATTGCCTGGCCTTTTGTAAAATCAAATGGTGTTCCTTTAACGGTTGCTAACTGTCCAGTTGGTATGAGGGTACTATCAACCGGTGTATATTTATTCGCAAAAATGGTAAGTTTATGATCTAATATTTTCCCAGAGCCTTCTCCATTTAGGTTAAAGAAAGCATGGTTAGTCAAATTTATAACAGTTGCCTGATCCGTTATGGCTTCGTATTCCATTTTGAGAGCTCCTTTACTTGTAATCGCATAGGTTACTCTAGCAGCTAAATTTCCTGGAAAACCTTCCTCTCCATCTTTAGAAAAATAAGTAAAAATCAACTTAGTAGAGTCTGGCTGCTCAACATTCCAAACTGCTTTATGAAACCCCTTTTTACCGCCATGCAAAGTGTTTGGTCCGTTGTTAATTGTCAGTTGATAGCGCTTGCCCCTGAGTTCGAACTGACCTTTGGCAATTCTATTTCCAAACCGACCAACAACGGCACCAAAATAAGGTTCGCTTGACTCGACATACTCTTTCACGCTTCTAAAGCCCAGCACCACATCTGTAGGTTTTCCATCTTTATTTGGCACCCACAATGCAACCAAACGAGCACCGTAATTGGTAAATTGCGCTTTAACAGCTCCATTTCTGATGCTATATATACCCATTTGATTTGCATTCAAGCCAGTTGTTTCAATTACATCAACTGTAACTGGCACATTATGCTGGGTAACATTTTTTAATGGGAGGTTACAAGAACTACTATAAGCAAGTAAACTAAAGGCTACTGCGCAAACTGAAAAACGGTTTTTACTTATTATCATTATTATTATTTCGCTATAATTAGGTTGCGCTACTTTTCACCAGATGGCTTCCTAAGTTTCATTCCAGCAGGCAGGGGTTCTCCAAACACAGGGTTTCCTTTTTCATCCCAATAAAATTGCTGTAACCTTAAATCTCTGTTCCAACCTGGTTTCTTATCGATTTTACTATGGTAAAAAATCCACCATTCTTTATCATCGGGAGATTTTGTAAAACTGGCATGGCCAACACCTAAAACACCTTCGTTTCCTTTAAAAACTGGTCCTGACTTTAGCCAGCTTTCAGGCTTCATAGGATCGGCTTTCGGTTTTAGCTTTAACTGCCCCAATCTATATTGCGGTGTCCAAGATTCTCTGGTAGAATAAATTAGAAAAACATCTTTTTTATGGAAAATAAATTGCGCACCTTCCACTAAATCTAAGGGGCCGCCGGTTTCCCATGGTTGATCCGGTGAGGCTATTTTTACACGATCGGAGCTAATGGTAGTTGGATCACTCATTTTAGCGATATACAAGTATTGTTTCGTTTTATCGCTTTTCTTATTACTTTCCCAGCCCGACCAAACGCAATAAAGCTGTCCCTTTATTTCAGCTACAGTTAAATCGATAGCCCAAAAAACCCCACTGGGATCCGCCGGATCAGAACCAGTTTTTAGAATGCCTTTATCAATGTACTCTCCCATGGGGTCATCGGTAACAGACTCTAAAACTCCTGAGCGTTGAAAAGTATAGGGCGGGCCAGATTTACCAGCGGTATAATAAATGTACCAACGATTGCCAATATGATGAAGTTCTGGAGCCCACACAGAGGTGCTATTCCAAGCATCTGTTGGCGCAGTCCAAACTATTTGCCTTTTACCTAAGTTTGTTAAGGATGATGATTTTCTGATAGAAATTCCCTCGCCTTTTTTAGTTTCAGCAACTTGACATACATAATAAAATCCCTTGTCTTTAACTACCCAAGGATCAGCACCTTTACCTATAGGATTCGTGAAATAATTAGAAGAGTCTGCAACTGCTGAGGTGGGGTTAGAAGATCTAAGCCCTTTTTGTGCACAAGAACTCTGCAAAAAAACACCTAAACTCAAACAAATGAGAAAGCTTAAATTTATACTTATGATTTTTTTCATTCCTCTTTCTTTTTTCGTCATTAATTTAATCTTTCCATTTTTATCTATTGCATTTGCAATTATCCGTAATCTCATATTAAGCAATATCTATAGAACAGAACCTTAAAACAAAATGGCATAATTAGCCCCATAAGTTTAAGTTTTTGCGATAGCAGTCTATAGCAGTAATTACAATATAATTAATAAGCTAACTCATGCTTATCTATTCGC
This sequence comes from Pelobium sp., assembly GCA_045629485.1. Lineage (GTDB taxonomy): Bacteria > Bacteroidota > Bacteroidia > Sphingobacteriales > Sphingobacteriaceae > Pseudopedobacter. Next base: position 5,438 of record JAZQRF010000168.1, on the reverse strand, counting down.
ATTTACTTCTTTACGCCAGGCATGCAATTCTTTAGACAGTGTTTTTACTTTTTCAGGATTTTTAGCAGCAAGATTACGGACTTCTCCAATATCTTCTTTTAAATTATACAATTCGTTGGTATTGTCGTCAAAAAACTCAATCAACTTCCAATCACCATCGCGGATGCTGCCAGCAGAACGGCCACCTAAAAAATGAGGTTTATCTAGCGGATAATGCCAATAAAACTTTCTATCAGGTAGTTTTGATTTTGTATTCTCTAATTTTTTGGTTAAATCAACACCATCAAAATGTTGCTTGTTAGGTTTTGCACCGATAACTTGCATAAAAGTTGGATAAAAATCCATATTTACCACGGGTTCATTGATAATTCCGGGTTTAAATAATTTGGGTGCCCAAATTATGCAAGGTTCTGTAACTCCTCCTTCGTAAAGCATACTTTTGCCTCCTCTTAATGGAAAATTATTAGTAATGGTAGTTTCTCCTCCATTATCACTAGTAAAAACAATAAGTGTGTTACCATCAAGACCTAATTCTTTCAATCTTGTCATAATCATCCCAACACCTTGATCAATAACGAAAAGTTGTGACGCTAAGTGGGGATTATTCCCTTTAGACCTCGAATCTGCAGGCCATCTTTTATAAAGGTTGTTTTCCTGATTTTCTTTAGTAGGAGGAGAATTACCGGCTCCCGTTTTATTTCTAAAATTATCCACTAATTTTGGTTTACCATGTACCGTTGTGTGCACTGCGTAATGGCTGAGGTAAAGAAAGAAAGGTTTATCGTGATTTCTATCAATGAATGCTAAAGCTTCTTCATTTTGTCTATCTGTAATATACTCATGCTCTCCATCCAGTTTTTTCTCAATTTCTTTATTGAACCCATAAGGATGGAAATACCAACCTTCTGCAATTCCTCTATTCTCGCTTACAATTACTTCATTAAAGCCATGCTGATCTGGTAGGGTTTCCTTTGCTGCGCCAGCTTTTACATAGCCAGACAGATGCCACTTACCCACAATACCAGTGTGGTAACCATTCTGTTGAAACATTTCAGCCATGGTAGTTTGTGATAGTGCCAAATGGTCTGAAGCATTTGGCCGTAAATAGTCGTTTATACCTAACCGGGCTGGATATTGCCCTGTCATTAACGCTGCTCTGTATGGCGAACATACAGGTGCTGGGGCATAAAATCGGTTAAATTTCACCCCTTCTTCAGCTAGCTTATCAATATGTGGTGTTTCGTTAAAATTATTACCATAACAACCTAATTCCGAATAGCCTAAATCATCCGCCAAAATAAAAATCACATTATATTTCTTCTTAACGGGAATATCCTTATCTGTATTAACATTGAACGAAGAGCAAACGAAAGCAACGACGAGCAATAGCGATAAACTTTGTATTAATTTTTTAGATATCTTCATAACCAGAGTAGCGGGGTTTCAAACTAAAATTTATATAATCCAAAATCGAATTGTGTGTCTGCTTCGGAATTTTTCAACTCGAAACCGATTACATTTTTTCCTTCTTTTAACAAATGCTGGCAATCGCTAATGTTCAATTCGTCATAATGTCTTTTAGTCATTATCCGATTGCTATAGATTTCTGTACCGTTTAAAAAAATCTTTAGATCGCCCTGCCCAAATAATTTCAATGCCATTTTTTCTTCCTTATTTGTTAACATGAAGCTGTTTACCGCCCACAAATTATCCCCTTTATTTAATTTATAAGGTCCTTCATGTTTTTTAAATTGAGGATCAAAAGGATTGTGCAAGTTCCAGTTGTCGCTTGGTTCGGAACTACTTACAAATAAAGAAGCGTTTTTCTCCTCCGAATCGTTGATGATAAAAACCGCTTTTTTGGCAGATGCATATAAGGGCTCGCTGAGCTTCTTCATCACCTTGTCACTAATTTTCTGAAACTTTCGATCATACGTTATCAATCCATTTACTTCTGCTTCCACGTCACTTGTTTGCGTATATATCGCGGCAGACAATCCCCTTGCTAATAATGGGTATATATTATTGATTACTTTACTAAACTCATTGTGGAAAGTGTTTTTATCCAAATAAGTGCGGTAGCCCCAATTTCTTTTATCTTCATTCCATAAATTCCCTTTCACTGGCAACCCTAAACCGCCAAACTCACCTAAAACAATAGCTCTCCCTGGATTCTGACTCTGTGGCTCCATAGAGGGGCCAGGATATTGGTGCGCATCAAACATGTGTCCAATGTTTCTATCCGTCCAGCCACTTGTGGCATCCACCAATCTATCTTTGTCATAATTTATCGTCCAATCTGTAATTTCTTTAGTTTGAAACTGCCCCCATCCTTCGTTAAACGGCACCCAGACCACTATCGAAGGGAAAAATCTAAGGTTATCCATAATAGATCTCCATTCTGCTTTGAAACTTTTAGCAGAAGCTTCTGGCCGATCCCAGTCTTTTTCTGCGTCAAACTTAACATGTTGATCCACGTCATGCAGACCTATAAAACCGCTAGGCATATCTTGCCAAAGCAATAATCCCATTGTATCGGCATGATAGTAGTATCGAGCAGGCTCTACTTTAATATGCTTTCTGATCATATTGAAACCCATACGTTTAACCATTTCCATATCAAACTTCATTGCTTCATCACTTGGAGGGGTAAGTAAACTTTCTGGCCACCAGCCTTGGTCTAAAGTTCCCCACTGAAAATAGGGCTTATTATTTAAAGCTAAACGAGTAAATCCATTCTGGTCTTCTGCTAGCGAGATTTTCCGCATTGCGAAATAAGAACTCATATTATCCAGCGTTATCCCATTTCTAGTAATTTTTAGTTTTAAGTGATAAAGGTTAGGGTGTTCTGGAGACCATAAGTGCGCATTTTTTAAATGTATTTTTAATGCTGAGCGGTAGGGTCCTCTAATTTCTTGTATTTGCTTTCCTTGATAAAACACGAGCACCTCCATTTGTTCATTTCCTAATGAATTCGTAAGGCTTGAGTTAAGCGTAATTGTTTCATTATCAATATCTGAAACTGGATTTAAAATGTTAAAACTAGTCGCGGATACAGGCTCCATCCATACGGTTTGCCATATCCCAGATACAGCGGTGTACCAAAATCCTTTCGGATTTAAACTTTGTTTTCCGCGAGGTTGGATATCAGTATCTGTTGGATCAAAAACCTTTAATGAAATTCGCTGAACAGCTGCTGAGCTTAAAAAAGCTGTGATATCATAAGAAAAAGGGTCTGATCCTCCTGTATGTTGACCCACATGTTCTCCATTAATATACAAATCACTTTGGTAATCTACAGCCCCAAAATGCAGTATAATGTTCTTACCTTTCCACTCGGCAGGGATATTTACTTCTTTATTATACCAAAGCTCCTGTGTGGGCTTTAGTGCTTTTTGCACACCAGAAAGGCTAGATTCTATACAGTAAGGAACTAATATTTTACCTTGAAAATTAGTCGGTCGGTTTTCTCCTTTATTCGTAATTGCATAATCCCAAAGTCCGTTAAGATTTTTCCATTCTTTACGCACAAGCTGCGGCCTTGGATACTCTTGCCAAGCATTAGTTTCATTAATTTGCGATGCCCATGGAGACGCTATTGAGATTGGTTGCTGGCGATATTGTGCATTTGCTACAAAAAACAAAATGCTAAGGCAATAAGAAAAAATCAACTTTTTTAAATTCAAATACATTGGCTCAAAATTAGTCCCGGGCTGAAATCTTGATGAATAGATTTCTTAAAGGCAATATTATAAAACCATAGTTTTAATCGATGTCAATTTTGTAGTTGATATTAATAAAATTGTGTTTAAGAGGGAGTGATTACACATTATATGTATGTATGAGCCATTTTCACACCCTCTAGAGTAAAAAAGCATGCCTCTTGTTTCTCAAAAATGGAAAGGAGTTGAGAACTTAAGTATCAATAGGCCAAATGAAAATTGAAGAAGATTTGTGGTTAAACAGCACATTTTAACTCAACAAAAAAACTACCCAACTATAAACTTTATTCCAGAGCATGGCTAAACGCTTTAACAGAGTTTACAGGTTATATAAGTTTTTAATTTTCAAATAGCACAAATTATTATATTATTTTGCTTTATACACTCTTACATAATCAAATAGAACACGGTCTGGGAAAGTTCCTAATGATGGATCTCCACCAAATCCCGTTAATTCTGTACTAAGTATCATGTACTGTTCAGTTTTAGAAACCGCCGTTGATGTACGCCAAGTTTCCTTGCCATCAAAATAAAATATGTATTCTGTTTCCGTCCACTCCAAACCGAAAGTATGGTATCCACTACCAATATTCGGAATCCCAATCTTAGTTCCGATAGTTTTATGAGCACTGCCGTATCCATTCCAGTGTAAATTGTGAAACAATAACTCTGGTTTTTTTCTGTGATATTCAAAAATATCAATCTCTGTTCCATTAACTGCAGGGTTATCGTTCTCTATGCCCATGTTATTACTTTGCAACCAAAAAGCAACGTGTGGGCCAATACTTTCGTTCATTTTTGCCCGGCATTCGAAATACCCATACTTTGTAAGGTAAGATGCATGTGTAGCTGCTTGACCAACGTAATAAGTTCCGTCCGGATCCTTAATTGCCATCAACTGTAAATTTCCTTGCCCGTCAAGTTTAACGGTTTTTCTAGATACTGTTGCAAGATCTCTAATTGTTCCTTCGGCTCGGTAGCTCCACTTTGTTAGATCCAATTCGCTGCCTTCAAACTCGTCGCTCCAAGCTAATGCGTAATTTTTTAATATATGGTCAGGCGTGGGACTTAAAGCCGTCTCAGAAGGCGCTTCGTTTGGATTAGTAAAAATCTTTACTGGTTTAGGATTGCTTTTTTCACACGAAAATAATGTTGTAACTACAACAAAGCCGATTAAGTAAACTTTTAAATTCATTGTAATGAGGTTCATAAGACTTAAAATGTTCAACAAAAAATTGTATTTCGAGTTGGTAAATAAAGTATTTGCAGGAACAGCTTTATTGCTACAGAAACTAACTTGAACCCAAAACAAAAAACAACGTAAATCAATCCCTTCGGTTTAAAACATTCTTAAGACAGGTTTAATAATTAAGAAAAGGAATTAGAACAATATTAGGAAACCGTATTGCTAAACAGTATCACTTTGGTCGTTAATATTAAGACAATTGTATTTTGAAACTTTGATGATATTTAAAGATTGTTTCGACTCCCGTCCATTCCGCAAAGCCTTTAAGACCTTTAAACGGCTCTTTTGTGGGAACATATTTTGTTCACTCCTCTTCCAGTTGTATTGCTTCAATCATAGTAAAATATTTTTTGTAGATTTATTTAGTGATTTAACTTATCCATTGGTGTTATGAAAAACTTTTTATCAGTTTTGTTATTCCTTTTTTTAGGTTTAACATTAGTAAAAGCACAAACTAATTTAAATGGCGC
>JAZQRF010000167.1:0-1720 GCA_045629485.1 Pelobium sp. | reverse complement strand
AAGGGAAAATTCATTATTTATTAAATTATTTCATAAAGCAAGAGTAGAGCGTTATAGTTTAATTTAATCTCTCTTTCCCAGGAACGGTGAAATTGCAGTCGGTAAGTTAAGCCTTAATGAACTGCGGGTTATTGGTGAGTTTGTCCCTTCCTGAAAAAAGTTTACATAAGAAAGTTTTTCAAAACAGAAAAATGAGTATAATCAATGAAAGACCCAACAATCATAAGGGCGGAAAAGTATCGGCATTTTCAGAAAGTTTCAAGGTTCAGGTAGCACTTGAATATCTGGATGGAGGATATAGTTATCTTCAATTAGGAAAAAAACACGTATTACCTGCGACTCAGATCAGAACATTCGTAATTTGGTACCGTAAAAAACAAGATCAATTTATGCCTGCAGAAGCCCAACATGATGGCCAGGAATTTCTGGGTGCTACCTCAGAAAAAGAATTAGAGAAAAAGCTCGCCTTAGCGGAAATGAAGATTGCTGCTCTTGAGAAAGTTATTGCTATTGCCAATGAGAAGTATGGAACAGATCTTAAAAAAAAAGCTGCTACCAAGTGATTTCAGAACTACACGCAACGCGCAAATATTATAGTATAGATAATCTTTGCGCTGTATTTGGTTATACCCGGCAAGCCTGGTATAATCATTTAAAAAGTGAACGGATACAGCTGTTAGAGGAATCAATAGTTCTGGAGAAAATCCAAAGCATCAGAAAGGAACTTCCAAAAACCGGATGCATAAAGCTGTATAAGGAGCTAAATAACGGTTTTCTACAGGCTCATGGCATATCTATGGGCAGAGATGCTGTTTTTAATCTGGTACGTGCCAACGGCATGTTGATAAAGACTAAAAAGAAATGGGTGTACACTACAAACTCTTTTCACAGGTATAAAATTCATCCTGATCTGGTACAGCGAAGGGCGGCACGCAGAACAGAAGAAATATGGGTAAGCGATATCACTTACTTACGCACAAAGGCTGGGTTTGTTTATCTTTCCTTAATTACCGATGCTTATTCAAGAAAGATTGTGGGGCATCACTTAGCAAACGATTTAAAAGCCGTTGGCTGCATTAAAGCTTTAAACAGAGCGATCAAAAACAGGTTACATCCGGCAAGGCCCCTTATTCATCATTCTGACAGAGGAACGCAATATTGTTGTGATGATTACATCAAGCTGCTGAAGCAAAGTAAAATAAACATCAGTATGACCCAGACTGGAAGCCCTTATGATAATGCACTTGCCGAAAGAGTCAATGGAATTCTCAAAATGGAATTTGATCTTGAAAAAACATTTAAAAATGCAAAACAGGCTAAAGACTATGTAGACCAGAGCATTCATAAATATAATAGCTTGAGAATGCATACAAGTTGTGACTTCCAAACACCACAAATTACTCATATTTTGGAAAATATTATTCCAATGAAACAGAATTCAGTAGAATCAGTACTTAAATAAACAGAAAAAAGGAATATTTACAGAGTACTGTAAATTCATTCCAGTAATTAATTTTATCATTGTAAACACTAATCAGTAATTTACTTTCTTACTGTAAACTGATTTCAGTATAAGACAACACAATGCTCTTACATTGCCGGCACAATGCCGACACAATGCCGACACAATGATCACACAATCAAAGTTGTGTAAACTGCGTGTTTTCACTGTGTAGCCTAAGGTTGAACGATGTGAAAGTACAAAGCTTATTCCTACCTT
>JAZQRF010000166.1:0-2311 GCA_045629485.1 Pelobium sp. | reverse complement strand
AGCAGATATTGCTTTTAATAAAGGAGCTTTGTAGTCTAAGGCCTCTCCCGTATAAGAAACAAATACTGTAGGAATACAAAGTGTCTTGTTAAAGATGAAAGCAGGGGAAGATGGATCCCATGCAGTATAGCCACGAGCTTCAAAAGTACTACGGATTCCGCCGTTAGGGAAACTTGATGCATCTGGCTCTTGTTGTACTAAAGCATCACCAGAAAATCTTTCTATTGATTTTCCGTCTGTAGTAGGTTCGAAAAATGAATCGTGTTTTTCAGCTGTAGTTCCTGTTAGCGGTTGGAACCAATGGGTGTAATGTGTCACACCTTTGCTCATCGCCCATGCTCTCATGGCTGAAGAAATCTGTTCTGCAATTTCTCTATCGATAGGGGTGCCGCTTTCTATAGAATACAATACAGCTTTGAATGTTTCTTTAGGAAGGTATTCCTGCATTTTAGTTTTGTCAAAGACATTAGCACTAAAATAATCTGAGATTTTAGATGATGGCTGTTTTACCTCAGGAATGGTTCTGGTTAAAACAGATTGTAAAGCTTGAAACCTGATTGTTGACATTGTTTAGGTAATTATGAATGAATTTTTAGTTTTTTCAATAATTTTTGATAAAAGTACAAGCTTTTCTTGAATTTATGCAAGAAAAAATAAAAAAATAGATAAAATGTTAATAAAAAATGAAAAATGTTAGCCCATGTTGCGAGATCTAATCGTTTTTTAAGAAGAATTCGGTTTGCTTTCCGGTTTTGTGATCAATCTTTTACAGGCAGTCTGTAAATAGCGGTATAGTTTCCTTTCAAGAAAATTCATTTTTAGTCAAAAAGTATTGTAAAAAACATAAAATAGCTATTATTTTTTATGTAAAATTTAATATTATACTAAAAATATATCAAAATGATCAATATATTTTGATGAATATTTTAAAATATACAATTTAGTGGTGCGATAAATAGATAAAAATAATTGTTCTTTATTTTATTGCATGTTTTATTTTATAACTAAAACAAAAATTAAGAAAGATTAACCCGGAATTTGTTCTCTCTTATTCCGGCTTAATTAAATAAACTAAATAATCGATTAAAACTTAAACAAAAACAAATTATGAGAAAATTATCCTTACTAACAATGGTTTTGAGTGCGACAATCTATTCTGCAAATGCGCAGGACACGACAAGTGTGAACTCACCGTTAGAAATTTCAGGGTCTGTAGATGCTTATTATAAGTATGATTTTGCAGGAGTGCCAAATATCCCAACTTATTTTAACAGCGATCAAAATTCTATTTCACTAGGAATGATTGATGTAGCTCTGAAAAAAACTACTGGAAAAGCATCTTTCGTAGGAGAGCTTTCTTTTGGACCAAGAGGACAAGCTCAATCCTTACCTGATGCAGCAGTTTCTGAAACTTCCGACGGGGACTTGAGTTTTTCAAGTTTCCATATTCAAAATCTGTATGCTTCCTATGCTTTTACAGATAAATTTAGCATGACTGCAGGTTATATGGGAACATTTATTGGTTATGAAGTAATTTCTCCAGCTGCTAATTTCCATTATTCAACTTCCTATTTATTCGGCGCTGGTCCATTCCAAAATGCAGGTATCAAAGCTAATTATGCTATTTCTGAAAAAGTAGGAATAATGGCTGGACTATTTAACGATTGGAATGTTTATTCAGATGCAAATGGAGTTTCTCATTTTGGAGCTCAATTATCCTTAGCCCCGGTTGAGGGTTTAAGTGCATATCTTAATTTTTTAACTGGAAGTTCTGAGGGGGGTGAATTAAACTATTCATCAGGGACTATATATGACATAGTTGCAAGTTATGAATTTAGTGATAAGTTCTCTTTAGGCTTAAATGCAGCAGATTATTCTTTTAAATCAGATGGTGGTTACACAGGTGTAGCTCTTTATCCTAAATATAACGTATCTGAGAGTTTTGCGTTGGGAGCAAGAGGTGAATATTTTAAAAATAAGGATGTTGGTGGTGTAGATGGAGAGTCAGTAACTTCTTTTACACTTTCTGCAAACTTAAAACATGGCGGTTTAACATTTATTCCTGAAGTTAGATTAGACAATGCTAAGAACGACACATTCGGTTTTGTAAAAGAAAGTGGCGCTCCTACGAAATCTGCTTCGCAATTTTCTCTTGCATTAGTTTACGCTTTTTAATAACACATAATAGCAGGTTAAAAGCCATCTTCATTTCGAAGATGGCTTTTTTTGTTTTCAACGAATTAATACTTTCCTTTTTGAAGATTAGATTCCTTAATTTTATTTATACTTTAGATACAAAATTATTAGGCCC
>JAZQRF010000165.1:0-32268 GCA_045629485.1 Pelobium sp. | reverse complement strand
CCTTCGAAAACGTGAGCAGATGGATCGGCAGTGAAAATATCTGTCACTAATGGCTGCGAAATGAATGTTGAAGTATCTGCACTTTCGGCCGATACATTTTTTGGGGTACTATTTCCGCAAGCAGTTATTGCCCCTAAAGCTAAAATGCCAGCGAAAACAGGGAGTCTAAAATGTGTTCTCATATTGTTTAATTTATATTGGATTGGTAATTTACTTAATATATGTTTCTTGTGGACCCAGGAAGCTCGGTTTTAAACCTCCGGCATCAATAACTAATTTTTGTAAAACTACTCCGGTATCTATCATCCAGTATTTAAGGATGTGTTTACCAGTTCTATTAATGGAAATAGGAGTTTTAAAGATCTTGATATTCTCTGCCACAGATTTTTCCCAGGCCCTATTGTTCATATAATCTTTGCTGATATTTACAACTATAGGCTCCTCATCGTCTATCGAAACTGCGAATTTTAATCCGCCCTCGTTTTTGAAATCTATAGTCGGAGAAATGAAACTATTAATAACTACTTCACCGGCATCTTTAATAAAAATATCATAGGCTAAATGCGGAGTATTTACATCCAGAGCTTGAGCCGGTGAAGTTACCGGAACCACGGTCATTCCGCCCAGGGTTTTTCCATAATTCGGAATGTTTTTCCAAAAAACAGGGCGCTTGTGAATTGCCCTGGAATAGTTAGGCCCTTCCATAGATATGTATCCGTTTTTCTGTACAAAAGCACCATTGGTCTCTGCTTCAAATCTCCTGTTATCGAGGTTTATTTTAACCCCTATTTTAGAGCCATCTGTCCCGGTTACAGTGATGAAACTTTGAGACTGACTTTTAGGAGCTTTCTCCCAGTCGATACTCACTTCGATTCTTTCCTGGTCTTTAATTAATCCTTTCCTTGAAGAAACTTTAACATACGCCGGTGCTGAGATTTTATAAGTAAAATATTTGCTTCCCTGGTTGAAAATCTCGAAATACTGACTTGTATTCGAATAGTAATCAAAGGTGGGTAAGGCATCGGTTGTTACGTTTTTGGCTATCCAAAATTTGTCACTTTCTTCTATCGAAATTCCCATTTTAGCACTTGCAGGTACAATAACGCTATCAGTCTTTGGGATAACATCCGCGGGTGGCTGCTGCCAATAAGTATAGCCAATATGCGTTTGATCCATCATATGATCCCACTTTCCATTGGCCATTATTTTATTGTAATAATGGCTGATCTCTGCGTCTCTATCGAATAATTCTTTCGTCTTAATTCTTAAATCATTTGTAACTGCCCGGCCTTGTTTTGCATACATTTTGTTCTTAGCTACTGTAAAATAAAGTTCGTTTAGATTTGCGCCTGCCATAATTGGATGTAAAACCAGTTGATAATAGGCATCTTTATACTCAGCAGGTAAGCGGTTGGAAATCTGCTCAGCTTGTTTTAGCAAATTATTAAAGTCTGCCACCACAGTTTCGAATTCCCTATAATTGGTAAGACTATAGGTTTTATCATTTAACAGTTCGGGTTTAACTCTTCCGTTAAATTTTAAATAGGTATCTATAAACTGGGCTATCTGAGGGGTGAAACTTTCTCCAAATTGTTTTTTAGACCAATTTAGTGTGTATTCAAATAATTTCTCAGCAGGAATAGCATCCGGTGCCCATGCATAATCCAGGAAAAACTCAATAGGGAATTCCATGGGCTTTAAATCGCCTACGTTTACAATCCAAATCTCATTGGCATCATATTCATAAGCCAGGTTCATTTGCTCCCATATTTTTTGGATAGGATTTGTATTGATCCATTTATAGTTTCGTGGTCCGCCAACATAGTCGAAATGATAATAAATTCCATAACCTCCTTTTCTTGGAGTTTCTTTTAAATTTGGAAGCTTTCTTAGATTTCCCCAGTTATCATCACATAATAAGAGGGTCACATCGTCCGGTACACGCATTCCCTGGTCGTAATAATCCTGAACTTCTTTGTATAAAGCCCAAAGCTGAGGTGTTTCATTTGCAGGTTTCTCTGATACTTTTTCTATAATTTCTCTTTGGTCTTTTACTATTTTTTCGAGGAGAGAAATTGCGGTTCCCTGTGTCATGGGTTCGTCGCCATCTCCACGCATGCCTAAAGAAATAATTTGCTCTTTATCAACGGTTCTCTTATAGCCATCTTCCCAGAATTTTTTAAGAACAGTTTCGTTAGCGGAGTAATCCCATTTTCCGGATCCATACCTTCTCCACTCGTCGTGTGCCCGGGTCATAGGCTCGTGGTGTGTGGTGCCCATAACAATTCCATATTCATCGGCAAGCACCGGGTTCAGCGGGTCGTCATCTATAAAAGCACTTCCCCACATTGCAGGCCACAAGTAATTCCCTTTTAACCTTAGGATGAGTTCGAAAACTTTCTCGTAAAACTGATGATTAAATCCGCCAAACTCTTTTTTTGACCATCCGGTTAAAGCCGGAGCTTCATCATTTAAAAATATACCCCTGTATTTAACCGCAGGAGAAGAAGTGATATGTCTTCCCGGAAGGGCATAGATTTCTGCATTTTTCTTTACCGGTACATCTGCCCAGTAGTACCATGGTGAAACTCCTATCTGATAACATGTTTCGTAGATGCCGTAAATGGTGCCTCGTTTATCGCTTCCAGCAATTACTAAAGCACTTTCTATCCCATCAACAGGGTTGGATACAACCTGGATGAGGGTACTTTCCCATTTATTGGCCACACCTGCCACGTTTATTTTGTTAATTCTTATCAGCCGATCAATAATTTCGCTTTGCCCAATTGTGCCAATAATAATAGCTTGAGGAGCTATCTGGTCAACTAATAAATCTGAGGGATTTCCGCTAACTTTTTGGATGTCATTTAACAAATCTTTTGCTGCTCTCACGACGCCTTTGTGTTCATTGCTGCTCACTATGATGGGTACAGATTTCCCGTTGGATGTGATGGTAAAGCTCGCTAAGCTTTCTTTAAATGATATAAATTGATCAGTTCCGGCAGCGAAAGTGATGTTAATAGAAGAAATTAATAAACTAAGCAGAATGATTTTTTTCATTATTAGTATTTAAAATTAACAACATCCCAAAAAGCTTTCTTTGGTTTCAGATCAGCATTAAAAAGCAAAGGGTAATTTTTTCTTCCGTTTACAGGGTAGGTGTCTAGCCAGCTATAGCGGTCAGAGATATTCCAAAAGGTAACATTGGTAATGACATCTTTGTAATCTCTAAAAGCTTTAAAAGCCATCTTGTAGGTATCGGCTTGACTGGCTTCTAATTCCGGAGTGAATTCGAAGTTCTCTCCAGGTCTTAAATTTCTTCTTTCTTTTTCCCATTTATAAACAGATACATCCAGTTCTGTGATTTCAATTTTTAAACCCAGAGATGAATAGCGCTCTAAAGCGGTCCTCAATTCATCTTCAGAAGGCTCGAAAATAGACCAATGTGCTTGTAAACCTACACCATCAATGGGCACTCCCTGATCCTTTAATTGTTTCAATAATTTATAAACCCGCTCCCTTTTTTCAGGCCGTTCCGTATTATAGTCGTTGTAAAAAAGTTTTGCCTGAGGGTCTGCCTCGTGGGCAAATTCGAAAGCCTTGGCAATAAAGTCGTCGCCTATAATTTCGGTCCATTTGGTTTGTCTTAAAAAGTTATTCGGGTTGTCATCAATGGCTTCATTTACCACATCCCAGGCATAAATTTTTCCTTTATAACGGCTCACTACAGTATGAATATGTGTTCTCAATCTATCCAATAATACCTCCCTGGATACATCTTTACCATTTTTATCTGTGAAGAACCATTTGGGTGCCTGCTCATGCCAGCATAAAGCATGACCTCTTATCCTAAAACCATTATTTACCGCAAAGCTTACAATTGAATCGGCCAGTTGCCAGTTAAAAATGCCTTCTCCTGGTTGAAGAGATTCCATTTTCATAGCATTTTCTGCCGTCAAGCTATTAAACTGGGTCTTGATAAAAGCAGCTTCATCACCAACCATGCTCCTGGAGCCAACAGCCACACCTATTGAGAAATAATTTTTGTAGCCTTCTTTTAGGCTGGTAGTTGTAGGGTTTAAAGTTCTTTTACTACAGGATTGGCTTATTAGTACCAGTATGAATGAGCTTGCAAGTAATAGGATCTGTTTCTTTTTCATGATCAATAGGTTTTACGCTTGGCTTTCCATGGTTTAGATTCCCGGCACATATTTGTACTCTATATTTTCGTAATATTTAAGGTCTTTCTCAGGTTTTTCTAAGCCTTTTGGTAGAGGGCGGTTAGAGAAGGATTGAAAATACAGCACACAGGAATTTCTCCATAAAATAGCCTCTTCGTATTGTACAGCTAATAGTTGTTTCACCTGTAAATGAATTTCAGGATCCATTTTAGCAGCTAACTGATCCCACGTTTTTTGCATGATTTTAACCTCCTCAGCGCCTTTATAATACCTGTTTACCAAACCATCCCATAAGGTTTCACCTGATTTTAATTTGTAATCCCATGGGAGGTGATGAAACCATAGCAAAAACTCTTCGGGGCAGGTTGCTAAATCATTAAGTTGTTTCGCTACAATTGGATTGTATTGTGAAGTAGCGTTACTTCCTGTAGGAGTTCTGTCGAAACCAATCCCGTCTTTATCTGCCTGGTGGTAATAAACAGAGGTCCAGTCGGCCCGGGCTTTGTTTTTTATCCATGGCCCCGGTCCGTAATGATGGCTCCAGCCCATGATGTGGTGCAATCCCAGAGGGGTCATGTAGTTCACTACCGTTTCCCTTGAATTGAGCATTAGACCAGAAATTGTTTGTGTAGTGGATTGATCAGAATGAAATGTCATTTTTGACCATTCATCTGCAATGCTTTTACTGCTTAAATCGTAATTCCAGGCCAGCTTTCCAAAAGCGTACCAATTGGATTGCCCGAAAGGATGCCCTGTCCAATTGATGTCGTTACCAATATTTGCAACGCCTGCGATAGCAGAAACAGCATGGTTGTAAAGACTGCCATCAATAACTTTAGCAACGGTAGATCCTTTGCCTTTTTGATAAGTATCTGCATCCAGGCATTCTTTAAAAAGAGGGGCTAAATAGGCCAGGGTGGTAGCCATGCCCAGGTATTCCTGCGTAATCTGAAATTCTCCCATGATGGGTGTATTTGTGAGGGCTCCAAAAAGAGGGTGAAAAGGTTCTCTGGGCTGGAAATCAATCGCTCCATTTTTTACCTGTATAATAACATTCTGGTCAAATTTCCCATCCAGGGGTTTAAATTCGTTAAAACCCTGCTTTGCTCGGTCTTCAGGTTTTTCATTAGCATACACAAAAGCCCTGTACATGAGCAGTCCTTTATGCGGAGCAAGCGCTCTTGCCAAAACATTTGCACCTTCGGCATGTGTTCTTTTATAATCCTGTGGCCCTGGTTGGCCTTCTGAATTCGCTTTAACAAGGAAACCACCAAAATCAGGGATAGATTGATAAATTTCATCCGCCTTATCCTTCCACCATTTAATCACCTCTGCATCTAAAGGGTCTGCGGTTTTTAAACCTCCAATTTCTATAGGTGAGCTAAACCTTGCGGATAAATAAACCCTGATACCGTAAGGCCTGAAAGTATCTGCCAAAGCTTTTACTTTTTTAATCCACTCGGGTGTAAGAATGAGTGCATTGGCATTTACGTTGTTTAATACTGTGCCGTTAATTCCTATGGATGCATTTGCCCGGGCATAATCAATATATCTTTTATCGATATAACCCGGGAGTTTGTGCCAGTCCCATAAAGAGATGCCAGCATAGCCTCTTTCTACGGTACGGTCTAAATTATCCCAATGATTTAGAATGCGGTGTTGAATTTTAGGTTCCTCTTTAATGTTTAAATTATTCAGGTTATGTCCTAATTGTAACTCTTTAATGAAAGCAAAAGTGCCATACAATAGGCCAATATCAGATTTAGAAGCGATCAAAATCACAGGATTCTTATTTATTTCTATATTTTTGATAATGTAACCTTCTGTCTTTACAGGTAAGCTTTCTTTAATGTTTAAGCGTTTAAAATCAGCTTCTTTAATAAATATTACGTTGTCTTTGCTGATATCACCTACGACCTTAACAGAGTCGCCAATAATTTTTGATAAGGCCAGGTCAAGTTCATTTTGAGCGACGGTTAAAGTAGCAGAACTTGAAGAAAAATATATCCCGGTAATTTTATTCCGATAGTCGTTAATGAGTTTGCTATTATCAGGCGCTTTATAATTTAACCACAGGTGGTAACCATTATCTGCTTTGGCAGCATAAAAAAAGAATAGCAGAAGTATAAGGGTTTTAAAAATTTTCATTTGCAATCGGGTGTAATTTTTTAAAATGGGTGTTCTAAAGCCGGCTTCGTTCAACCTTTATTTTATTCTTTTAGAAGAATCACGGATAAGGAGTTCGCTGTTTAAAATCACTGTATTGGTAAAGCTTAAATCGCTTTCTTCATCTAAATGGTTAATTAAAATTCTTGCTATACTTTCTCCCATTTCATTTCCAGGGTAATTTATGGTACTAATAGCAGGCTCTGTAACTCTGGAGATGAGATCATTATTAAATCCTATTATAGCCAGGTCTTCCGGAACTTTAATGCCGGCTTCTTTAAAGATGGTTAATGCAAAAGCAGCAGAAGAATCATTTGTGGTAAAAAGACCGTCAGGCAGTTTTTTTCTTTTCAATATGTCATTTATCAAACAGTCGAATAAGGCTTCCTGGCTTAGGTCGTTTGAAATGAGTAGCTCATCTTTAAAGGGAATATCGTGTTCTGCAAGGGCTTTTTTATAACCTTGAAGCCGATCCTGGTAAACATTGCGATGGAGACTTCCGGTAATATGCAATATTTCTTTGCTGCCTTGTTCTATAAGATGCTTGGTGGCTAAATAACCTGCCTTAAAATTATCAATAATAATTTTTGTGCCTGGGATCTTATCTGTAACCCGGTCAAATAAAATTAAGGGGATTCCTTTTTTTATAAAGGTATTGAAATGGTTATAGTTGGTAGTGTTTGCAGAAAGAGAAACAATAAGTCCGTCAACCCTATTGTTAAACATCGTAGCCACATTTGTTTTTTCTTTATTTTCCTGTTCGAAAGATTGGCTGATGATTAGGTTATAGCCAGCGTTGTTTACAATTTTCTCTATACCCGAAAGTACAGACGACATAAACAAGCTGTCAAGCCTGGGAACAATAACTCCTATAGTATTGGTTTTTTGTTTTCGAAGGTTACTCGCAAACTTGTTAGACTGGTACCCTAAGCTTTCTGCAAGGTCGAAAATCTTTTTTTTGGTATTCTTACTTATTAAAGGATGATTTTGCAAGCCACGGCTAACGGTTGTTGCAGAGATGTTTAATTGCTCTGCAAGATCATAAATCGTTATGTGTTTTTTGCTCATATCTTTGGTTTATAGCTTAGGAGCAACTAATATAAACATTGCGATGGAGACTTCCGGTAATATGCAATATTTCTTTGCTGCCTTCTAAGCTTTCTGCAAGGTCGAAAATCTTTTTTTTAGTATTCTTACTTATTGAAGGATGATTTTGCAAGCCACGGCTAACGGTTGTTGCAGAGATGTTTAATTGCTCTGCAAGATCATAAATCGTTATTTGTTTTTTACTCATATCTTTGGTTAATAGCTTAGGAGCAACTAATATAAATAGAATTTATTTTAAATGCAATCGGTTGCATTTAATTTTGCTCATAAAATTAAGTGTCATGAGGATATTTAATTATTTACTTACTAAACTTATTAAATTTAATCATAGTTTAGTGTGATATAAACCAATTATGATTAAACCAATCCTGAGAGTTTTTACCCTCATTTTATTGTTTGGGGTTGATGTAGCAGCTCAACAAATCCAAAAGAATTATATTTTCTCCTATTTTAAAGGAAACAGTGCCGATGGTTTACACCTCGCTTATAGCAATGATGGATATGCGTGGAAAGCCCTGAAGAATGACAGCTCTTTCCTTAAACCGCTAGTAAGTAAAGACAAATTAATGAGGGACCCTTGTATTGTTAGAGGTGGAGACGGCTTGTTTCATATGGTATGGACGGTTAGCTGGAATGATAAAGGTATAGGGTATGCCAGTTCGAATGATTTAATTAATTGGTCTGAACAACAATTTTTACCCGTAATGGCGCATGAGGATTTGGCAAGGAATACCTGGGCACCAGAAATTACCTATGATGAAAAGTCTAAAACTTACATGATTTACTGGGCTACAACAATAACCGGAAAATTCGAGGAAACAGCTTCTAAGAAAGAAAGCGGTTATAACCACCGGATGTATTACGTTACTACAAAAGATTTTAAAAAGTTTTCAGACACCAGGCTGCTATACGATCCCGGATTTAACATCATAGACGCTACCATTATAAGGAACGGGAAGAAATTCCTGATGGTATTTAAAGATGAAACCATTGAACCGCCAGCTAAAGATCTAAAAATAGCGGAGAGTAAAAAGCTAGCCGGCCCTTATGGCAAACCTGGTAAAGCCATTACAAAAGGATACTGGGCCGAGGGGCCAACCGTATTGAAAAATACCGATGGCTGGCTGGTTTATTTTGACAAATACCGCGATCATAAATATGGTGCTGTCTTTTCATCCGATCTTAAAAATTGGGAGGATGTTTCGGAAAGAATCTCCTTACCAAAAGGGATAAGGCATGGCTCTATTTTGGAAATAACGTCTGATGAACTAGAAAAGTTAAAAGCTATACGGTAGAAAAAGCAACAATTAAGATTTGCTACAAAATGACGTGTTAACCCTAAATTTACTGAATTAGGAGCCGATTATAATGCTTAAAAAATTGATATACTTTCTAATATGGGCGACTCTTACTCAAAAAGCAGATGGGCAGGTACAGAGTTATAATTTCTCTCATATAGATATTAATAAAGGCCTTTCCCATAATCAGGTAAATGCAATTCTTAAAGATAAAACCGGCTTTATCTGGATAGGTACACTTGCAGGGCTTAACAGGTATGACGGATACAGCTTTAAAATTTTTAAACACGGGATCAATGATACCACTTCTTTAAGTGATGATTACATTGTTAATATCACCGAAGGTCCACACAATAGTTTATGGATTGCTACCAGAAATGGGTTCAATATTTATAATCCTGTTACCGAAAAGTTCTCAAGAAATATCCTACCCCTACTCCAAAAATATAAGATTCCCTATAAAGAAGAGCTGCTCGAAATAAAAAAGGGAAGCAAGGGCGATTTTTGGTTTCGGTTTAGAAATGGGGTATATAGGTATAATGATGTCAATCAAAATACTCTGCCCGTATCATCAACTATTGTTAAGGATGGCACCTCTAAAGTAAAAAGAGTTGCTGCAATTGCACCGTTTCAAAATAACCTATGGATTATTTATGATGAAGGTTCCCTGGAGCTCCTTAGTAACAGAAAAGTAATTTCCGCCAAAAAGCCTTTTACCGAATTCTTTAATACCGGGCCCGAATTCTGTACCGCTTTTGCCGATAAATCTGGGGATCTGTACCTTTATTCCACATCTAATTATAAGGGTGTTTATCATTATCATAAATCCAGCGGAGAAGTATCGCATTTGCATACTGCATCAAACAAATTGAGGCTAAACACCAATTTAATAAGAGGAATAGCTGAAGATAACGCCGGGGTGATCTGGATAGCTACCGACCATGGCGGTGTAAATTTATATCACCCCGGGCGGCAATCTGTAAATTACCTGGTTAACCAGGAGTATAATAACCGAAGCATTGTTCAAAACTCAATCATTTCGATTTATAAAGACGATAGTGGGTTTATATGGCTAGGGACTTTTAAAAAGGGAGTAAGTTACTATCATCCCAACATGATTAGTTTTCCTTTATATACCCATCAGCCATTTAATCCATCCAGCTTGCCTTATGATGATGTAAATACTTTCTCTGAAGATGAGTATGGGAATATCTGGATAGGTACCAATGGTGGAGGATTAATTTATTTTGATCGGAAAAAAAAGAAATACACCTCCTATAAACACAATCCTTCTGATAAAAACAGCCTAAGCAATAATGTGGTCGTGAGCACCATGATAGATCATGATAAGAAGCTGTGGATTGGCACCTATTATGGAGGATTGGATTGCTTTGATGGTAAAACATTCACTCATTACCGATCGGGGTCTAACCAAAACAGTATTTCTGATGACAGGATATATAGCATTTTGGAAGATCGGGATAAGAACATCTGGATAGGAACACTAAATGGCGGACTCAATAAACTCGATAAAGAAAGAAAAGCGTTCAAGTGGTACAAAGCAGAAAGTGGCCTTATAAATTTTGATTACGTGTCTTCTATACTCGAAAAGCAAGATGGCGATCTTTGGATTGGCACCTCCGGAGGAATTGATGTACTCAGAAAAAAAGCAGATGGATCGGTAATTAATATATTTTCTGCTTCGGGCGAAGATAAATTTGGCTTAAGCAACTTTAATATTAACTGCTTATTAGAAGATAAAAACGGGCATGTGTGGGTCGGGACCAGAGAAGGTTTAAATGTCTATAATCCAAAGACAAAGAGGTTTTTGACCTACCGGGTAGAGAATGGTTTGCCCGATAACAACATCCAAACCTTAAAATTAGATTTAAAAGGCAATATATGGCTCTCTACTTCAAAAGGCGTATGCAAAATTACGCTAAAGGGATCAGAGCCGCAGAATTATCAGCCGGTGTTCTATAGCTTCGATGAATTTGATGGCTTGCAGGGAAGAGAATTTAATATTAATTCGGCTTTTTTAACTACTAAGGGCGAATTGATTTTTGGCGGCGCTAATGGTTTTAATCTTTTTCATCCTGATGCTATTGTTCAGCAACAGGAAAAGTTTCCTTTGATCTTTACTGATTTGCAGGTTTTTAATAAAAGCGTAGCCGTAGGTGAAGAAATAGAGGGCCGTGTGATATTGCCAAAATCAATAACTCAATTAGAAAAAATTGTTTTGCAACACGATGAAAATGTATTCAGTATCTCCTTTGCTGCACTTAACCTTTTCAATGCCGATAAAGTAAAATACGCATACAAGCTGGAGGGATTTGATAAAGAATGGGTAACAACAGAAAGTAGGATTAGAAAAGCGGCCTACACCAATCTTGATGCAGGAGAATACCTTCTAAAAATAAGAGCATCTGATAATCCCGGCGATTTTAACGGAATAGAAAAGAGTATCCGAATTGTAGTTTTACCCCCATTTTGGGAAACTCCATTAGCCTATATCCTTTATGCATTGGGATTGATTGGAATCTTAATGCTCATCCGCCAGCGTGGAATAAATAAACTAAAAACTGAATTTGCCATAGAGCAGGAACGTAAAGAAGCGCAAAGGGTACATGAGTTGGACAGGATGAAAATTCGATTCTTTACTAATGTAAGTCATGAGTTTAGGACGCCGCTTTCCCTAATCTTTGCTCCGGTAGAGAAATTCCTGAAGACAGCTGTAAATGAAGAAGAAAAGCAACAGTTTGAGTTGATCAGGCGTAATGCCCGAAGGTTGCTTAACCTCGTGAACCAATTGATGGACTTTAGAAAAATGGAAGTTCAAGAGCTTAAATTGCATTTGAGTGAAGGCGATATCGTAGCCTTTATCAGGGAAGTCTCTTTGTCTTTTACAGATTTGGCAGATAAAAAAAATATCAGTTTTACCTTCGAAACAGAAATAGAAAGCCTCCTTACCTTTTACGACGCGAATAAATTAGAGCGTATATTATTCAATTTGCTCTCTAATGCTTTTAAATTCACCTATCACAATGGTTTTGTAACTGTACACCTGGATTTAAAAGAGAGCGGGAAAAAGAAAGTATTGGAAATTAAGGTACTGGATACCGGCATAGGAATCCCATTAGAAAACCAACCTTATATTTTTGATAACTTCTTTCAGCATGAAGTTCCTGCAGATATCATGAATCAGGGAAGCGGGATAGGCCTTTCCATTACCAAAGAATTTGTGAAGCTGCATGGAGGCGAAATAAGTGTAGAAAGTGAGATGGAAAATGGCACTTGCTTTACCATCTCGTTACCTGTAAAAATAATTTCTTCCGGAAAAGGGCATACCCAGCCATCATCGCCAGTAATTCAAACACAAAAAGAGCAGGTAAATTTTCCTTCGCACCAAAAGCCGGTGATATTATTAGTCGAAGATAATGACGATTTCAGGTTCTATTTAAGAGAGAATCTTCATGCACACTTCCGTATTACAGAAGCAACCAATGGGAATGAAGGCTGGCAAAAGGTATTGAGCATGCATCCGCATTTAGTAGTAAGCGATATCAGTATGCCCCAGATGAATGGAATAGAGCTCTGTAAAAAAATAAAAAATGACGAGAGAACAAGACATATTCCAGTGGTATTGCTCACAGCGCTAACAGGAGAAGAACAACAGCTAAAAGGCCTGGAAATAGGGGCTAACGATTACATGACCAAGCCTTTCAATTTTGAAATTCTTTTATCGAAAATCAGGAATTTATTGCAGCAACAAGAGTTGTATATTAACACCTATACGAAGAAAGTAGAAGCTATTCCTACCAAAGTTGAAATGAAGTCGGTGAATGAAAAATTGGTTCAACAGGCTTTATTTATTGTAGAAAAAAATATAAGTAATAACAATTTCTCTGTAGAAGAGTTAAGCCGCGAAATGAATATGAGCCGGGTGGCATTTTATAAAAAGATTCTTCTTTTAACCGGACAAAGTCCGGTAGCTTTTATACGTACCATTCGTTTAAAAAAAGCAGCGCAGATGATGTTGGATACTGGCCTGAGTATTTCGGAAATAGCCTATGAGGTAGGGTTTAATGACCCTAAATATTTTGCCAAATCTTTCAAACAAGAATATGGCTGTTTGCCCTCAGCATGGCTGCGGGAGAATAAGAAATAACTTAAATAGTGGAAGAAAATAGCTTCAGAAGAGCTAACATGAATCTCCTTCAATCCTAAATAATTGAGTATTAGACAGCGCCTATTTATTTACAAGTAGCAGGTTAACATTTTTACACCTAATCATTAACATTTTTACTCCACGGTTTGATTAGCGTCCAATACATTTGAAGTGTTAAAATTCCAGTCCTTAACGAATTTAACCCAACCAATTATAAATATGTTTTTAAGAGCCTTGTTACTTAGGATTTTTACCTGCTTTGTATTGATGTGCACTGCTTTTCCTTCTTTTATTAAAGCCCAGCCCCTTGGTAGCTATACCAGAATAAATAATGGCATACTATGGAGATTAAACGATTCCAGTTCTCCAATGAAATGTTTACAGGTTCAATTTTCTAACGAGAACATAGTACATGTAATAGCTTCTCCTTCTGAAGAAGTTAAGCTGGATAACAGCTTAAATATTTTCTCTGCAACAAATGAAACCGATTTTACAGATGAAATAATACACGATACCATTGTTCTTAAGAGCAAGTCTCTGGTGGTTAAAATCTCAAACAGGTCTGGTGAGGTAAAGTTTACAGATATGTCGGGGAAACTCCTTACTAAAGAGACCAGTAGTGGCAGAACTTTCACTAGAAAGATTTTTAATGGAGAAGAAAGCTACCATATCCAACAATATTTTGTATCAGGAGAAAATGAAGCTTATTATGGCCTTGGCCAGCACCAACAAGATATCACCAATTATAAAGGACGGCAGGTAGAACTGTTGCAATACAATACACAGGTAGCCATTCCGTTTTTGGTGTCTAGTAATAATTATGGGATATATTGGAATAATGCCTCTTTAACCTATGCCGGCGATATCAGGAAAAAGCAGGAGTTAGGTGCTTTAAAATTAGCTTCAGAAAACGGAGAACAGGGATGGCTCACAGCTAAATACTCGAAGCTGGCACAGCCTAATATTGTAATTGTAGAGCGGGCAGAATCTGTCATCGATTATTCTTTTTTAGAAGATCAGCATAAGTTTCCTGAAAGATTTTCATTAGATAAATCTATCATTACCTGGACAGGGAGTATTGCAAGTGATATTTCCGGAAACCATCAGCTATTTACCAAGTTTGGGGGAGCTATTAAAATTTGGCTGGACGGGAAGCTGATTGCTGATAGGTGGCGTAAAGCATGGAACCCATCAATGATTATTTTAGATCTCCAGCTACAACAAGGGAAGAATTATCCTTTTAAAATAGAATGGATCCCGGAAGGCAAGGAGTCTTATATAGACCTTAAAACCTTAAGTCCCGATGACTTTTCGCAAAATCAAACTTTCGCATTCGACTCTGAGTCTGGTGATGCGATAGACTATTATTTTATTGCCGGAAAAAATGCAGACGAAATTATAAGTGGCTACAGAACACTAACCGGAAAGGCAGTAATGATGCCCAAATGGGCAATGGGCTTTTGGCAAAGCCGCGAGCGCTATAAAACCCAGCAGGAGATTTTAGACGTTGTAAGTGAATTCAGAAAGCGAAAAATGCCATTAGATAATATTGTGCTGGATTGGTCATACTGGAAAGAAGATGGCTGGGGCAGCCAGGATTTTGACCTCAGCAGGTTCCCAGATGCAGCAGCAATGACAAAAGAACTGCACAGGCAAAACGTAAAACTCATGATCTCGGTATGGCCCAAATTTTATGAAGGCACCCAGGCATACAAAGAATTTGATGAAAAAGGATACCTGTTTAAACGCAATATTGCCGACGGACGTAAAGACTGGATCGGACAAGGATATACCTCCACTTTTTATGATCCATTTAATCCTGCAGCAAGAACCGCTTTCTGGAACCTCATCAATAAGAAAATATATAGCAAAGGCATTGATGCCTGGTGGCTGGATGCAACGGAACCAGATATGCATTCCAATATCTCTGTAGAAAAACGTAAAGAATTGATGAACCCAACGTTTTTAGGATCATCAACAACATATTTTAATGCCTTCCCCTTAGTAAATGCAAAAGGGGTATACGAAGGACAAAGAAGTGTAAATCCAAACGAAAGGGTATTTATTCTTACACGATCGGCTTTTGGAGGATTGCAAAAATATGCTGCGGCCACCTGGAGCGGCGATATTGGGGCGAGATGGGAAGATATGAAAGCACAAATCAGTGCAGGAATAAACTTCTCGCTTTCAGGAATGCCTTATTGGACCATGGATATTGGCGGTTTTGTGGTCGAAGAACGCTACGAAAAAAATCAGCCTGCACATCAGGAAGAATGGCGGGAAATGCTAACCAGGTGGTTCCAGTTTGGTGCTTTTACACCCCTGTTTAGGGTGCATGGCCAATATCCTTACCGGGAGTTTTATAATATCGCTCCCGAAGATCACCCTGCCTATAAAAGCATGGTGTATTATAACCAGCTACGTTACCGCCTGATGCCCTACATCTATACCCTTAACGGAAAAGCCTTTCATCAGGATTATACCCTCATGAGAGGCCTGTTAATGGATTTTCCTACCGACGAAAAAGTGAAAAACATTGGGGATGCCTACCTGCTTGGGCCTTCTCTTCTCATCAACCCTGTTTATAAATATAAAGATCGGTCTCGCGAGGTATACCTGCCTGCCGGACAAGGATGGTATGATTTATATTCAGGGAAATTTTTTACCGGCGGGAAGCAGATAACTGCCGAGGCTCACTATGAAAAAATACCTGTATTTGTGAAGGAGGGCTCCATTATTCCTATAGGTCCGGAATTGCAATACACTTCAGAAAAGCCCGCTGATAAAATTACACTATATGTATATGCGGGTAAAGACGCAAGCTTTACGCTATACGAAGACGAGAATACCAATTATAATTACGAGAAAGGTGCTTATACCAATATCCCCATCAACTATAATGAAGCGGAAAAGACCCTAAGCCTTGAAAACAGGGAAGGAAATTTTAAAGGAATGTTAGGAACAAGAGAATTTAATGTGATTGTCGTATCCCCTCAAAAAGCAGAGGGCTTAAACTGGAATAAGAGGGGAGAAAAGACGATCCAATATTCGGGGAAAAAAATAAAAATACAATTATAAACTAATTATTATGAATCAGTTATTTACTAAATCCACAATGATGTCATGAAAAGGAGATGCGTAAAAAAGAAATGTATTGCTTTTTTCCTGGTATTAATTTCTTTAATCATTTGCGGTTCTGGCTATGCTCAGGAGCAAACAAGAAAAATTACAGGTAAGGTAACAGGAAAATCAGATCAGTTGCCTGTGCCTGGAGTCTCGGTGAGTGTTAAAGGCACTAATTCCCGGTCTGTAACTAACAATGAAGGTGTATTTACTATTAATGCCAAAGCTGGTGATGTTCTGGTCTTTTCTGCGCTTTCTTTTATTACGCAGGAAATAATAGTAGGAACATCCAGCGAGCTAAATACTAGCCTTTCGGACGATGTGGCTAATTTAGAGGAAGTGGTGGTGATTGGCTACGGGGTACAAAAGAAAGCCCTAACCACGGGTGCTAATGTGCAGGTAAAAGGAGAAGATATTCAAAGAAGGAATCAGGTCAATCCATTACAGGCTATGCAGGGGCAGGCCCCGGGAGTTTCTATAATGTCTAATTCCGGACAACCGGGTTCTGATATGAAGGTGGTCGTTCGGGGGTTGGGTACTATTGGCAATTCTGGACCTCTATATGTGATTGATGGGGTTCCCAGAGGTGATCTAAATGTGATCAATCCTGCTGATATCGTTTCCATAGATGTGTTGAAAGATGCCGCCTCGGCTGCAATATATGGGTCTCAGGCAGCAAATGGTGTGGTGTTGGTAACTACAAAAATGGGGACGGTAGGGAGATCTCTTTTAACTTTTGATGCCTATTCAGGAGTTCAAAATGTGGGCCGAAAGGCAAAATTGCTTAATGCCGATGAATACAAAGTCATCATGAACGAGCAGGCCCTCAACTCCGGCTCTGCACCAATAGATTTCGGTGCAATGGCGGGCTTGGCAAACACCAATTGGATGGATTACATGATCCACGATAATGCCAAAACCGATAATTACAATTTAGGCTTAACAGGTGGGTCAGAGAAATCTGTTTATGCCTTATCCATGAATTATATTTCACAGGAAGGTATTGTAGGTGGTAAAGATGTTTCAGACTACCAGCGCTATGGCTTCAGAACCAATTCAGAACACAAGCTGTTGGATAATATTTTAAAGATTGGCCAGCATCTTAACTTCAATTACATTAAAAACAGGGGTATAGGTGTAGGAAACCAGTTTAACAATACATTAAGAGGCGCATTTGCGACTTCGCCTCTATCGCCTGTGTATTCTGATAATAATTTATACGGGGTTCCTTTTAACGACACCTCAAACTCTCCATGGTATAACGGGGATGGAAACCCCTATGGAGCAATGATGTTAAATTCTAACAACATGAACGATAGCCAAAAGTTACTGGCCGATGTTTTTGCAGAACTGGAACCAATTAAAGGTTTGAAACTGAGGTCTTTGTTTGGGTTTAACTATTATGCTTCAGAGTACAGAAGCTTTACGCCAATTTATCGCTTATCTATCTATTCTTACAACGAGGATCATACTACAATTAATCAAAACATGAGTAAAGGCCATACCATGACCTGGACCAATACGGCGAGTTATGATTTTAATATCCAGACTGATCACCGTTTTTCTACACTACTGGGTATGGAAGCATTACGATACCAGGGTACTTATTTATCCGGCTCTAACTGGAACTTACTATCTCAATTCAATGATTTTGCCCATGCTTATCTAGACAATTCCACAGGGCAGGCACATTTAGATGACCAGGGAAATATAGTAGAAACTAGAATTGTGAATGGTAGGCCTGAAAATTCAAATAGAATGCTATCCTATTTCGGACGTTTATCTTACAATTATAAAGAAAAATACCTTCTAAATGCAACTTTGAGGGCTGATGCATCCTCCAAATTTATGAAAGACGAAAGGTGGGGTTATTTTCCTTCTGTATCTGCAGGATGGATATTGTCTTCCGAAGATTTCTTTAAAAGCTCATTAGAGTGGGTAAATTTTTTCAAGCTAAGGGCTTCATGGGGGCAGGTAGGTAACCAGGATATCGCCGATTTTCAATATGCTTCACCGATTAATACCTCCACCGGATTTAGCAGCAGCAACCCGGCAGCACATTATGTTTTTGGTACAAATAATTTAAATGTGCCAGGAGCTTATCCCAACCGGCTTTCCAACCCTTTTGTAACCTGGGAAACTTCAGAACAAATCGATATTGGTTTCGATGCTAAATTACTAGCGAATAAACTGGATGTGGTTGCTGATTATTATGTTAAAACCACAAAAGATTGGTTGGTGCGCCCACCAATATTAGCAACGGCAGGGGCCGAGGCGCCGTTTATCAATGGCGGAAGCGTGAAAAATACAGGTTTTGAATTGGGTTTAACCTGGAATGACCAGGTTGGAAATGTAGGTTACCGGGTTGGATTAAACGGGGCTTATAATAAAAATAAAGTTGGGCAAATACCTACCGAAGATGGAATTATACACGGGTTAAGCAATATGCTTTATGATAATTCTGATGAATTTTACAGGGCTCAAAATGGTTATCCAATTGGATATTTCTGGGGGTACAAAACAGCGGGGTTATTCCAAAATGCAGAAGATATTGCTGCTTGGAGGGCTGCAGGAAATGGGGTGTTACAAGCTAATGTACAGCCGGGAGACGTTAAATATATAGACCAGGATAGAGATGGAGTAATTAATGCGTCAGATAAAGTAAATTTAGGCGTGGGCATGCCCGATTTTACTTTCGGGTTTAATATTAGTTTAGATTATAAAAGCCTGGATTTCTCTATTGATGCTTATGGAGTAACGGGTAATAAAATTGTGCAATCTTATCGTAACCATGCCAACAAACAGGCCAACTATACCACAAGAGTTTTAGAAAGGTGGACTGGAGAAGGCACTTCTAATTTGATTCCCCGTGTAACAGAAACCAATATTAACTGGCAGTTTTCTGATTTGTACCTGCAAGATGGAGATTTTCTGAAGATCAGTAATATCACATTGGGCTATGATTTCTCCAAATTGGTAAAATGGAAATATACTAATCAAATCCGCTTGTATGTACAGGGCCAAAATCTTATCACATTCACTAAATACGATGGGATGGATCCCGAGATTGGTTACGGAACTGATGGATGGGTCTCGGGAATTGATGTAGGCTATTATCCAAGGCCTAAAGTTGTATTGTTCGGCCTAAATGTGAAGTTCTAATCTAAAATTTTAAACCATGAAAAAATCAAAATTTTTATATCGTTCTATATTAATGGCGACACTTTTTTTAGGGTCCTGTAAATCTGATTTTTTAGATGTAGAGCCTATGACAAGTGTGCTGGAAAGTAATTTTTATAAAACAATAGCCGATGCTGAAATGGCACTGGTGGGTTGTTACGACGGTTACCAGAGGACCTCATCAAATGGTAATTTGGCTTTTTATGTCGCATCAGAAATATTATCAGATAATTGCTTTGGCGGAACAGGCCAAAGTGATGGCAGAGGCTACCAGGCCCTGGACCGGTTCGATCAGGGTCAATCTAATTCAGATAATAACCTGTTTAACGGAACATGGACAGATTATTATGCAGGGATTTTTCGTTGCAATACTTTACTAAATAAATTAGAAGGAATAGACTTTGGAACCAACACCGCGGCAAAAGCAAGAATAGAAGGAGAAACCAGGTTTTTAAGAGCATTAATGTATTTCGATTTGGTTCGCCTGTTTGAAAGAATTCCCTTAATAACAGTGCCTACGAGAGAGAATGTTCCGCAAGCCGACCCTAAGGAAACCTATAAACTCATTGCCGAAGACCTGAAATTTGCAGCTGCCAATATTCCAGCCAATGCCTATCCAAAAGCAAACGCAGCTACAAATGATGGCAGGGTAACGGCTTATGCGGCTAAAGCACTTTTAGCCCGTGTTTATCTTTTTTATACCGGTTATTATGGGATAGACGATCTGGGAGTTACCAAAACCGAAGTTTTACAAGGTCTCGAAGATATAGTGAGCAGCAATGAATTCGATTTAGTAGAAAATTTTAGTGCCCTTTGGCCAGCTTCCAGTTATATTCCAAATGCAGCAACCAATACTTTAGATGTATCAAGATATGCGGGTAAGGGAAATGTGGAAGTAGTATTTGCTCAAAAATTTAACAATACCCAAAACTATAACGGCAATTTGGATGGAAACCGGTGGTTGGTGATGATGGGCATGAGGAATACAAACTGGTCGCCGTATGGAAAAGGCTGGGGAGCCTGTACAGTGAGCAAGCGTATAGTAGATGAGTTTGCTAATGCCGATACACGAAAAACTGCTTCTATTATTGATATTGCCGGTGAAGGCATTCAGGGTTTTGATCTGAGAGATCAGAGAGAATATACAGGCTATACCAATAAAAAATATACTCCAACGGCCTTGCCCGACGGAACTTCTAATACTGGGGGGTCTAACGATTTCCAAATTTCCCAGGACCAGGATTATGTGGTGATACGCTATGCAGATGTTTTGTTAATGGCTGCAGAGCTGGGTTCTGCCCAGGCACAAACCTATTTTGATGACGTAAGAAGAAGGGCATACAAAACCAACTTCACATCCATCCCTACAACTAAAGAAAACATCATTACCGAGAGAAAATTTGAGTTTGCTTTTGAAGGTCTACGCTATTGGGATTTACTGCGCCAGGGTTTAAACGTGGCGGCAGCAAGGTTGGCTCTAACAGAAAATGTAAGCAGCGGCAGTGCACCGGATGTAGTTACCATCAGCCAAGCAAATGTGGTAAAAACCAGAGGATTTATGCAGATTCCGAATACACAAATAACACTGTCTAACGGAAACCTGACTCAAAATAATGGTTGGAATTAATATTAAAATTTAAGATGATGAACCAGATAAAAAAAATATATTCACTGCTGTTTGCGTGTGCATTGCTATTGGTTTCATGTTCTCCTGATAAGTATTTGTTAGGAGACATTGATGTGCTTCCAAATGAGTTGGTAGAAGGTATTGCGTTTAAAATAGAACACGATGCGGCAAACCCTAATATTGTTTACTTAACCAGTTTGATGGATAATAAGTATACTCCGATATGGGAACATCCGCAGGGAAGAAGCCAAAATAAAAGAGTAGAACTAAGAATGCCTTTCCCCGGCACTTACACCGTGAAATTTGGGGTTCAAACACGCGGAGGAACAGTTTATGGAGAGCCGGTTACTTTCCAGGTAGACCAGATGTATGCTGAGTTTATTAGTGACGAAATGTGGACGAAGTTGGCCGGTGGAGCCGGAGAAGAAAAAACCTGGTATTTAGATTTAGATGCAAATGGATTATCCAGGCATTTTGTGGGCCCGATGTATTTTTATGGAACCGGTGATTGGTGGGGAACAGTAAATGGAACCGGTGAACCTTTAAATAGTGATTCCTGGAATTGGTTAGCAGATTGGAAAGGCAATCCATGGATCATGGATGCCGGAGATTATGGCTCTATGACTTTTAATTTAAAAGGAGGGGCTAATGTTATTGTTAACCACAAGATGCTGAATAGGAACCAAACTGGAACTTATTTAATTGATACCGAAAATAAAACCATGCGAATGGTGGATGCCTCTCCATTACATGGATCTCCACAGGATGGGATTGTTTTAGACTGGGGGAATATCCGAATTATGTCCCTTACAGAAAATACCATGCAGTTGGGTGTTTTTAGAGATCCTGCGCTGTCAGGAGAGTCGGCTGCTTTATTGGTTTTCAACTTTATCAGTAAAGATTTTTACGACAATTGGGTTCCCGGAAACCAACCCGATCCTGAACCGCCTTATAATGGCAATGCTAATGACGATTTAACTACCTCTACCTCCACCAAGAAAACCTGGGGTTTATCTTTGAAAACACCTTATAACTGGACTAACCTGGGAGGTGAATTTTTAAATATGTGGTCTAAACCAGAGGATTATACGGCAACCGGATGGGCTCCGTATGTTGCCAATACCATTAGCAAAGTATCGCTTACGCTGGATAAAACAGGTGCAACTAATGGAGCATATACATTTACAGATGGCACAGGCGCAGAAATAAGCGGAACCTATTCCACAGATAATCAAAATAATATTGTGTTTGATAAGAATATATCTTTTTCCATTTCAGATTGGGTTGCTTTAGGAACCACCGCAGATAATAAGTTGAGAATGATAAGAACTGAAGTAGATGCCCTGGGAAATATTATTGGCTTATGGCTGGGAAAACGAGATCCCGAAAAAAATGAATATATGGTTTATAAGTTTGAGCCAAAAGCTGCAGGTGGTGCAACGGATCCTTTGGCTGCCTGGAAAAACGCATTGGCAGGCAAGACTTTTAAACCGGATGTAAACTATTTTGCCGATTGGGTGAGTACCTCATGGACCGGTGGCTGGACAGCAGAAAGTAATATCTATCCAGATAAGGATTTCAATTCACAAAACTGGTTTTGGACTGCAGATGTATATAATGCTTCTTTAGCCTCCTCGATCAGATACTACCTTGACGGAACCACCCTAAAAGCCGATGCAGTTGATAATGGATTGGTGAAAAATGGAATTGTGGTAAACATTGATGCGGAAAATGGCGCCCTGACTTATTCTGTAGCGCCGTTTACCTATAGCTGGATTTTTACGAATAATGGTGAAGGAAAAGGTCCGTGGTTATACGGTTCCTATGATGGGGCAAATCTGGGGAACATCAATACCAAGGGCATATATCTAGGCTTTGCATCGGGAGCTACAGAAATCACCATGACTCATTTCTTGATTAAACCTTAAGGATCTTAGTTAAAAGGATAGTTTAACTAAAAAAGCCCAGGATCTTTTGAAAGAAAGAGCCTGGGCTACTTAAAAATACAAATATGAAGAAGCACCCGAGTTTAGTAAGAATTGTTTTTGGATTAATTTTCCTTTGTTTGCTTTCCTGCTCTAAGGATAAAGACGTTGTTGTTGAACCGGAACTTATTATTTCTACCGAAAAATTAACCTTTTCAAATTCAGGGGAAACCAAAGTGTTTCATATTAAATCTAATGTAGCCTGGGTTCTTTCGGCATCCCAAAGCTGGTTGACTTTTTCTGTGAGTAAAGGAGCATCGGGAACAACAAAAATTGATGTGACTGCAGTAGCAAATCCTACTATAGCAGATAGAAATGTTATCCTAACGGTTACAACAGGAGAGCTGACAAAAGAAATAGAGGTATTACAATCAGCCGCTGCGTTATTTAAAGTAGAACAAAGTGAGTATGCTTTAGATAAAAATGCCCAGGAAATTCAGCTGAAAATAGAAACCAACCAACAATATACCGTAGAGGTAAATGCTGATTGGATAGCCAGAAAAGGAAATCCTGTTGTTGCGGGAAATAATTCTACAGAAACTTTTACGATTAAACGTAACGGAAATCTTTTTGACCGAGCGGGCATCATTTCCTTGAAAAAAGGAAATGAAACCTTATTGGTGAATATAAAGCAGGCGAAAAACCCATTAAATATAGCTGCAAGTACAGCAGGGGTGTCTTCGGATGCAGTGGGCCTGTCTCATAAAATGAAGGTAGGTTGGAATTTGGGTAATGCTTTGGAAGCAGCGGCAAGTTCTACATCGGCAAACGAAACCTTATGGGGAAACCCTAAAACAAGCAAAGCTTTAATTGATGCGGTGAAAGCTGCAGGCTTCAATGCCATACGTATTCCATGTGCATGGAGCGGATATATCGAAGACCAGGCTACTTATAAATTAAAAGATTCCTGGCTGGAGCGGGTAAAAGAAGTAGTAGATTATTGTGTAGCTAACAACATGTATGTTATCCTGAATATCCATTGGGATGGTGGTTGGTTAGAAGAAAAGCCGCTTTATGCCGAGCAGGAAGCTGTAAATAAAAAGCAAAAAGCTTTGTGGGAGCAGATCGCCGTTTATTTTAGAGACTACGATGAACATTTGCTGTTTGCCGGTACAAATGAAGTTCATGCAGATTATGGTACTCCTACGAATGAGCATATCACGGTTCAGCTATCGTATAATCAAACTTTTGTAACTGCTGTCCGTTCAACCGGTGGCCGTAATGCGCATAGAAATCTTGTTGTACAAGCTTACAATACCAATATCCAACAGGCATTAAGTTATCTTAGGATGCCAGCAGATCAGGTAAGTAACAGGTTGATGGCAGAAGTCCATTTCTATGATCCTTATGAATTTACTTTAGATAATACCAGTGATAAATACCTTTGGGGAAGCGAATTTGCCGGCTCAGCGAACGTCAGCAGCTGGGGGCAGGAGGCTTCCGTAGATAGCCAGTTTGAAAGTATCAAAACTAAATTTATCAATAACGGGATTCCTGTTATTCTTGGCGAATATGCCACAACGTTAAGGCTGTCTCTTCCACCGGCAGCCTTGGAAAAGCATAAAAAATCACGCATCAATTATTTATCCTATGTGAATGCTTCTGCTAAAAGAAACGGGCTGATTACGTTTTATTGGGACAGCGGGCATACCGGAGATAATGGTTCGGGGCTTTTTAACAGAAATAATGCGACACCATTTTACCAGGATGCTATTGATGCCATTGTTGCGCCATTTAAATAGCCGCATCTGTTCAAATAATGATGAAGAAGATATACGCATTTGCTATATTCCTGATGACTCTGCTGAGTTCGCTACTCGTAGTGGGGCAAATAGGATTTAAAAATCCTGTGATTAGAGGTTTTAATCCCGATCCGAGTATATGCAGAGTAGGAGAAGATTATTATTTAGTAACTTCTTCTTTTGAATATTTTCCGGGATTACCAATTTATCACAGCAAAGATCTGGTGAACTGGAAACAAATCGGGTTTTGTTTAACCAGAGACTCGCAATTGCAAATACAGCATGCTCCTTCGTCTGGCGGCTTATACGCTCCGTCTTTAAGGTACCATAATGGATTATTTTATGTGATTTGTACCAATGTTTCTGATAAGGGTAATTTTTATTGTACAGCAAAAAATCCTGCTGGGCCATGGAGTGATCCGGTTTGGGTAAATATTAAAAGCATAGACCCTGATATTTTTTGGGGTGCCGATGGAAAAAGCTATTTCGTGACGCAGGGAGACGAAGGAATTAGAATTACAGAAATAGATATTAAGACAGGGAAAATACTTTCTCCTGAAAGGCTGGTTTGGGCGGGTACCGGAGGAAGGTATCCCGAAGCGCCACATGTGTACAAAAAAGATGGATTTTATTATTTACTCCTTGGCGAAGGGGGAACAGAATATGCCCATAGTACTACCATTGGCCGCAGTAAATCTTTATTTGGCCCATACGAATCCTGCCCTTTAAACCCTATCCTTTCGCATAATAACAGGCTTGGTCAGGGGAATGTTATCCAGGGTGTAGGCCATGCAGATTTGGTAAAGGCGCCAAATGGTTCCTGGTGGGCTGTTTTTTTAGGCTTTAGGGTTACACAGCCTTATTCCTATTACCATATTTTAGGCAGGGAAACTTTTCTGGCTCCGGTTGACTGGCCTAAAAACGGGTGGCCCCAGGTCAACGGAAATGGGATAATCAATATCGATATGGATGTTTCAACGTTGCCGCTTCAGCCATTTGAAAAAGACGTAAATATAGACGAATTTAATGAAGCCAGTGTTAGCCTTGCCTGGCAATACCTCAGAAATCCGATAGTCGAAAATTACTCTTTATCAGAACGGAAAGGGTATTTAAGAATAAGCGCATCGTCAAATACTTTAAATGAGCAGAAACAACTCTCCTTTATAGGCCGCAGGCAAACCGAACATGAATTTAAAGCGTCAGGTGTGGTTGAACTGGTGGCAGATAAGGAAGAAGAAGAGGCAGGCTTGACCTTATTTCAAAATAACACACACCACTATGATTTCCTGATAAAAAGAAAAGGAAATAAGTATGTCATCCAGGTAGCCGTGTCTGCTGGTTCTTTAAAATATATTGCTGCGGAGAGGCTGATTGATCAGAATAAAGTAACCCTTAGGATTGAGGGCTCTCCGCTTTTCTATACTTTTAGCTATCTCCATCCGGAGACAGGAGTTTACGAAGAGCTGAAAAAATTAGACACCAGATACCTCAGCACAGAAGTTGCCGGCGGATTTACCGGAGTGATGATTGGCCTTTATGCATCCTCCAACGGACAACAAACAAAAGCCAAGGCCTTTTTCGATTGGTTTGACTATCAAACCGGAAAATAATACTGAATAGCATAAATTAGATATAACTGATCATATGAAGATCCAAATAAAGAATCATTCGTGGCAGCACATCGCTTTATATAGCCTTTTTTTGATTTTATGCTGCGGGCAGTTTACAGTAAAAGGTCAGGGCCGAATAGTAGAAGATTTTAACAAAGACTGGCGGTTTTATTTGGGAGAAAATGAAAAAGCTGCCGACGCTTCTTTTGAAGATGCAAGTTGGCGAAAACTCAATCTTCCGCATGATTGGAGTATAGAGGGAAAGTTTGATAAAGATCATCCTGCAGGGATTGGTGGAGGTGCCTTGCCTGGTGGTATTGGCTGGTACAGGAAAACTTTTCATGTACCAGTATCTTCCATAAATAAATTGGTTTTTATTGAGTTTGATGGCGTTTATAAAAACAGCGAAGTTTGGATCAATGGAAATTATCTTGGGAAGAGGCCTAATGGTTACATCGCATTTAGCTACGAACTTTCAAAATACCTTAACTATGGTGCAGCTAATATTATAGCGGTAAAAGTTGATAATTCGAAGCAACCCAATTCACGCTGGTACTCTGGTTCAGGTATTTATCGCGATGTGAAGTTGCTAACCGTAAATAAACTGCATATAGGACAATGGGGGACTTTTGTGACCACACCTGTTGTTTACAAAGACGCGGCAAAAATAAGTATTGAAACCAACATCAAATCTGCGGAAGCGAAGCCACAAAATGTTGTTTTAAAAACGATCATCCGGGATGCGAATAGGGATATCGTTGCATCTGTGTCAAAGAAAATCACCATGAGCAGTTCAGCTACCAAAACCCATCAGGAGCTGGAGCTTAAAAAACCCAATCTCTGGTCTGATACCAGCCCATATCTCTACACTGTCGAGAGCCAGGTTTGGGTAAATAACCAACTTGTTGATACCTATCCTACCTCATTAGGGATCAGAACATTTGAATTTGATGCAGCCGAAGGATTTATTTTAAATGGGAAACCGGTAAAAATAAAAGGCGTGTGTAACCACCATGATCTGGGTGCTTTGGGTGCAGCTTTTAATAAAAGAGCGGCAGAAAGGCAATTGGAAATCTTAAAGAAGATGGGCTGTAACGGCATCAGGACATCGCACAATCCTCCAGCAAAGGAGCTCTTGGATTTATGTGATCAAATGGGTTTTATTGTGATGGATGAGGCTTTTGATATGTGGAAGAAAAAGAAATCGGAATTCGACTATCATCTCGATTGGGATCAATGGCATAAAAGAGATTTGAAAGATCAGATCAGGAGAGACCGCAACCACCCGTCGGTTTTTGTATGGAGTACCGGAAACGAAATTCAGGAACAATGGGGGACCGGAGTTGATACTACCGGGCGTGTGATTGCCCGGGAATTAACGGCAATAGTAAAATCTTTAGACACCACCAGGCCAATTACAACTGCAAATAATGATGTGAATTTATATAACAACCTAATTCAATCCGGAGCGATGGATGTTATAGGTTATAACTATAATCACGATAAGTGGAAGGATTTTCATCATACTTATCCTGGGAAGAAATTAATTGTTACCGAGTCTACTTCTGCCTTGCAAACTCGTGGACATTACGATATGCCATCGGATAGTATAAGGATTTGGCCAACAGCATGGGATAAACCTCTGCTCACAGGAAATGCCGACTTTACCTGTTCAGCTTACGATAATTGTCGTACTCCGTGGGGTTCAAGTCATGAAGAAACTCTTAAAAATTTTAAAAGTAATCCGGCAGTGTCTGGCATTTACGTATGGACGGGTTTCGATTATCTAGGAGAGCCCACCCCTTATCCCTGGCCGGCAAGAAGCTCTTATTTTGGAATTGTAGACCTGGCCGGTTTTCCAAAAGATGTATATTATTTATATAAAAGCGAGTGGACTGATGAACCTGTTTTACACGTTTTTCCGCATTGGAACTGGAAAATAGGGCAAACTGTAGATGTATGGGCTTATTACAATCAGGCAGATGAAGTAGAACTGTTTCTGAACGGGAAATCATTAGGTGTGAAATCTAAACAAAATGATGATATGCATATCGTATGGCGTGTAAATTATCAGCCTGGAGTTTTAAAAGCAGTCTCCAGAAAAAATGGAAGGATAGTTTTAGAAAAAATCATTGAAACTGCGGGCAAGCCTGCGAAAATTGTTTTAGAGGCCGACCGCGATGTGCTTCATGCAGATGGTAAGGATTTATCATTTGTAACAGTAAAAGTTGTAGATGAAAAAGGGAATTTAATTTCTGATGCTGATCAGTTAATCAATTTTGAGATTACAGGAAATGCAACCCTTGCAGGGGTAGATAATGGTTCTCCAACCAGCATGGAATCGTTTAAAGCAAATCATCGTAAAGCATTTAATGGATTAGCAATGGCGATTATACAAGCTGGAGAAAGCGCCGATACTATAAGCCTAAAAGCCAGCGCTGATGGGTTAAAGTCCTCAACATTAGTAATCAAAATAGAGCAGGAATAAAGTGCGATAACAATTATTTCATTAATAGTCTAAGTAATACCGCTATTGATTTTCCCTGATATTACCTGTGATTCATGGTTGAAGCTTAACATGAATCTCCAATATTAATAA
This sequence comes from Pelobium sp., assembly GCA_045629485.1. Classification (GTDB taxonomy): domain Bacteria; phylum Bacteroidota; class Bacteroidia; order Sphingobacteriales; family Sphingobacteriaceae; genus Pseudopedobacter. The sequence goes on along the minus strand of JAZQRF010000165.1, from coordinate 3,482 downwards.
CTATAATAAGCTCTCCCTTATAGTTCCTTGATGAGGTTTTTTTGTTTCCAATGACAATTTCTTTCGCAAATGATTTGATTTATCTCTATCATCAAAACAGCCAGGAGTATCTAAATAGTATGTGATTATTGGCACTTCTCATATTGACAGAAGAATAAGTAACAAAATTTAAAGTCCTACGTAAAAGCCGGTATAAATTATTACGCAGCTTTGCTGATTAACGCGAAGCGGTATTATTTATTAGATAGATGGATTCTCTGCATATATAGCCGAAGGTCTGTTTTTAATAGTCAGTTTGCTAATACGTAAAAACACTCGCATTGTTATTTGATTCTAAATCTACACAGGGGAAATTTGTAAAAATTGTTTGGAGTTTATTCCTGCTATTCGGTCTGGGCTTTTCTCAAAGCCTAAGGGCTGAGGGAAGTAAGGAAATGTCTGATAACGGTGGGTACAGGGCCTTTCTGCTAAGCACTTCTGTTACGGGGTCAACAGAATATAATCCTTTTCCAACATTAGGGACAGTTAAGGTTTTTTTAAACCCGGGGGAAACGTTGTGTTTAGCCTCCAGCGCACAAGGAAAAGGAGGCGGTAGAATAAATATAAGAGCTCCGGATACTACTTATACCACAACAGATGGATTAATAAATAATAGAGTTGAGGAAGTCGCAGGCCCTTTTGCCACTAACGGATATATTCCTTATACCCGTGTTGTCGGTGCAGGTCAGGGTGGAGTATGGGAAATAGATTTTATTTCCCCCAGTTCTGGGAGTGGATTTACTACTAATATGCCTACTGCTATACTTGCTAGCGATCCATGGACTCAGGCAACCAACACACCTTACATATCAGCCTTTGATGTTTCTGTAAGAGATGTGGAGAATAAAGGTTTTATTAATGGTAGAGCTTTTATGAATGTATTTGGCGGATGTTTGGGAAGTTATGCTGCGTTTTTTAATGCTAAATTTAAAATCTTAACGAAAGATGGTTATCAATATGATGTAAATAATAACGGGCAGGCAGGTTATATCTTTACGTTTTTTGTAAATAATAAAGGGTTTAGAAATAATACTGGAAATGCACTTTATAGAAGTGTAAATAGTACAACTGAACCTGGTACGAGTATGCATAGCCCGAAAGTGAAAGATACCGATTCAGATATAACTCATAAAATATTTTTCAATCAACCATCATTAGATTTACCAATGAGTGCTCCTACTCCTTCAGTGGGACCTCGCCTTCCTTCCGATACTACGTGGTTATTGAAAGCGCCTGTAAGTCCGGTAGTTAGCAACTTTCTTTTCAAAGGTAAGGAGGGCACATTGAATGCAGGAGGGGCCTATCCATTGGGGGGCTATATAACTTTTGATATTAACCAATCGGGAAGTTATATTTTTAAAGTCGACGTAAATAAAAACGGATCATTCGATGATCCTATTGACGTAAGGCTTACAGGTTCTGCTTCAGCAGGCACTAACCAAATTTATTGGAATGGGTTAAATGGACAGAATAATCCTATCCCAGGAAATTTAACATTTAATCCTGCTGATATGAGCCTTTCTCTTGTTGGGGGAGAAGTACATTTTCCATTTTTAGATGTAGAAAATAATAAAAATGGGATTATTATTACCAGAACAAATGGAGTTGGTGCACCCACGGATTTGGTTTATTGGGATGACAGAAATATTACCTTGACTACAAACCCGCCAAATCCATTATATACAGATGTTAATGGCATTAGCAGTTCCATAAATGGCCATAAATGGGGGGGGGATTTTGGAAATGCCAGAGGTTTAGATACATGGACGTATGTAGTAAGTTCTCCGGTTTTCCCTTATCAAAATATCCAGTTAAAACAGGCGGATTTACAGGTTGTAAGTATCATACCTAATAAAACCACATCTTACTGTGTGGGTGAAGATATTAGATATAGCGTAACAGTAAGAAACAATGGTCCGGATAATGTAACGGATGCTAAGTTTACCTTTAATTTTCCTGCAGAGTATGTTGTTTCTGGAGTCTCATCTATAATCGAACCTGTTACATCAGCTGTTGTAGGTAATCCGGTACAGACAGCAACAAGTTATACTCTGAATTTGGACATGCAGAATCAGTCTGTTATTAGATTTGAAATAACCGGCAGGTTAAGTGGTTACCCTGCAGCCGGAACGGTAGCCGTAAATGCAAGTATCATGCGCCCGGCAGATGTAACAGATCCAGATGCAACTAATGCAGATGACTTACCTCCAACAAATCCGGTAGATGAATGTAATTCTGGTACAATTGGTTGTAATAATATTCTATCTCATTCCTCAGTATCAATAAGTACTGTAAATATAAGTGTTGCTGGAAGTGGAGTGATAGAGGGAACAGGTGGAACAGCGAATATTAATTTCCCGGTAACTTTATCTGCTGCTTCTAATTGTGCTATTTCTGTAGATTATACGATCAACCATACTACTACAGACGCAAATGATTTTCTGGGCAATCTTAGTGGTACAATTACAATCCCTGCAAATCAAACACTAGCATATATCTCTATACCAGTAGCAACTGATAATATTATAGAGACAACTGAAACTTTTAATATTGTAATCTCTAACCCTACTGGTGGTAATAATATAGTCACCTCATCAGCTACTGGTACAATTGTAAACGACGATAATGCGCAGATTACTGCCTCCGTCATAAACGGATACGAAGAGAATGAAGTTTCCGGGAGATATTTTTTAAGTTTTCCTAATGGTATCACTGCAGATGCAGATGTTGAAATCGACTATGTTTTAACCGGGAATGCGATTGAGGGTTCAGATTACACCCGTACAAATACAGGAACTTTAGTAATTCCGGCAGGAGCATCGGGAGTAGAATTGACTCTTGAGGTTATTGATGATACTACCTTAGAAGAAACAGAAACCATACTATTTAACGTATCCAATCTCAGAAGCAAATACAGTGCGCCATTGGGAGGGGATATCACTGTTAATGCAAGCAATAACAGGGTATATATATATGATAATGATAAAGCAACAGTAAAGATCAATCCATCTGTTATACTTAATGAGGGAGATTCTGGATATACAGACTTTACCTTCAATGTAACACTGGATGCCCAAACTTCGACCGGTTTTACCCTAAATTTTAAAACAGCTAATGGAACAGCCATTGTAAACGAAGATTATTTACTAGAAGATAGAGTAATAACCTTTAGCGGTCCTGCTCAAACTATTCCGGTAACAGTTAGAGTAATAGGTGACAATATTGTCGAATCCGACGAATATTTCCATGTCACCATCAGCGATTTAAGTAATACCTACAACGGAAATCTTACCATAACTCAAGCATCATCTGTAGGGAATATCCTTAACGATGATTCCGGAATATTGGATATTACTTCTATCAGCACCACTGAGGGTGCCGGGGCAGCACAGTTTATTTTTACATTGCGGGATGGAAAAGTTGCGGATACAGATATTGTCATC
>JAZQRF010000164.1:0-3013 GCA_045629485.1 Pelobium sp. | reverse complement strand
CATACAATGATTTACCTGAGCGCAATTGCTCCAAGGCTTTCTGTTTCATTAGCTCGTAATCGAGCTGTTCTTCTTTTCTCATAATAAACTGTATCTAAATTAGTGATTTCTAATCTTGACACAGTTTATTTTACATTCTCCAACTTAAATTTAAATTAAACAAAAGAGCCACATTCGTAATTTATGAATGTGGCTCTTTTATTAATATATTAATTACTGTACAACAGCTTCCTTGTTATTTAAACGCTTAGCTCTTACCAAAGCTTCTACGTAATAGTAATCAGCGTAATTTATAGGCACATCTATTTCCCCATTACTTGGTTTATGACCAGTACTATGATCTAAAATAAAACCTTTGTTAGTACCTAAATCTGATTTATATTTTTTATGTACCGATGAAATAATTTTATTTGCCTTCTTTAAGTAGTCTTCTTTATTTTCGCTATAAGTACTTAACTCATATAAAGAGGAAGCAATAATAGTTGCTGCAGAAACATCTCTTGGCTCTTTTTCTATGTTAGGAACATCAAAATCCCAATAAGGAACTAAGTCTTCCGGCATATTTTTATTCGAGAATAAAAAGTTCGCTATATTTTCTGCCTGTTGTAAATATATCGGATCTTTTGTTTCACGATAGCACAATGTATAACCATAAATAGCCCAAGCCTGTCCTCTAGCCCATGCTGATTCATGTGCATAACCCTGGTGAGTATTTTTCTTTTCTACAACACCGGTTGTTGGATTATAGCTAATTACATGATAAGTGCTGTAATCTGGGCGGAAATGATTTTTTAACGTGGTATTTGCATGAGCTACTGCTATTTTATGATAAACAGAATCTCCCGTTAACTTAGTTGCTTCGAAAAGTAACTCTAAATTCATCATATTATCAATAATCACAGGAAAATCCCATTTATCTGCATTGTGGTCCCAAGACCTAATTGCACCAACATTTGGATTAAAGCGGGTGGTTAGTGTCTTGGCAGAATGAATAATGATGTCTTTATAAGATTGATTGTTAGTTAAACGGTAGCCATTACCAAAACTGCAATAGATTTTAAAGCCCATATCATGAGTCTTTCCGTTAAACTTCTCTTGTTCTACTTTTTCAGTATAAACCTGCGCTTCTTTCTTCCACTTTTCGTTTTTAGTAAGCTCGTACAAATACCACATTGTACCGGGAAAGAAACCGCTTGTCCAGTCTCTTGGAGCAACAAGTACTAGTTTCCCATGTTCAAAAGTTCTGGGAGTAACTAATGTGCCATTTTTATTTTCGGCTTTTGGGATTTCAGTTAATAATAAATCTGTCTGTTTTTGGGCATGATCAATCACTTTTTTATTATTTAACTGTGTTGAACACGAGCTAATTGTTACCACAACGCAACACAATGCAATTATCTTTAACCAATTCTGTTTAGTATATATTTTCATAATATTAATCGCCTAAAATCTTATTTTTCCTTTACTTAATGTTAATCAAAACTTACTTATTATTATGTTATTTTTGCAACCAGAGTTATTTTAATGCTTTAATTTATCCAAATTAAAGGATATTTAACAGGCAGATTTCTAACGACTTCTTCTACCTTAGAATTATGCTCCAGCTTAGCCCAGGTTTGCAGCCATTCAGGTTTAAAATAAGCTCCTGCTCCGAAAATTAAAAAAGGTTGTGCAACGGGCCATTCTTCCCAATACATCACATCTGGTTTTAAAGGCCATTTACTTTTATCTGCAATAAAAGGATTCATAAATTCTATCCCCTTTTTAATGGATCTTCCATCGGCGGTTTGATATGCAAAAAGGTCATCTTCTTTTGTGGATAATGCCTGGCACAAAGCCGTCAACGCATCTAAATTAAAAATGGCATAACCATATGGTTTTGTACGAGCCATTTCAAGAGGGAAACTTCCATCGGCAGCCATCTGGTTTGGCAATAAAACATTCTTATACCTGTCGCTGCAGAATTTCATTAATTTCTCATCTCCCGTTAATTTAGAAAATGAGGCCACCTGCAGGATAAAACATGTACCGTGATTATTCTTCGCATTCATTTCTGCCTCCCCGTATGGGTGACTCATTAACCAGGATAGATATGAAGTAAACCAACTTTTTAGTGCCACGAGGTTCTTATTTTCAATTTTAGAGTGCATCACCAGGATTCCCTGTGCCACATCTATTAAGTGCAAAGTATCTATAATGCCAATTCCTCTGCCTGTAAACCTGCCTTTTATGGCCTGAGCATATAACAGGTTTGGATTCATCATGGTTTCTTTATTTACAAACCACGCATTTAAATGTAAAAGAGCATGCTTAACATATTTCTCATCGCCTGTTACCTTATAAGCTGTAGCTAAAGAGCCAATGATTTTGCTAAAGCGGATCATGGCTAAACGATGGGCAACAAAGTTATCAGGGTTGGTCATCCCGTCTCTTTGAATGTAAGGCCCTTCTGGATTTTGAGGATCAGGCCACCAATAATCACCTTCGGAGTAAAAGTCATTTTTACCTCCGGCGCTTCTGACCGAAGAAGACGAAGTAACAGTAACGGGCTGCTGTTGCATTGCCCACTCTGCTTCTTCTTTTAGCTGATGTTTTAAAACAGTTTCTGCACTTTTAAAATAAGATCCTTTCTCCAGCACTTTCTGAGAGCAAGAAACTGTAATAAATACAGCTATAAAGGCTAATAATATTATTCCTGGTGTATTTTTCATAAGTTACACTAAACGTTAAATTCATATATAATTCCCCGCCCTCAATCCTTTTCTGCCCTCTTGCCGGGCATTGGCATTTACTTTTTTCCGCAAAAAGGTACTGTGTTAAAATCCAAATAAATTTCCAATTTTTGTAATATAAAAAAGGAGAACTTTACGTAGTTCATCCTGTGTAGGCAGACTTGATCTGCCTACTTTCGTTAAGCTACTTTCTGTTGCCCATATAGGGATTTAATGGGTCTGCTTTAGCTTGACATAAACGCTACCTTATTACCATTAAGCTAACACGCTTTGTTATAATT
>JAZQRF010000163.1:0-3524 GCA_045629485.1 Pelobium sp. | reverse complement strand
TTTCCCAAGATTGTTAAGTTTTGCAGAAAGAGCTTGGGCTAAAGATCCTGAATGGGCAAAAATTAAAGAGAATACATTAGAAACTCCAATCTACAAACAAGCGTATTCAGAGTTTTTAAATGTCTTAGCAAAAAGAGAATTGCCGAGATTAGATTATCATTTTGATTATAAATATCGCATACCAGAAGTAGGAATAGCTATAAATAACGGCATGATTGAAGCTAATAGCCAGTTTCCCGGATTTATAATAAGATATACGACTGATGGGACAACACCCACTCTAAGAAGTAAACAATATACAAAGCCATTAACGGCAACCGGGCAGATGGCATTTAGATTATTTAGCATTCATGGTAGAGGAGGGAAAACCGTTATAGTAAAGAATTAAGATTGATTTGATTAGCCCGTTTTTAAAAATCAAAGTCTCTTAAAATTTAGGAAACTTTTGTTTTATCAACTCATCCTAAGTAAGGAAAGATTAGAGCCAATTATGAAAATCGTTCTTTTCGTTTAAAGACTATATTAGAAGTAAACCTGTATTACTCTTTACAAAAAAAGGCAGGAGATAACCCCTCCTGCCTTTTTATACTATTTTACTTTCGGAGTACTATCCTTCTATAGCTTTTACACCAGGCAATTCTTTTCCTTCCATGTATTCCAACAAAGCACCGCCTCCTGTAGATACGTAGCTTACTTCATTTTCTAAACCAAATTTGGCGATTGCTGCTGCAGAATCTCCACCACCAATCAGGGAGAAAGCTCCTTTTTTAGTCGCTTCTACAATTGCATCGGCAACGGCTCTGGTACCGCCTTCGAATGTTTCCATTTCGAAAACACCCATTGGTCCGTTCCAAAGAATAGTTTTTGAATCTGCAATTATACTTGCGAATTTTTTTCTAGTTTCTAAACCAATATCAAGGCCTTCCCATGCATCATCAATATTTTTAGTTTCAACAAATTTCGTATTTGCTGAGTTAGAAAAATCATCTGCCACTAAAGAATCTGTGGGAATAAAGATCTTAACGCCTTTAGCTTCAGCTTTTTTCAAAATATCTAAAGCTAGTTCTTGTTTATCTAATTCAACAATTGATTTACCAATATTACCTCCTAAAGCTTTTACGAAAGTATAAGTCATACCACCGCCAATAATTAGGTTATCAACTTTATCCAATAATCTTTCGATGAGCTGAATTTTATCGGAAACTTTAGAACCACCCATAATTGCTGTAAATGGTCTCTCGGCATGGTTTAATATTTTCTCGGCATTTTCTAATTCAGAAGCCATTAGGTAACCAAAATATTTAGCATCAGGAAAGAATTTTGCAATTACCGCTGTTGAAGCATGTGCTCTGTGGGCTGCACCAAAAGCATCATTTACATATACATCTCCAAGTTTAGATAATTTCTCGGCGAAGGCTTCATCGCCCTTTTCTTCTTCTTTGTAGAAACGCAGGTTTTCAATTAATAAAACTTCACCTGCTTTTAAAGCAGCCGCCTTTGTTTTGGCATCTTCCCCGATACAGTCATCAGCGAAAGCTACTTCTTTATTTAAAAGTGAAGATAAATGCTTCACAACGTGTGAAAGAGAGAATTTATTGGTTGGACCATCTTTAGGGCGACCAAGGTGAGACATCAAAATTACTGCCCCACCATCATTTAATATTTTCTGAATGGTTGGTAAAGCGGCAGTGATACGTTTGTCATCGGTAATATTAAAATCGGCATCAAGAGGCACATTAAAATCTACTCTTACTAAAGCCTTTTTATCTTTAAAATTGAAGTTTTCTACAGTTTTCATTCTTTATTTGTTATGGTTCTATTTATTGAATTTTTAAATACATGGTTTTGTGCGGACCTATTCCTTCTATTTCGAATTCTGAGGAGATAAATTCGAATCCTAAGCCCAGGTAAAATTTCCATGCTACTTTTCTTGCATTACACCACATATAATTAACCTTGCGTCCACGCAAATATACAATTGCAAAATTAACAAGCATATTTCCTATCCCTTTTCCTCTGAAATTTTCTGCGGTAGCCATCCCTCTTAGCTGAAAGGCCTTGCCTGGAAAATCCTGATGTTCCTGGGGGTGGAAAGAAGCTACGCAAGCCAGCTCTTCGCCTTTAAAAAAACCCAAATGAAAAGTTTCTGGATGATCATCGTTTATAAAAACACAATCTTCGTCTTTAAGTTTCCCCTCCCTTAGAATATGGTTGCGTAAAGCTAACACATCTTTAGTCTCTATAAATTTGATCATTTCTTATGTATTTGTGTAGAGATTTTATCCGCAAGATCTGCCAGACGGCTGGAATAGCCATATTCATTATCGTACCAACCTACCACCTTCACCATTCCGCCTACAATAGATGTCAGCTGGGCATCAAATATACAAGAATGTGGGTTATCTAAGATATCTACGGAAACAATAGGATCTTCTGTGTACTCTAAGATATTTTTAAGAGTGGTTTCTGAAGCTAATTTAAAAGCCTCGTTAATTTGCTCTACAGATTCAGGCTGTTTCTCCAAAATACAGGTAAAATCTGTTAAAGAACCATTTAATACGGGAACACGTATTCCTGCACCACCTAACTTGCCTTCTAATAAAGGAAAAATATTCGTAATGGCCTTGGCTGCTCCTGTAGTAGTTGGAATTATAGAAGCAGACGCTGCCCTGGCTCTTCGCAAATCCCGGTGAGGTGCATCATGTAAGTTTTGATCTCCGGTCATAGAATGGACAGTAGTGATATAGCCCTCCTTTATTTTCCAGTGATCGTCCAAAACTTTAACCATTGCTGCTACATTATTAGTGGTACAGGATGCATTTGAAATAATTTTTTCATCCCAATTTGCAGTCTCATCATTTACCCCTAAAACAATAGTTGGAATTTCTTTATCAGGACTTGGTGCCGAAAGTAAAACTCTTTTAGCCCCAGCAATAATATGCTTCGAAGCTAATTCTTTCGTTAGAAACTTCCCAGTAGATTCGATTACTAAATCTATGTTTAAGCTTCTCCACGGTAAGTTTACCGGATCTTTTTCTGTAAATATTTTTATAATCTTATTGTTAATAATAAGATGGTCTTTATTGGAATTTACGTCTCCTTTAAAATTTCTATGTACAGAATCGTATTTAAAAAGATGCCCCAGCGTATGTGTGTCTGTTAAATCGTTTATTGCGACTATGTCTATATTAGACTTTTCTAATAATAACTTTAAAACTGTTCGTCCAATACGCCCAAAACCATTTATTGCAATTCTCATGTTTCACACCCTTTAGTATAAGACCTGAAGCTATTGGTAATATAGCAATTAGTTTCCGTCTTAAATGGGCTGCAATTTACCCTAATACACACTATTAAAAAAGACTAAAATTATTTTTGCTTTATTTTAACCTATTTCTATATTTGCACACCGAAAAATAAAAACGGCCCGTTCGTCTAGGGGTTAGGACGCCAGATTTTCATTCTGGAAACAGGGGTTCGATTCCCCTACGGGCTACCAAACTAAGAACGGCTTGTAAGTTAAA
>JAZQRF010000162.1:0-10867 GCA_045629485.1 Pelobium sp. | reverse complement strand
ACTCCTTGGCTCACAGAACGACATGGCTACGATCCGACTTATTGAACGTAGATCCCGCTGAGGCATCCGCCTTGATAAACTCCGCAAATGAATTTATTATTAATTATTTGAATGCTCAAACCTGCACAGGTATATCTTCCTGGGCCTTTGCTCCCCTCATTAATTATCAAGCAAGGGAGTCCCAAGTTGTTCCATATTTGAGGACTGCCAATTTCTCTGAACCTGCGAAGCAAGTATCCTTATACAATAGGCTCAACATCAGGCTGGCAGAACAGGAAGGCAAGACTACGGAGATAAAACATAAATTGGTGGAAAGGGTTGATTGTGTAGATGGTAAGCCTTTAGTGGTGTATAGAGATTAAGGTTAGAAATTCACGAAAACAAACCGAACAAAAATTTAAATTTATGGAAGTGGTGTTCCAATCTTTATATGAAATATGATGATACCTTTTCAATTTTGTTGTTATTGAATGTATAAATGTCACAATAAAAATTTTCAATAAGCCTGCCTTTATTATTATAGTGGCACACTCCTTCAACTACAACATTATTCGCTTCTAAAATGAACTTTTTGTTTTCAAAAGTAAATCTCCCAAGCGGAACGTTTTGTAAAAATTCTATAAGCTCCTGTTTATTTTTAAGTTGAACATTAGACATATTATGAGACGTCCAGGTTACAGTATCCGTAACATTGTCTATAATCATTTGGAAATTTCCAGAGTAATATTGTTCTACAATTTCTCTCATTTTGGGTTTGTCATTATCTGGCATGGCACTATTGTTTTTTGAAAGTTAGTCCCTCATTCGAAAGCAGCTCCTTCAATTTAGGGATGGTGGTTTTTCCTATCCCGTGGAAGGCTAAAATTTCCTTTTCACTATAGTTACTCAGGTCCTTTAATGTTTTGATATGCTCTCTTTCCAACGCCCTTCTTGCAGGGGCAGCGAGATATGAAAGAAAATTGTCTTTAGGTTTTCGTTCTTTTTCGCAAACAGGGCAAGTTGTACAGTCAGAGCTTTTATAATACTGATGTCCTTTTGGGCAAGTTTTTAAAACCTTTTTTGTTTCCATATCTGTTGTTTATCTTCCTTATCTAGCTCATGTCTTGTAAGAAAAAGCCTTGGTCTGTACCTGACTTTTCTTCCCTATGGCCAAAGCCTTTAGTTTCGATAGACTGGCCCTATTTAGCAAGTATAGTTTAATTTACAAATCAAGTAAAGTATGGAGCCCCATAAGGGTGTGATTGCGACAATCTAACTGGTTGAATGCGTATCAACCTGGCACAGATTCACAAATGAGGTTAAGCAGCTTTGTCTAATTCTGGTTGCCTTAGAGGAATCTCTTTACGGCTCTATTTAACGGAATCTCTCATCGTTTTTACCCGGAATGCTAAAATTGCTTATAAATAAGACGTTTTCTATTAATTATAAAGCAGCTAAATGAGTGATAATTGCAAACTAATCATCTGAGCATTTATTGATGGATAATTGCAAAAGATGGGATCATTAAATACCTATGTGAACCAATTTTATATTATATGCGGAATCAATTCAAACCAATTTTAACGCGTTCTAAAAAGTCTTTAGTTTTCTTTGCTTTTCTAGCCACTGCTTATGTAAATGCAGGAGCGAGAGAAGTAATTCTTGTAAGAGAGAACATGGTTAAGACTAACTATTTTCAGAACGAAAAAACAATTACAGGGAATGTCTATGATGACCAGGGACCTTTACCCGGTGTTTTTGTAAAGGTAGAGGGTAAGGCAGACCAAAGCGCCATTACTGATGCCAATGGTAATTTCAGTATTAAAGCCTCTGAGGATGGGAAATTGGTAGTAACTTACATGGGTTATATAAGCCAGGTAGTAAGTATTAATAAGCAATCCAGTATTAAAATACAGCTTCAGGTAGAGGCTAAAGCCTTAAATGAAATTGTAGTTGTAGGTTACGGTACCCAAAAGAAAGTAAACTTAACAGGTGCTGTAAGCTCTGTTGGTGGAGAAGAATTAATTACCAGACAGTCGCCCAATACAACTTCGCTGTTGCAAGGTAGAATGCCAGGGGTACAGGTAACACAAAACTCTGGTCAGCCCGGATCAGAAAATGCCAATATTCAGATTAGAGGGCAGGGTACATTTAGTGGGGCAGGAAATAATCCTCTAATATTGATTGATGGGGTAGAAGGTAGCTTAAATACCATAAACCCTAATATGATAGAAAGCGTATCAGTATTAAAAGATGCTTCTTCTGCTTCTATTTATGGCTCAAGAGCTGCGGTAGGGGTAATCTTAATTACTACCAAAAATGGTAAAGCGGGTCGTTTAAATGTAGACTATACTTTAAACTTAAGCAACCAGAAAGCAACTTCTATGTATGACAGGGTTACCAACTCTGTGCAGTTTATGGAGATGTTAAATAGTGCCATAGACCATACCGGTTTAAGTACTAACCAGAAATACACCCAACAGGAAATTGATCTTTACAGAAACGGAGATCAAAACTTATATCCCAGTTTTGACTGGACAAATGCTGTTTTTAGAACGGCGCCTATGCAACAGCACTTTTTAAGTGTAAACGGTGGAAAGGAAGGAACTACTTATAATTTTGGTTTGGGATACTTAGACCAGGATGGTATTTTAATAGGTACCTCTTATAAGAGATATGATGCTCAATTTAACTTCAAAAGCGACTTAGGTAAGAAGGTAAGTTTTGGTACAAATATTAACTTTTCTAAAGGGAATAATCATAATTATGATGTAGCTATTTCTGAAGATCAGGTATTAAGTGCCCTGGCAGCTAGTCCTACTTTTAAGCCATTACTACCAGACGGTAGTGGAAGATATGCTTCTAAAGCTTTTGCCAAAGAGGGAGGAAATAAAAACCCGGTAGCTATGGCAGAGAACGGAGGGAAAGATTTAGAGAGCTATTATGCTTTGGCTTCTGCAAATGTAAATGTAGATATATTACCAGGCTTAAAAGGTGAAATTAGAGGAGGGGTAAAGCTTAATACTTTGCAAACCTATAGCCATGCCTACGGTATTCCATCTTACTTATATGTTGCAGATGCTAACGGAGTTTATGGTCCGCAGGCACCATGGAATGGCGCTGTTGGTACTAATAACTTAACCATCAATAACGAAAAAGACGTACAGTATACGCTTTACGGAACATTGAATTATACCAAAACTATGGGTAAAGACCATAACTTTAATTTATTAGGAGGAGTAAGCCAGGAGAGCTTTAATTTTAACCGCTTACAGGGTTTCAAAAGAGATGCGCCTACTACAGATTTAACCGAGTTTGCAGCTTATTCGCCAACAGGGCAAACTGTTACCGGTTATAATTGGGAATGGGCAATTCAATCTTTGTTCGGAAGATTAAATTACAATTATAAAGAGAAATACCTATTAGAAGCTAATTTTAGATACGATGGTTCATCCAGATTTAGTGCAGGTAACAGATGGGGCTTTTTCCCGTCAGCTTCATTAGGATGGAGAATTTCTCAGGAAGATTTCTTAATAGGCAATCCTGTAATCAATAACTTAAAAGCAAGATTATCCTGGGGGCAGCTAGGAAATCAGAATATTAACAGGCTAATTAGTGGCGAGCAACAGCCTTATCCTTACCAGCCGGTTTTAAACTCCAGTAACTATTATATAGACGGGGTATTACAACAAGGTTTAAGAATGACCGAGTTAAATAACCCAAATATCAAATGGGAAACTACTACCATTGCCAACGTAGGTTTAGATTTTGATTTATTGAATTCTAAAATATTTGGTTCTGTTGATGCTTATACAAAGACTACAACAGACATTTTGCGTGAACTACAGGTTCCAGGATTTATTGGTTTGGGCGGACCAACTGTAAATGATGGTGAAATGAAAAATACAGGACTGGAATTTATATTAGGTCATCAAAATAAGGTTAATGATTTTGGATATAGTGTCTCTCTAAATTTCGAGACTTATAAGAATGAGCTAGTTAAATTTGGGCCACGTAACATTAGTAATGTACAACTTAAAGAAGAGGGATTGCCGTTTAATACCTACTTTATGTACATTTTTGATGGAATTTATCAGAATGCTGCGGAATTAGCCAATTCTCCAAGTACACCAAACTGGTCTCCAAAAGTTGGTGATATGAAATATAGAGACGTAAGCGGACCAAACGGTGTACCAGATGGGATAATAAATGAGTATGACAGGACCATTGTTGATGGTGCTTTCCCTAATTTTAATTATGGTATAAACTTAAGTGCTGATTATAAAAGGTTTGATTTAAGCTTGTTTTTACAAGGTGTACAGGGCCGTAAGATTTATTTAAGCGAATGGGGAGTGGCTCCGTTTAGACAAGCTGGTCCGCCGCCTACATTTTGGTTAAACGCCTGGAATGGCGAAGGTTCTACAAACTCTATTCCTCATATTTTTAACGAGAATTATGCGCCAAATACACAAAATTCAACTTTCTGGCTTCAGGATGCATCTTACTTAAGATTAAAAAACATACAATTTGGGTACACCTTTGCAGAGGCTGCGCTAAAGAAAGTAGGTCTTTCTAAAGCAAGAATCTACGTATCTGGAGATAACCTGCTAACCTTCACTAATTTCTTTGATGGTATAGATCCTGAAAGATCTGCAGCAAGAGGAAGAGCAGCAATTTATCCTCAGGCAAAATTATACTCACTTGGTTTAAGAGCAACTTTCTAATAGGAAACAGAAGATGAAAAAGATTATTAAATACACCAGCATATTATTTATAGGAGCATCATTAACATCATGTTCTGATTTTTTAGATAAGGATCCGTTAACGAATGCAAACTCTAGCGGCTTCATGAAAACAGAAGCAGATGCCAATAAGATTTTAATTGGTTGCTACGCTAAATTAAAAGAACCCATTTTATCTAACGGGCCAGCACAAAGCGGTAACTATTTGTATTGGGAAAGTTTATCAGACAATAGTTACAATACTTCTGGCTACGAATCTTTCGAAGTGGTAATGAGAGGAGACCATAGCCCATCTACAACAGGTATTGTAAGTAAAACTTGGGATATATGTTTTCAAGGGATTGCAGATTGTAATTACTTTTTAGATAATATAGATGGTGTAAATTTTAGTGCGACCTCTAAGAATAAAATGAAAGGCGAAGCATTGTTTTTAAGAGCTTATTACTATAATGAATTAACACAATTATATGGCGATTTGCCTTTACGATTAACTGCCGCAAATTTAAATGAAGATTTTGCCAAGCAGCTAAGGTCTCCAAAATCAGTAATAGTAAATCAAATACTTGATGATTTAGATTTAGCAATATCGTATTTGCCAAATGTGGCTTATACCACAGGCAGGCCAGTTAAGGGGTCGGCAATTGCGTTAAAAACAAGAGTGCTATTAAACAATAAAATGTTTGAAGATGCTGCAGATGAGGCATGGTCTTTAATTGGTGATGCAGCCAATCCTTTTGAATTACACAATAATTACGCTGGGATATTTTTTGGTGAGCAAAGAGACAATAAAGAAATTATGTTTTCTGTTCAGTTTTTGGCCCCAAATGATTATCACTCTTTAGACCAGGTTATCGGAAACAGGATGTCTGTTTTCCCGACGGAGGATTTGCTAAATGCTTATGAAACCGGAGATCCAAGAAGAAAAATGACCATTTTTGAGGCAGGCGACCCTTGGGCTTATAATCCTAACGGTTTCCAGCAGACTGGAAGTTTTGCAGAAGGGGTAATTCCATTTTCTGGAATGGCATTTAAGAAATGGGTAAATACTTCTCTTAGTAATGCAACTGGTGCAACATTAAGTGATCAGCATTTTGTTAAAATAAGATATGCAGATTTATTATTGATGTATGCAGAGGCGATGTTTGAAAGCCGTCAAGGCGGAGATGCAAGAGCATTAAAAGCCTTAAACGATGTGAGGTCGAGACCAGGAGTAAACCTGCCTGACAGAACAGCTTTAACCAGAGAGAATATAAGACAAGAAAGAAGGGTAGAGTTAGCTTTTGAAGGATTAAGGTATAATGATTTGATAAGATGGGAAATTGCAGAGACTGTTATTCCACAGATTGCACATAATAGTGCTGGGGCTAAAAGAAAGTTTAAATCTTATTATTTCCCTGTTCCAATTAGTCAGATGGATATTATGAAAGACTATTGGATTCAAAACCCAGGATGGCAATAGCTTCCAAAAAAAACAAAAGCAGTAGAAATTTCTACTGCTTTTGTTTTTTAAAAGCGTTTCTTTTATCCAAGAAAATCTTTCTCTAGAGCTAATGGAGCAATATTCGCCATTTTTATAAACACGCATATTACCACCAGATATTTCATCTATCAAGATAATTTCATTGCTTACCGCATCGCGTCCAAATTCTAATTTTATATCATAAAGCTCTAAGTATCAACTATTGTTGTATTAAAATCAGAGCTATTAAACTTTTCAATTAAATGTGCATATAAATTATCTTTAACTCTTACTTTTGCTTCTTTTTCCTGAATGGTCAAATGCTCTTCAAGTTTTCTCTTCAAAAAGTTAAGTTCTTTGTTAAGTTTTTCAAAGTCAAATTTCCCATCTTTATCTTTGCGTTCTCAGTCTACCGAATGGAAAAATCAGGGAAGCTTCCTATAATTATCAAACATCGTACTCTTTATTTCGATGCCGCCGATAACAGCAAATTTTTTGAGCAATACTGGCGAAAGAATTAAATGCTGCCGTCATTATAGCCTTGTGTTCCAACTATTAGCTTTTGCAAATTGATGCTCAAAAATAAAGTAGGTCACGTGTCACAACATATAATAATTCGGTAGTATAAAACTCAAAAAGAAAAAAAGCTTTATTGTCAAAAACTCATCATAATTAATATGCTAAAATCTTTACTTATTTTCTTTTAATTTTTCTTCATACTGTCTTATAAATAACAACCTCCAGTAGTTGGAACTATTCTACACTAGCGCAAGTCATTAGAGGGATAGCTTAGAGCGAGAGGAGACTTGAGCTTTTGTTGAAAAAGATTGATTGAGACAGATGGTAGATCTCTTAATGCCAAAGTAAAATTATAATCAACCAGAGCTTAAATTATTCAACAATTAGTCTTAATGTTAGTATGTTAATTATTAGTTGTTTATCTGTGTTAGGTTGTGTTTTTTATAATCTAATTTCTTAACTATTGGGAACTTTAAATTAAAAAACTTAATTTTAAAAATTTAAATACCTTAAATACCTTAAATGAATATGAAAGAATATTTACTATTCGCTGCAATCTTTATTTGTAGTGTTAATTTACGGGCGCAAACCCCCAATTCTGAAGGGGTATTATTTGTTAATATAAATGAAACAAATGGTACAGGAAATAGCTGGAGCAGTCCAACAAAAGAGCTGGCAGATGCTTTAGTGGCTGCGGGTGCCAACCCAGAGATAAAGCAAATTTGGGTGGCTAGCGGTACCTATAAACCATTATATACCCCACAAGATGGAGAAGGTTTTAATGCTAACCCAACAGACCCTAGAGACAAAGCTTTTGTTTTGGTAAATAATGTAAAAGTTTATGGCGGTTTTGCAGGTACAGAAGCAAATTTAAGCGATAGAAATTTAAGCTTCTCAGCCAATGCAAGTATATTATCTGGTGATATTGGTGTACCCAATGATGCTACAGACAATGCCTACCATGTTTTGGTAAGTGCTGGTGGTGTTGGTGCCGCAGAGATTAATGGATTTAGTATTTACCACGGTAATGCAGCCGGTTCAGGTACTATTGTTGTTAACGGCAGAAACATAAACAGGCAAAATGGTGGAGGGATGTATGTGATCTATTCCTCTCCGATAATTACCAATATAACCTTTTCTGGAAACAGGGGAATATATGGAGGTGGTATGTTTAATACCATAAATGCTCATCCAATAGTTACGAATTGCTTGTTCACAGGTAATGTGGCTACTTTTGGGGGTGGTATCAGTATAACTGGTAGTACTAATCCAGTATTAACAAATGTTACCATATCTGGTAATAATGCTCCAAACGGTGGAGGATTGTATAACCAGTCATCTGCACCTTTAATTAGAAATAGTATTATTTTGGGAAATAATACTGGTATTAACAACGAAAACGGAACCCCTGCTGTAAATTATAGCTTAGTACAGGGTAATACAGACGTTGCCAATGGTAATTTAATAGGGACAGGTGTAGCATTTACTAATGTATTTACAGCTCCTCTAAATCAAAATACAGCACCTTTTATTGGTGGAGATTATACTTTGAAAAAAGGAAGTGTGGCGTTTAATGCAGGAGATGGAACTTTATTTGATGGTGTTAAACTGCCTAACCTGAGTGCTATAACAAAAGATATTGCTGGTAACGTTCGTGTTTTTGACACCAATGTGGATTTAGGAGCTTATGAGAGTCCGGTAATACAATATATGCCTGCCAATAATACATTATACGTTAAAAAAGGCGGTACAGGTAATGGCTCATCATGGAGCAATGCTATAGGAGAACTGGCAGACGCTTTACTATGGGCTAATACAACTAAAAGTAACTGGAACAATAATGTATTAAATATATGGGTAGCGGGCGGTAAATACTTACCTCTTTATAGCCCTCAGGATGGTGTTAATTATGGCACAAATCAAGGTGCAGACAATGCTTTCCTTTTGGTAAAAGATGTAAAAGTATATGGTGGATTTGCCGGTACAGAGACTGCTTTAACCGAAAGAGATTTAAGTTTAACAGCTAATGCCAGTATACTATCTGGAGATTTAAATAACAATTCTATAATGGATTTAGCCGATGCCAACCATATTGTTATCAGCGCAGATAATGTTGGGTTGGCCGAGTTAAATGGTTTTACTATTACTGGTGGCTATGCTAATAGGACTGGAAACATTACGGTAAATGCAAAAAACATTAATAAGTTGCATGGCGGTGGTATTTATAACTTTTTATCGTCTCCATTAATTAATAATGTTCGTTTTTTAAATAATGAGGCCGCCCAAGGTGGTGGAATGTTTAATACCTCAAGTTCTCCAACAATTTTAAATACAGAGTTTATTTCTAATAAAGGTACTAATGGTGGGGCTTTATCTAATGCCTCGGCTTCCTCTCCTGTAATTATAAATAACATTTTTTCGGGAAATACCGGTACTAATGGCGGGGCTATAACTAATGCAGCAAACTCTAATCCTTCTATTACAAACAGCGTAATATCTGGAAATAAAGCTACTAACGGTTCAGCATTACATAATAATGCTTCAAGCCCTGCGCTTGTGCATGTTACAATAGCAGGTAATAGCGCTACAGGTAATGGTGTAATATTTAACACTGGTTCTTCTGCACCGCAAATAAAAAACAGTATAATTTATGAGAATAGTAGTGGTGTTCATAATGTTTCTTCTCTTCCTGTAATTACCAATAGTCTGGTAGATGGTTATGCGTATGGAGGTGGAGATTTAAATAATTTACCAAACACTACTGATCCATTATTTACGCTTTCCCCTAATTTTAGTACAGCACCTTTTACAGGAGGCAATTATACTTTGCAACCTAGCAGTTTAGCAATTAATTATGGCGAAATTACTTTTGTATCTACAACGAAAGATTTAGCCAATAAGCCGCGTATTAGAAATACAGGGGTAGATTTAGGTGCCTATGAGTTTCAGGAATTAGGTACTGTAGTTAATGCAGCTCCAGATATTAATGGGGTAGTATATGTTAAACCAGAAGGCACAGGAATTGGTGCCGGCTGGAATAATGCTTACGCTGAACTGGCTGATGCATTAGTTGCTGCTCATTCTAACCCAGCAATAGAGCAAATATGGGTAGCCAGAGGTACGTACAAGCCAGTATATACTCCAGAAGATGGACAGAGCTTTACGCCTGACCCAACAGACCCAAGAGATAAAGCATTTCTTTTAGTAAATAATGTAAAAGTTTATGGTGGTTTTGCAGGTACCGAAACTGCATTAAGCCAAAGAGATTTAAGCCTCTCTGCAAATAAAAGTATTTTATCAGGAGATATAGGAATACAAGGAAATAAGGCAGACAATACCTATCATGTGGTGGTAAGTGCAAATGCCGTTAGAACAGCCGAGATTAACGGATTTACGATTACAGGCGCAAATGGCGATGATTCCGGTAGCAATATATTAGTGAATGGTAAAGGAACGCCAAGAAATTATGGTGGAGGGATGTTAAATTTCAATTCTTCTCCGGCTGTTAATCATGTGGTGTTTACTGCAAATTATGCCGGCGGTGGTGGAGGAATGAATAATGCCGAATATTCTTCTCCAGTTATCAATCATACTGTGTTTTTAGAAAACACAGCTTATAATGGCGGGGCAATGGAAAATTCAAATAATGCCTCTCCTATAATTAATAATACCTTATTTAGGGGAAATAATGCCTATAATGGAGGAGCAATAAATAATAACGTGAATTCTTCTCCTGTAATTAGCAATGTGCTAATTACAGGAAATGAAGCTACCGCCGCAGGAGGAGGGATGTATAACAGTAGTTCTTCTCCGGTAATTACTAATGCTACAATTTCGGGAAATAAAGCTACTGAGGGTGGGGCCTTTTACAATTATTCATCTAACCCAATCATAAGAAATAGTGTGCTACTAGGTAATAGCACTGGAATAGCTAATCAGAGTTCTTCTAGTGCGGTAATTAGCTATAGCTTAGTACAAGAGCAAACCAGTATTTTAAATGGCAACCTAAGCGCTTCTGGTATAACAGCAGCGCAGGTATTTGTCAATGCACCAGACTTTACTACAGCACCTTTTACAGACGGAAACTATACTTTATTAGCTAACAGCCCGGTAATAAATAAAGGTGATAAAGCGGTATTTGATGGGGGTAAAACTCCAGACCTCTCTG
>JAZQRF010000161.1:0-7673 GCA_045629485.1 Pelobium sp. | reverse complement strand
AGAGCCAAGATTGCAGCCACACAAGGTCATGAATTTGGTTTGTACGATGCTTACATGGCACACGCTGTTGAGTCTTTAAAAGCCGGATCTGCAGGTCTTTCCTGTATACAGGGGAATTTCTTCCCGGAATTGGTAGTTTGGCTTTGCAACAATTACAACAACGAAAGCCTGAAACAGCAAGTAGATAAGGTGCAGCAGTTCTTTATCGATAATATGGATCCTATGCATAATGTCTATCCAACCATTGCAAAGTATTGTCTGCAGGAAAGAGGTTTTGATATTTCTACCTTCACCAGAAGAAAAGGGATTGGCGCTTTTGATGGTAATATTAAGGACGACATCAATGCATTGACCAACCGATACAATGATTTAAAAGACGAACTGGAAATAAAATTTAGCCTTTAATAAATCTTAATTCTATGACAATGACAACATATAAAGAAAAACAAGCTTACCTGGTATGTAGCGGAGATTTAAGACCTTCCGCTAATTTAAGCTGCTGGCCTGCCCAGGCAGAAATGGAAAAACAATTAGCAATAGCTATTGAAGCAGAAGGCTGGAAGGTGAAAAGAGCCCATGATTATGATGCAGAAAAGCAACATGGGTTTATAGATTACCAGCGTATGGGAATAGAGGTTTTTAAAACTATCGACCCAAATGCACCAGTAATCGTTGCAGAAAGCGTTTGGCAATATAGCCACCATGTTTTGGCAGGCTTAATCACACATAAAGGCCCCATCCTGATTGCTGCTAACTGGAGTGGCCAGTTTCCGGGTTTGGTAGGAGCTTTAAATCTTACAGGATCTTTAACTAAAGCAAATGTAGAATATAGCTTTTTATGGAGCGAAGATTTTACGGATGAGTTTTTTAAAAAAGGATTAAATGAGTGGCTAACAACTGGCAAAGTTACCCAGGATGAAAGCCATGTTAAATCTTTAGTAGATGCGAATATCCCTGCTAAAGATGAAGAAACAGGCAGAGCATTTGGACGCAAAATTCGCAAAGAAAAAGCCATTATGGGTGTTTTTGATGAAGGATGTATGGGAATGTTTAATGCCATCGTTCCTGACGATTTGTTGCATGCCACAGGAATTTATAAAGAACGCTTAAGTCAATCTACACTTTACGCTAAAATGCTGGAAGTGAAAGATGAGGAAGCTGAGAAAGTACTGGAGTGGTTGTTAGATAAAGGAATGAAGTTTAATTGGGGAACGGATGAAGCGACAGAATTAACCCGTAACCAAACCCTCATCCAATGTAAAATGTACATTGCTTCATTACGTCTGGCAGATGAATTTGGTTGTGACACCATTGGGATACAGTATCAGCAAGGGTTAAAAGATCTTGTTCCGGCAAGTGATTTAGTAGAAGGATTATTAAATAATCAGGAAAGACCACCTGCCTATTCAGAAACAGGGAAAGAATTATTTGCTGGCGAAGCATTGCCTCATTTTAATGAAGTGGACGAATGTGCCGGTATTGATGCTTTAGTGACCTATAGATTATGGAAAGAGCTTGGCATGTCCGGAGAAAATACCCTTCACGATTTACGTTATGGCGAACATTTCAAAGGTGAAGGCGCGGATGACTTTGTTTGGGTATTCTTAATTTCAGGCGCAGCACCGGCAGCACATTTTATAGATGGTTATAAAGGAGCAGACAGTATAAGACAACCGGCTATGTTTTTCCGCTTTGGAGGTGGTACCTTAAGAGGAGTAAGCAAGCCAGGCGACCTGGTGTGGAGCAGAATTTATATCAAAGACAACCAATTACATTGCGACTTAGGGGTAGGGAAATGTGTTTTATTACCTCAGGAGGAAACTCAAAGAAGATGGGACATGACTAATCCGCAATGGCCAATTATGCATGCAACTTTAGATGGTGTAGGCAGAGACCAGATGATGGCCCGTCATAAAGCAAACCATATTCAGGTAGTATATGCAACCGACACTGCTGCGGCCCATAAAGCTTGCAGAATTAAAGCAGCTGCTTTTTCAGAAATGGGTATTCAGGTTCATTTCTGTGGGGATGTAGACCATGAAGGGAAAATGTACTATTAATGGTCAAAATGGAAGCAAAATATGTCATCGGTTTAGATTATGGAACCGACTCTGTAAGAGCATTACTTGTTGATGCATCTTCAGGAAAGGAAATGGCTAGTTCGGTCCACTTCTATACACGATGGAAAGAAGGGAAATATTGTGATGCTCAGCAATCTAGATTTAGACAACACCCCCTGGATTATATCGAGGGGATGGAAAACACCATCAAAAATGTCTTGTCTGGTATATCTAAAGAAATAATAGATAATATTAAAGGGATTTCAATTGATACAACAGGTTCTACCCCGGTAGCTGTTGATAAAAACGGAACGCCTTTGGCATTATTACCGGAATTTGGAGATAATCCTAACGCGATGTTTGTTTTATGGAAAGACCATACGGCAAATGCGGAGGCCGAGGAGATTAATACATTAGCTAAGAGCTGGAGCATAGATTTTACAAAATATTCTGGTGGCTTATATTCGGCAGAATGGTTTTGGGCTAAAATATTACATATACTTAGAGAAGACGATAAAGTTGCAGCACATGCTTTTTCCTGGGTAGAACATTGCGATTGGATGCCAGCTTTGTTGGTAGGTAATACTCATCCTTTAGAACTGAAAAGAAGCAGGTGTACGGCAGGGCATAAGGCCATGTGGAATGAGGAATTTGGAGGTTTGCCTTCTGATGAGTTCTTAAGTAATTTAGATAGTAAGCTTTCTGGATTAAGAAATAGATTGTACGAAGATACTTACACTTCTGATCAGGCAGCAGGTATAATTTCTGCTGAATGGGCTGAGAAATTAGGACTTCCAAAAGATGTTGTGATTGGCGTTGGGGCTTTAGATGCACATTTCGGTGCCGTTGGTGCCGGAATAGAGCCTTATACTTTAGTAAAGGTGATAGGAACTTCTACCTGCGATATGCTAACTGCTCCTTTGGCTAAACATGCAGGTCATCTGGTAAAAGGAATTTGCGGACAAGTTGATGGTTCTATTGTTCCGGGTATGTTAGGGATGGAGGCAGGACAATCTGCTTTCGGCGATTTCTACCATTGGTTTAAAAAACTGCTACTGGAACCTTTTAAAGTGCTCTCTGAAGGAATAATCGATGAGAAGGATTTTCAAAAGCTAAGCGATGGCATGTTGCCTTATCTTTCTGAACAGGCGGCAGCATTGCCCCTGACTGAAGATGATGTGGTAGCATTAGACTGGATAAATGGCAGACGCACCCCTGATGTTGACCATACACAAAAGTCTGCAATTGCGGGGCTGTCATTGGGAACCAGTGCAGCTCATTTATTCAAGGCATTTGTAGAAGCTACGGCTTTTGGTTCCAAAGCTATAGCAGATCGATTTATTTCCGAAGGAGTGCCAGTAGAAAAGGTAATAGCCCTGGGTGGAATTTCGAAAAAATCAGCTTTTGTAATGCAAACTTTAGCTAACGTGTTTGATATGGAGATCAAAGTGGTAAGAAGTGAACAGGCCTGCGCATTAGGCTCTGCTATGTTTGCTGCAACCGCATCAGGTATCTATAATAATATTAATCAGGCGCAACAGGAGATGTCTTCTGGTTTTGATGTTGTTTATTCCCCTGAACCTGAAAAAGTTGAAATCTATAAAAAGCTGTATGAAAAGTATGTTAAGCTCAGCAAGCTCAATACTTAAAGAATATTAGTGAATAAACAGTTCTGCATTAAATGTAGGTTTGGAGGTAAAAGACAAGAGAATTTATGCTCTTGTCTTTTTTTATTGCCCAAATTCTCGTTAGTTTGAAAGATGATACTATAGCAGCTAAATTAAGCTGCTCAAATTTTATAGATATAATGAAAGCTACATTTAAGAATTCGATTTTAAAAATTTACCTGTTACTCATTTTAACCGTAAGCGGTTTTAGTGTTTTTGCGACCTCTCCTGGTAGTGCCATCACAAAAGAAAAATCCTGGAAAGTAAATAAAGATAGTATTGTGAGAATATTGGCTATTGGGAATAGTTTCTCTGATGATGCTGTTGAACATTATTTGTATGGTTTAGCAAAAGCTGGTGGGTATAAAGTAATTATAGGCAATTTATATATCGGCGGCGCACCTTTAGATTTGCATGTAAAAAATATTCAGGAGGATAAAGAGGTATATAGTTACCGTAAAATTGATTTATCCGGGAAAAAAGTAACCACACCAAAAAAATCTATTTCTTATGCATTAGCAGAGGAAAAATGGGATTATATCAGCTTGCAGCAAGCCAGTGGGAAATCAGGATTGTTCGAGACCTATGCAGAGCCTCTTCCTGTGCTATATAAGTATGTGAAAGAAAGAGCAACCAACCCGAATGTCAAATACATCTGGCACCAAACCTGGGCTTATGCTCAAAACTCCACGCATAAGTCTTTTAAAGATTACAATAGCGACCAAATTACGATGTATAAAAGTATTATGGATGCTTCTTCTAAGGTTAATCAGTTAGCAAAGTTTGATTTATTAATTCCTTCTGGTACAGCTATACAAAATGCAAGAACTTCTTTTTTAGGAGATAATTTAACAAGGGATGGCTATCATTTAGATTTAAATATTGGGCGGTATATTGCTTCTTGTACCTGGTACGAAGCCCTTTTTGGAGAAAGCGTGGTTGGTAATACTTTTATTCCGGCTAAAGTTTCTGAATATGAGGCGCAAATGGGGCAACATGCTGCACACGCAGCTATTAAAAAGCCTTTTAAAGCTACAAAGCTCAAAAAGTTTAAAGAGAAGAAATAGGAGTTTAGCTTATTAATCCCTAACGAAACTTATGCTAGGGATTTTTATTTTGTATGAGCTATTAATAATGATGTATCGTTTATATGGTGAAGTAACTTAAAATTCAATTATTATATAATAGGTAGGATTAAAATTATACTTGTTATTCGAAATTGTTGTTTGTCAAATTGATCGGTCTTCTCTGAAGTACCAGACATAGAGATAAAGGATTCGGTGATAACATATATCTAATATTCTTTTATATTCGCAAAGGATATAATGAAGAACACACTAACTAACGAGCTTGATTTGGTTCGAATGATTTCAGAAGGAGATGAAAAAGCATTTCTGGAGATCTACAGTAGGTATTTTAAACCAATTAGAATTTTTATAGTTCGGTACGTCCAATCTTTTCAATTAGCAGAAGATCTCACCCAAGAAGTATTCGTTAAAATTTGGGAGCACAGGAAAAAGTTAGTAGAAGTGAAGTCTTTTAAAGCTTACCTATTTGTTCTTGCAAAGAATCATACCCTTAATATGTTAAAAAAAGCTGCTCGTTCAGAAATTGCTATGAGCGAGATTATAGGCAGTTATGTTTCAAATGCTAACCCCACTGAAGATTTATTTATTGATAAAGAATACCGAAAAGTTTTTGATAAGGCACTAGCTGCAATTCCTGAACGTAGTCGCCAAATATTTCAGCTCTGCCGCGAGCAAAAGAAAAGTTACGAAGAGGTTGCTGAGATTATGGGTATTTCAAAAAATGCAATTAAAAACCATATGGTATTTTCAATGCGAGCGCTAAGGTTGTCAGTGGAGAAGGAATTGGGTATTTCTTTAAATGTTTTATTAATCATCCTGTTTACATACTGATTATTTCTTCATCAGTAATACTACACTTTTTTTAAATTTTCTGCTACCCTAATGCTGCAATTCATTGTCTTAACTATATAATGGAAGAGAAATTCTATAGGAAGTTAGTCGAAGGATATTTAAACAAGCAGTTAAACGAAGAAGAATTGGAGCTTTTTCTTTATTTGCTGGCCGAAGATAAGTTAGATGAATATATGTTGGCGGCAATGGATCAAGATATTGCAGCAATGGAAAATGAGGCAGCACCGGTTATTATTAATCTGCCTAAAAGACAATACCCTTTATTTTATAAGATAGCCGCCGCTATTGCTGTTATAGCTTTAGGGTTATTAATTTTTATTCAGGTTAAAAATGATAAAAAAGAGCAGTTCACTCAGAATCAGGAACGGCAAATTGAAATTAAACCAGGAAGCAATCAGGCCATTTTAACATTGGGAGATGGGAAGCGGGTGGCGTTAAATGATTCTATATCTGGCGTTTTAGCAGAGAACGAATCGACGGTGATTAGTAAGGAGGATAACGGACTTGTAGTCTATAAATATACCGGAAACAGTAATTTGTCTCGAAACCAACTTGTATATAATAAAATAGAAACCCCAAAGGGCGGAGTGTATCAAGTTATCTTGCCCGATCAGTCTAAGGTATGGTTAAATAACGAATCCAGCATTAAGTTTCCGGTTTGTTTTAGTGAAAATGAAAGGAGGGTAGAGATAACCGGAGAGGTCTACTTTGATATTAGCCATAATAAAAGGAAACCTTTTAGAGTAATAAGTGAAAATCAAGTGATAGAAGTTTTAGGAACAACATTTAATGTTAATGCCTATACGAATGAAGATGCAGTGAGGACCACGCTCATAAAAGGTAGTGTAAATATACGATCAGCCAATCACTCTAAAATATTAAATCCTGGAGATCAGGCAGTACTAAAAACTAATGATCAGTTAAGTGTATCTAAAGCGGATGTCGAAGGAGTAATAGCCTGGAAAGACGGTTATTTCAAATTTGATAAAGTAGATATACAAACTATAATGCGTCAGATTTCCAGATGGTATGATGTGGAAGTAGAGTATAGGGGCGAAATACCTAAGGATCAATTTATAGGCAAGATTAAACGAAATGAAGATATTAAAGAGGTATTGAAAATATTGGAATATGGGAAAGTGAAGTTCCAGTTTAAAGGGAGGAAAATAATTGTTGGCTAATATAAACCAGGAGGATATGAATAAAAACTGACTATAGACTACTGAATAAAAAAAGCGAAAGTGCTACCAACACTTCCGCAATTGCCTTAATAGTTAAGGTTGTTCAGATAAAAATTCGTGAAAATCAAACAATCAAAAATCATTAATCTAAACCATACAAAAGTATGAATTTAATTTTTCGTGGGAAAATCCCCGGGCATAAAACGTATTTATCTAAAATCTTTCGGATAATGAGACTTACAGTCATTCTGCTAACGCTAAGTATCTTGCAGCTAAGTGCGAAAAGCTATTCGCAGAAAGTTAGTTATACTGCAAAAGGAGTGCATGTAGAAGATGTACTAAAAGCAATAGAAAAACAAACAGGTTTTTTTTTATTCTATAAATATAATGAGTTAAAAGATGCAAAGAGTGTAAATGTTAAGCTTCAGAATGTTGACTTAGATGAGGCCTTAAATGAGGTGTTTAAAGATCAGCCTTTCACTTATTCATTGAGGAATAATACAATTATCGTAAATAAAAGGGAGGTTCAGGAGTTGAAAAATACAATTCCGTCACAAACAAAAAGAACTATCAAAGGAAAGGTTACAGACGCAAAAGGGGAGCCTTTACCAGGAGCCTCTATTCGTGTAAAAGGTACAACAATAGGTACGGTTTCGAATGTAGATGGAGAGTTTACATTAAATATTGAAGGAGGGAATGTTATTCTTTTAGTGTTTTATACCGGTTTCCTTAATAAAGAAATCGAGGTTAAAGATGCCAGCCAATACCAGATTGTTTTAGAAGAAGATTCAAAAGCACTAAATGAGGTTGTTGTGCTAGGATTTG
>JAZQRF010000160.1:0-33515 GCA_045629485.1 Pelobium sp. | reverse complement strand
ACTGTCTTAACAAGAAATTTTTCCTACCCTGTTTCCATGTCTTCCACCTTCAAAAGGTGTCGCTAAAAAAGCGTCTACTATTGCTTTAGCTTCTTCTTCAGAAATGAATCTTTCTGGTAAGCATAAGATATTTGCGTTGTTATGGGCTTTCGCCAATTGTGCCAACTCGGCTTTCCAGCAGATCGCAGCTCTAATACCCTGGTGTTTGTTTGCAGTAATCGCAACACCATTTGCGCTGCCGCAAATAAGAATACCTAAGTCAAACTCTTTATTCTCCACAGCTGATGCTACTGGATGAGCAAAATCAGGATAATCAACAGAATCCGGAGAATTAGTCCCAAAGTCTTTAACCTCTGCTATAGCAGAAAGAGACTTTAAATAAGGAATTAAGATTTGTTTATAGTTGTAGCCGGCATGATCTGATCCGATGGCTATTTTTATATTCTCAGTCATTTTTAATATGTGTTTAATTAGCAAAAAACTCTTTTTCTTCTTTTTGTCTCTGTTTCTCCACTCTGCCAGAAACTCCAATACTTAATTCATATAAAAGGAATAGCGGGAAACTTACTGTAAGCATAGTCATGATATCCGGAGTTGGTGTTACTATAGCTGCAATTATTAAAATAAGTACAATAGCGTACCTTCGCTTTTCTCTCATAAATGCCGGTGTCATTATTCCCAGTTTCGATAAAATATAAATCACTATAGGGAGTTCAAATACCGCACCAGTACCTAATGTTAAAGTAGCTACAGATGATAAATAGGAGTCTACTGTAATGGTGTTTTCTATAATATCACTCACAGTATAATTTGTTAAGAAGTTAACAGATAGCGGTGCAATGATAAAGTATCCAAAAGAAATTCCAATAATGAAAAGCATACTTGCATAAAAAACAAATCCGCTTGCAGATTGTCTTTCCTGATCGTGTAAAGCAGGCTTCACAAAGCGCCATACCTCCCATAATAAGTATGGAAACCCTAAAGTGATTCCCATTAGTAAAGAAGAGTTTATTTGTAAGGTAAACTGACCTGCTAATTCTGTATTGATGATTTTTCCGGGAATGGAGGTGATACAAAAATCAGGACCTAATTCGAAATACTCTCCAATTCTGCACATCATCTGATAGGTCCAAAAGTCAGGTCTTTTGGGGCCCATAATAATTACATCAAACAAATAATCATAGTATGCAAATGATAAGATGGTCAGAAGCATGATTACTACGGCCGAGCGTATCAAGTGCCACCTCAACACTTCCAAATGATCAAAAAAAGACATTTCTGCTTCAAGTGTCTTCCCTTTTTGTTTAATTGCGTCTAAAAGATTGTTTCCTTTTTTTTCCATTATATTAAACAAAAATACCATTCTGTTTTATAAAGAGAATGGTATTAATTTAATTAGTTTGTTTTATTATTTTATTCCGACAGGTCAAAAGTCTCCATAAATTTGGTAGTAAAATTACCAGCTCTAAAATTAGGGTCTTTCATCAGTCTTAAATGAAATGGAATAGTTGTTTTTATACCTTCTATCACAAATTCGCTTAAAGCTCTCTCCATGGTGCTAATTGCTTCTTCTCTTGTTTGCGCAACACAAATTAGCTTTGCTATCATAGAATCGTAATTAGGGGGAATGGTATACCCTGCATAAACATGTGTATCTACTCTCACGCCATGCCCGCCCGGTGAATGGAAATGTGTGATTTTTCCTGGAGATGGTCTGAAATTATTAAACGGATCTTCCGCATTAATCCTGCACTCAATAGCACACATTTCGGGGGTATAAGATTTACCAGAGATTGGAATGCCCGAAGCAACTTTAATTTGCTCTTTAATAAGGTCGAAGTTAATCACTTCTTCTGTAACCGGGTGTTCCACCTGGATACGGGTATTCATCTCCATGAAATAAAAATTCCTGTGCTTATCAACCAGAAACTCTACGGTTCCGGCGCCTTCATATTTTACAGCTTGTGCTCCTTTAATGGCTGCTTCGCCCATTTTCTCTCTTAATTCCGGAGTCATAAAAGGAGATGGCGCTTCTTCCACTAATTTCTGATGACGTCTTTGTATAGAGCAATCTCTTTCTGAAAGATGACAAACCTTGCCAAACTGATCTCCAATTACCTGGATTTCGATATGGCGAGGATCTTCAATATATTTCTCTAAGTATAAACCATCATTCCCGAATGCTGCGCCAGATTCCTGGCGGGCAGAATCCCATGCGGGTTCAAACTCTTCATCATTCCAAACCTGTCTCATTCCACGGCCACCACCACCGGCAGTTGCTTTTAAAATTACAGGATAACCAATTTCGTTTGCGATTTTGATACCGGATTTTACATCAGTAACTAATCCTTCTGATCCGGGTATAGTGGGAACACCAGCAATTTTCATGGTTGCTTTCGCGGAGGCTTTATCCCCCATTCCATTAATTTGTTCTGCTGTAGCACCAATAAATTTTATTCCGTATTCATTACAAATAGCAGAAAATTTTGCGTTTTCTGATAAAAAGCCATAACCCGGATGAATAGCATCTGCATTGGTAACTTCTGCTGCAGATATAATATTAGGGATATTTAAATAAGAATCTTTGCTCGGCGGCGGACCAATACAAACAGCTTCATCTGCAAATCTTACATGTAAGCTATCTCTATCCGCTGTAGAATAAACTGCAACAGTTTTGATTCCCATCTCTTTGCAGGTACGAATAATGCGTAATGCAATTTCTCCGCGATTAGCAATTAATATTTTTTTGAACATAATTTCAATTTGTCGATTTGTTAATTTGTTAATTAGCCAATTTAATAGTCAAAAAGGCTCATTTGCTAATTGACAAATTGAGTTAAATAGGTTCTACTAAGAATAACGGCTGGTCGTATTCTACCGGTTGTGCATTATCTACTAATACTTTAACAATTCTTCCTGAAACTTCAGATTCGATTTCATTAAAAAGCTTCATCGCTTCAATAATGCAAACCACCTGACCTGCCGAAATTTCATCTCCAACATTTGCAAAAGAAGGCTTATCCGGGCTGGATGAGCGGTAGAAAGTTCCAATCATTGGAGACTTTACAGTGATATAATTGCTTTGATCAGAAATAACCGGAGCTGGAGCTGCTACTGCAGCCGGAACAGCTGCGGCTGCTGCCGGAGTTGCCTGCACTACCTGAGGAGCATTCACGTAAGTGGTTTCCTGAGTAGTTTTTATTGTAATTTTAAAGTCTTGCTCTTCAATTGATACTTCATTCACACCTGATTTTGCTACGAATTTGATCAGATCTTGAATTTGTTTAATATCCATTCCCATTTGATAGAGGTTTTAATATGTGTTAAAATTTGAATAAGGGGTCTAATATAATAATAATCTAAGAATCAGTTAGGTATTATAAGCCCATTTTAAATAAACTGATCCCCAGGTGAATCCTCCGCCAAAAGCAGCGAGGATAACATTATCTCCTTTTTTTAATTTGTCTTCCCATTCCCAAAGACATAAAGCAATAGTTCCGTTAGTTGTGTTCCCATATTTTTCAATATTGATCATTACTTTTTCTGAACCTACACCCATTCTGTTAGCAGTGGCATCTATAATTCTTTTGTTGGCCTGGTGTGGTACCAACCATGCAATGTCATCAGAAGTGAGATTATTTTTTTCCATAATCTCAGCCGCTACATTTGCCATATTGGTAACTGCGAATTTAAATACAGTAGGCCCTTCCTGATAAGCAAAATGTTCTTTGTTATCTATGGTTTCGTAAGAAGCAGGTCTTAAAGACCCGCCAGCTTTTATGTTTAGAAAGTTCTTTCCGGCACCATCACTTTTCAAAATAGAATCCTGGATACCTAAACCATCTTCATTAGGCTCTAATAGAGCACATCCACAACCATCACCAAAAATAATGCAGGTTGTTCTGTCTTCATAGTTTACGATGGTCGACATGGTGTCTCCACCCACAACTAAAACTTTTTGGTGTTTGCCAGATTCTATAAATTGAGCACCGGTGGCTAAACCGAATATAAAGCCAGAACATGCTGCCTGTAAATCGTATCCCCAAGCATTTTTTGCACCTATCTTATCGGCTAAAATATTCGCAGTTGCCGGGAAAGGCATATCGGGTGTAGAGGTACAGAAAATGATCAGGTCTATTTCTTCTGCATCAATCCCTCTTTTCTTTAATAATCCT
This sequence comes from Pelobium sp., assembly GCA_045629485.1. Lineage (GTDB taxonomy): Bacteria > Bacteroidota > Bacteroidia > Sphingobacteriales > Sphingobacteriaceae > Pseudopedobacter. The sequence goes on along the minus strand of JAZQRF010000160.1, from coordinate 29,340 downwards.
TCTACTGCAGGTACGGCTAAATCAGAAGTAGCCAGGCCTTCGCCTTTTAATATTCTTCTTTCTTTGATACCTGTACGGGAGGTAATCCACTCGTCGTTAGTATCTACCATGGTTTCTAACTCCTGATTAGTTAAAACATAATCGGGTACATAACCATTTACTGCTGTAATGGCAGCAAGAATTTTACTCATATTTGGTTTTGTTAATGTTAATTGAAAGCAGATTTAAATTTCTCTACAATTTTAGTCTCTATCATTTCTTTCGAGTGTAGAATCATATTCTTAATTGCTTCCGGACTAGATATACCATGGCCAATAATCACCGGGGCATTTACTCCTAAAATAGGGCTACCTCCATATTGTTCATAGTTAAACCTGTCAAAAAACTCATCTTTCATGCCTTTTTTCAAAGTTAATACGTAGAAAGATTCTGCAAGTTTTAAAACCACGTTACCTGTAAATCCGTCGCAAACAATAACATCCGCTTTGTCATTAAATAAATCTCTTCCCTCTATGTTTCCAATAAAATTAATGAAATCTAAATCTTTCATCAAAGTAAAAGCTGCCTGAGAAAGGAGATTTCCTTTTTCTTCTTCTTCACCAATATTCATCAAGCCTACCTTGGCGTTTTTAATGCCATGTATATGTTCTGCATAAATGCTTCCTAAAATACCAAACTGTAATAAATTATCGGGTTTACAATCTGCATTAGCGCCAACATCCAGAAGTGTTCCGTATCCACCTTTTACTTTAGGAACAATGGTAGCGATTGCAGGTCTGATTACGCCGGGGATAGTTTTTACACTAAACATAGCACCTACCAGCATAGCTCCGGTATTTCCGGCAGAAGCAAAAGAATCCAGTTTTCCTTCTTTTAACAGTTGGAATCCTAAAGAAATACTTGAATTTGGTTTTTGAACAATCGCTTTGGTTGGGTGCTCGCCCATACCAATTACTTCAGTAGTATGTATGTATTCGAAATGGTCTGGGTTGAAGCTTTTTTCCTGTAGGATAGGTGTGATAATTTCTTTATCGCCTATAAGGACTAAGTGCTGATTTTCTTTTAAGTGCTCATGAGCGTTTATGGCGCCTAAGATTGTTGCTTTAGGGGCATAATCGCCGCCCATAATATCTAAGCCTATTTTCATCAAAATAAATTAATGGTGTTTAATGGTGATGAAAGACCCAGATACTTTATACTCATCATCTTCTGTTTAATGTACATGGGTTTTAATAAGATATTTGCTTTTAAAAGGCAATGAAAAACCCTGGTACAACTTAATCTTTGTATATGGATTAGGCTGTACTAAAGTTTTTCATCTCATAAAAAATATTATGCTATAGTGGTGCTCTCGATAAGAACTTTTCCTTTGTAGTATAGGTTACCATCTACATTGTAAGCTCTGTGTGGAAGGTGAACTGCGCCAGTTTCTTTGCAAGTCCATAAAGAAGGAGCCTCAGCTTTGTAATGAGTTCTTCTTTTATCTCTTCTGGATTTTGATATTTTACGCTTTGGATGTGCCATTTTTTCCTATTTTTTAATTTTTCTTTATATTTTTTAAAACTTCCCAACGTGGGTCTGCATTATCTTGTTCTTCTTCATCTTCCGTTGTCTCCGCAGAAAGTTCTCTAAGTTTTGCGATCATTTCTTCGTCACAAGTTGATGTATTTCCCGGAGCATCGCATAGGTTAATATATGGAGCAGCCAGGGTAACCATCTCGTAAATAAATCCCGAAAGATCTATTTCTACTTCTTTTTTAGTTAAAACAACAACTTCATCAGTCTCATCTGTAATCTCTTTGTCTTCAGAAAATTTAGCAATTAACCTGTCTCTTGCTTCTATTTGCTGCGGATATTCTGCCAGGCAACGGTCGCAGGTAAGGTTAATTGTACCGATAATATGAAAATCAAGAATCATCATCGTTTCCTGTTTATCAAGCACTAAATCAACTGTTAATTCTCCGTTTTTAACTAAAGAATATTCAAATTCATCAAAAAAACTTTTATCAACATCAAAATTAAATTGATGCTTTCCAAGTTTTAATCCCGAGAAGGGAACCGAATATTGTTTTAACGATTTCAAAGTCCGACAATTAAGCCTGCAAATTTAGGAAAAATAATTAAGCTGTAAAGGGTTTTTATAAAAACAATTATATATGTGCTTTCTTTTAATCTCTATCCCTGCTCATTTTTGTAAACGGAAGCGTGTTTTCTAAGAGTAAAACCTGTTCTCTCCTGCTCTTTACAATATGTATTGCAGCAAATAGGGCTTCTCTAAAAGAGGATGGCACAGCAAGGTTTTTACCCGCAATATCGTAACCTGTACCATGGTCTGGCGAAGTTCTTACTACCGAAAGACCTGCTGTAAAGTTAACGCCACTGTTAAAGCTCATAGATTTAAAAGGGATTAAGCCCTGATCGTGATACATTGCTAAAACAGCATCGAACTTTGCATAAGCCTGGTTGCCAAAGAAACCATCTGCCGCAAACGGACCAAAAGCAAATACTCCTTCTTCTGCGGCAGCTTCTATTGCCGGGATGATAATTTCTGCTTCTTCTGCTCCTAATAAGCCGTTATCTCCTGCATGAGGATTTAGACCCAGAACCGCAATTTTTGGTTTTTCTACCCAAAAATCATTTCTTAAAGACATATTCATCAGCTTAAGCTTAGAAACAATAGCCTCTTTTGTGATGTTTGCTGCTATATCTTTTACCGGAATGTGGCCTGTAACCACGCCTACTTTAAGTTCATCGCTCAGTAAAAACATTAATGAGTTGGGTGCATCCGACTTCGCCTGGATATATTCTGTATGCCCGGCAAATTTAAAGTCCTCGTTTTGGATATTGTGTTTGTTTATAGGTGCAGTAACTAAAGCATCTATTTTTCCGGAGATGAGGTCTTCTGTAGCTCTTTGCAAAGAAAGAAATGCATATTTCCCCCCGGTCTCATTAGCTGTACCTAATTCTATCTTTACATCTTCTTCCCAACAATTAATCATGTTAGGTTTTCCCTGATGAGCTTGTGCAGCATCAGTGATTACCTGGAAGATGAATTCCTGTATTCCGGCGGCTTTCCTGTGGAAAGAGGCTACTTTAGTGTGCCCATAAACTATTGGAGTACAATATTTATAAATTTCAGATTCGCTTAGGGTCTTAATAATGACCTCTAAACCTATACCGTTAATATCGCCAATAGAAATCCCAATTTTTAAATGCTCGCTCATGAATACAATTTCTAAATTTTGTGCAAAATAAATATTTTGAAACTAATGTTCCCGTATTAACGTCAATCTTTACGTAATTTGTGCTTTTAATTAAGAAATATGAGTTTGGTAAAAGCGAAGAAACATTTGGGACAACATTTTTTGACAGATAAGAATATCGCTCAAAAGATTGTTAACTCCCTCACTCATACCAATGCCTATAAAAAAGTGTTAGAGGTTGGTCCGGGTATGGGAGTGCTTTCAGATTTCCTTTTGCAAAAAGAAGAGTATGAGGTATACATGATTGATATTGATACCGAATCTTTCAACTTCCTGCACAAACAATATCCTGATGTAGGTGACAGGCTTATCAATGCAGATTTTCTACAGCTCAATTTTAAAGATGTGTTTGCCGAGCCTTTTGCTATTATAGGAAACTTTCCTTACAATATCAGCTCACAAATTTTATTTAAAATTTTGGAAAATCGCCAACAGGTCCCTGAAGTAGTAGGAATGTTTCAGAAGGAAGTGGCTGAGCGTTGTGTAGCTAAGCCTGGTACCAAAGTTTACGGAATTTTAAGTGTTTTTTTGCAAGCTTATTATAAATGCGAATATTTATTTACGGTAAAAGCAGGTGTGTTTAATCCCCCGCCTAAAGTGCTTTCTGCTGTTATAAGATTAAGCAGAAACGAGACCGCAAGCCTGGGCTGCGATGAGAAGCTTTTTTGGCAGGTAGTAAAAGCCGGATTTAATCAGCGCAGGAAAACTCTAAGCAATGCACTTTCTGGCGTAATCCCAAAAGAAAAACAAGGTGATGGCGAGGTTTGGAATTTACGGGCAGAGCGGTTAAGTGTACAGGATTTTGTAAACCTCACAAACGAAATATTTAATAAGATAAAAGTATAAATGAAGAAGATATTAATAGTTGACGACTTACACCCGGCGTTTAAAATAGCAGCAGAAAATTTAGGATACGAAGTTCATGATCATCCTGAGTTTACCAAAGCAGATGCTTTAAAGAATATTGCAAATTATGATGGTTTGGCTATTCGTACTAAGTTTAAAGTAGAAAAAGATGTGATTGATGCCGCTCCAAAGTTAAAATTTGTTGCCAGGGCCGGTGCCGGAATGGATAATATTGATGTTGCTTACGCTGAAGAAAAAAATATAAAACTTATCAATGCCCCCGAAGGAAATTCTGATGCAGTAGGAGAACATGCAGTGGGGATGTTACTTTCTTTAATGAACAATTTAAGAAAATCTGATATAGAAATTCGTAACGGCATCTGGGATAGAGAAGGGAACCGTGGCTACGAGCTCATGGGTAAAACCGTGGGAATTATAGGTTATGGGCATATGGGGAAAAGTTTTGCGAGAAAGCTAAAAGGCTTTGACGTAAAAGTATTAGCCTATGATAAATATAAAACCCGTTTCACTGATGAATTTGCCACTGAGGCAAGCATGGAAGAGATCGTTAAATATACAGATGTTCTAAGTTTGCATATTCCTTTAACTAAAGAAACCAGGCAGCTGGTAGACGAGGAATATTTAAGACATTTCAGAAGACCTATTTTCTTTTTAAACCTGGCAAGGGGCGAAGTAGTGAATACCGTAGCGGTTTTAAATGCTATAAAAGAAGGGAGAATATTAGGTGCCGGTTTGGATGTTTTGGAAACAGAAAAATTTCCTGCACTAAGCGAACAGGATTGGTACAAAGAGCTGATTGCCGAAGGAAAAGCTATTTTGAGCCCTCATGTGGGCGGTTGGACATTCGATTCTTACCGTAAAATTTCTGAAGTGCTTGCGCTCAAATTAAAAAATTTGGATTTATAAAATCAAAAATATTATCTTCGTATAAATAAGAAAGCAAGACTATGTTTGCGTGTGCAGATATAGTCTTGTTTGTTTTTTAGAGCTTAGCCAACGACAAAGCTTTTTTTCAATAACCAAAATAAATAGAGATTATGACAGAGGTAGCGTATTTTACCAAGGAAGGTTTAGAAAATTTAAAACAAGAGTTACAGTATTTAAAAACAGAGGGAAGGGCCAAGATTGCACATGCAATTGCAGAGGCCAGAGATAAAGGAGATTTGTCTGAAAATGCAGAATATGATGCTGCTAAAGAAGCACAGGGCCACCACGAATCGAAAATTGCAAAATTAGAAAATACCTATGCAAACGCCCGTTTAATAGATGAATCTAAAATAGATGCATCTAAAGTCTTGGCTTTATCGATTGTTAAAATCAAGAATGTGAAAAACGGGGCAACTATGACATACCAGTTGGTTGCTGAGAATGAAGCAGATTTAAAGTCTGGAAAGATCTCCGTAAAATCTCCAATAGCACAAGGCCTTTTAGGTAAAAGTGTAGGCGATAAAACAGAGATAGTTGTTCCAGCGGGTAAAATGGAATTCGAAATTTTAGAGATCTCCAGGTAATAAAGTAAGATTAGAGTATAAGTTATCAAGACTCCTATTGCGGTATAGATGTTGATAACACAAAGTTAAAGGCAGTCTTTACTTTATATAGATCTCATAAAAAATGGCAAGTATATTCACAAAAATTGTAAATGGAGAAATTCCGGCTCATAAAGTAGCCGAAACTGTGGAGTTTCTGGCATTTTTAGATGTTAACCCTTTAAGAGAAGGGCATGTATTGATCATCCCTAAAATGGAAATTGATTATATTTTTGATATAGATGATGAGCTATACGTGGGTATGATGTTATTTGCTAAGATTGTAGCGAAAGGTCTAAAAAAGGCTATTCCATGTGAAAAAGTAGGCGTTGCTGTAGTTGGGCTGGAGGTTCCTCACGCTCATATTCATTTAATACCGATGAATAGCGTTGCTGACATGGATTTTAGCAAGCCTAAGCTTAATCCTTCTGAGGAAGAGTTAAGCAATACAGCCCTGAAAATTTTAGAAGCGTTAAGAGAGGATTAGTTTAAAATCCTATTTAAAACAACAAAGGCCCTGCAAAATTGCAGGGCCTTTGTTGTTTTAAAACTCAAAATTTAATTAGTCTCTTCTTAAGAACTCACCATTTAAATCAAATACCAGGTCTATACCGTTAGACAAGCCAACTTCCTGTTCGGTAGCTCTTCGCTCCCATTCATTAATAAAAACGCCGGGATAGTTTTGGCTTACATAAAGAAGAATTTTTGCCGGAACAATAGCATCAGGCAATTTCGAGTTGCTCTCTACCTGCGTGATTCTGCCTTGTGCATCAAAATCCAAATTAACGCCGTTATTTAATGTAACATCGTAACCAGTTACCACATCTCCGTCTTTTTCCTGCTCTACTTTAGTAATAGATTGAGCAGAGAAATGTAAATTAATAAAAGCCTTTGCTTCTGTTGGCAGCTGATCTACCCCAATAACGATATCGTCGTCATCATCTTTACATGCTGTGAAACATACCATAAGAAAAAACATAAGGAATGTTCCTAAAACAAACTTTTTCATAAGATTAATTTAAATTAATAAAAAGTAGAGTTTCATAAACTGTGCCAACGGCTAATTAACGCCCACCCGGAGGACAAGTCTCCCTTAGAAACTTAGTGAAAATGGTACTTAAATGCTTCCGGGTTCCTTCGCCTTCCGAAATGCTGTGCGATCTGTTCGGGTAGCTCATCATTTGGAAAGTCTTATTATACCTGATGAGCTCATTGATCATTTGTTCGGCATTGTTATAATGTACATTATCATCTCCTGTACCATGTATCAATAATAGATTTCCTTTCAGATTTTTCGCGTGTGCCAGAGGAGAACCATTTACAAAATGATGCCTGTCTTCGGGCAACAGCCCCATATATCTTTCCTGGTAGATGTTGTCGTAATTCAGCTGATTATCAACTGCTGCAATAGAAATTCCTGTTTTATAAATCTCAGGGTATTGAAACAAAAGGTTAAGTGTGGTTGAGCCGCCACCACTCCATCCCCAAACTGCAATCCTGCTACTGTCGACAAAATTCCATTTCAGGATTTCTTGAGCAGCCATTGCCTGGTCTTTGATATTTAAATTTCCTATGTTTTGATAGATAGATTTTCGCCACGCTCTTCCCTTAGGCGCAGGAGTTCCTCTTCCATCAATAGAAATATAGATATATCCGTCTTGTGCCATGTTGCCAGCATATAAACTATTCATTCCCGATCCGAACCTGTTTACAACGGTTTGAGCACCAGGCTCGGCATAGACGTAAAATAGTACCGGATACTTTTTTGTTGCATCAAAATTAATTGGTTTTACCATCCAACCGTCCATTTCTACCCCTTCGGCGGTTTTTATTTTAAAGAATTCTGTTTTAGGGAGCCTGAAATTTTTTACGCTTTCCGGCTGTTCTACTTCAGACAATGTTTTGTGCTGAGGCAAACTTACCACAGCATTAACGGGGTAAGCATTGGCATTTGAAAACGAATGCAAGGCTACTAAACCATTTGGTGATATATCATATTCATGGACCCCGATTTGATTTGCAGGGCTCAGCCTCTCGGCTTGTGAACTTCCATTTATATTAATTTTATAGAGGTATTCTTCTGTTGAATTAGCCGGGGTAGCCATAAAATAAATCAATCCGTGTTTATGATCAATGAGTTTGATAGATATGATATCGTAATCTCCGTTAGTGATAAGTTTTTCATTCCCATTTAGATCTATGCTATAGATATGGCGCCAGCCGTCTTTCTCGCTTACCCAAATGTAGTCTTTACCATTATTCACCCAATCCCAGCCTGTAGGATCATCATCATTCCACCTGGATTTAATGTCTATCCACGCAGTTTCTTTTTCCTGATGAATTACTTTTGCAGATCCATCCTTAGTATTACATAGCATTACTTTGCTTTCGTTTTGCCTGCGGTTGAGCTGTTGTAAAATCAATTCGGAAGAGTTTGCCCATTCCATCCTGGGAATATAATGCTGAATAGCATCTCCGGGAACGTTCATCCATTTTGTATTTCCACCGTTGGCAGATACCACTCCTATTCTGCACCTGCTTGGGTCTTCTCCAACAACCGGATATTCTACTGGGATAGTAAATGGATACAGGGAGTCGGTATTATTGATCATTAAATAATTTTTAATGCTCCGGGCGTCTAATTGCCAATAGGCAATGGATTTTCCGTCAGGAGACCAGCGAAAACCGTCTCTGCAACCAAATTCTTCTTCGTAAACCCAATCAAAAGTTCCGTTGATTAGCCTGGAAGTGCCATCTGTAGTGAGGGCTGTGGTTTTATTTTTTTGCAGATCTTCTATGTAGATGTTGTTTTGGCTTACATAAGCCACGCGGTTTCCGTCAGGAGAAAACTTTGCAAACATCAACGAAGAGGCTGGGTGGTTTTCACCAATTTGCTGTAATTTTTTACTTGCCTGGTCATATACCCAATAATCGCCTTTGGTGTCGTATCGCCATACTTTTTTAGTATTGGTATGCAATAATACTTTTTGTTTATCAGCACTAAGTGCAAACCTCGATACGGATAAAGTCTCTAACCCTTTTGGAGTAAGCTGTGCCGCATTTAAAAAGACACTTTCTTTTTTAGGATCTCGGGCATCAATTTCTATAATTCCTTTATCGTTAATCTCGAAATAAGAAAAACCATCTGAAGACCATTGGGTGCCTGGTCCAAATTGTGCACTTCCAATAATGGGAAGGAAGATCGCACAGAAGAAGAAGAACGGTTTATGATAGGATTGAAACATTTTCATATAATGGATGATTAGCCTGTTATTTTTTTGTAATTCTTGAAGGGGTGTCTTTTCCGTTGATAATTGATTGAGAGCTTATGGCAATAGCTTTTATAATAGAGGCGATATTTTCTACATCTAGTGTTTCTATTTCGTCTTCTACGGTATGGTATAATTTATCTTTATCTATTTGGGCTGAGGAAATGGTGTGGGCAGGTACGCCTACCTCGGCCAAAGAAGCATTATCTGACCTATAAAAGAGGTTTTGGTCAGGATATGGATCTGGATAGAATTTGAAATCAGAACCCTTTAAGTTTTTCTTAAGAATTTTTCCAAAATCAGAGTATTGGTAGCCTGTTATAAAAGCATTATTCTTTCCAAATTTAGAGTGTTTTCCAATCATTTCAATATTAAACATAGCTACTACTTTTTCCGGGTCTATCTCCGATGTAAAATGCTTAGAGCCAATGCCACCCAATTCTTCTGCCGTAAATGCAATAAAAATTAAAGTGCGCTCATTGTCGTTTTTTTTGCTGAAGTATTTTGCTAATTCGATTACAGCTGTTACACCAGAAGCATCGTCATCCGCACCATTTGCAATAGAGTCTTTACCTAAGGTTGGTATAATGCCAATATGATCGTAATGTGCAGAGAAAATCACATACTCGTCTTTCTTAGATTTTCCAGGAAGAATACCTATAATATTATTTAGGGTGTGGCTTGTTCCGTCTCTTTCGTAAACAAAAGGTTGATTGTACGAAGTGGCATTGTTAAAAAAGCTTAATCCGGCCTCTCTAAATTCAACACTAATAAAATCACCGGCTTTTTCTATATCTGTTTTAGACAAAGAATGGCGTCCTTTCATATGATCAGCAGCGAGTGTATGGAGTGTTTTACTTACATCTTCCAGTTTGATATTTGGATCAAGGGGTTTGTTTTGTCCCTTGCATGAAAGAACAATAAAGGGAATGAATAAGGTGAAAAGTATTTTTTTATAACAAAACATATCTTTTTATATAAAAGCAATAGAGTTGAAATTAATATAAATTAAAGCTAATTCGAAAATTGTAAAGCAATTGTGGCGAAGAAATGTTTTAGAGAGAGTAATCACACAAAATTTCCCGGGCCTGGTTGTTTTTATATATTGGTTTTAGTAAAAGGCCTAATAACTTTAGCTCTTCATAAAATAATTTGTATCAAGCTTTTGTATACAGGTTATACAAAATAGATCAAAATAATTTATTGGCAAGTATTTTGTTATTGATGTCTAAAATCTATCATCATGAACATAAAAAGAACCTTCGGTACAATACTTACAATTTTGGGTATAATTGGATTAATTTACACAGCTGTAAATATTATTCAAAAATCAAGTGATATGACTTCCTTATTAGTTCTTGGCGCTTTAGGAGTAATATTTTTCTTTACAGGAATTAGTTTAGTAAGGACAACCGCAGACGTGTCTAAATAATTATTCCATTACAGGTTTAGTTATTTTTTCATTGGCAAGTGCCATATCATCTTGGTCTGCTGTTTCCAAATCATTTTCCGATTGTTTTTCAGGGATTAGTACTAATTCTATAAACATCGGAAAATGGTCTGAACCGGCATACGGAAGTCTTTTGATTTTTGAAACCATAAATTCCGGAGAACAAAAAATATGGTCGAGCGGGAATCTTAAGAACCTGCTTTTTGCATTAAATGTATTAAAAAATCCTCTTCCCTTTCTGGGATCTAGTAACTCACTTATTTTACAAAACAATTCTGTGGTATAACTCCAGGCTACATCGTTTAGGTCTCCCATTACAATTACAGGTAATTGCTGTTTTTTAGCTTTCTTTCCAATTATTAATAGCTCTTTATCTCTGGCTGTTGATTTTGGATTCTCATTCGGAACCGGAGGCTCTGGGTGTACGCAGTACAGCTGTACTTTCTCTCCATTATTTAAAATTACTTTTGTGCTAATAGAAGGAATATCATCTTTAATGATAAAACAAACTTCTTCATCTTCCAGCTCCAGTCTCGAGAAGAATATCATCCCATAAGTATTATCTAGCGGGCTAAGAATAGTATATGGATAAGCATTTATGAGTTCTGGCTCAACATTTCTAAGCCAGGTTTCGTCTGTTTCTACCAGACAAATGATATCAGGTTTATACTCTTTAATGAGTTGGAGGATATCCTGATAATTCTCATTAGTTTGAAGAACATTGAAGATTAAAGCTTTTAAAGGCGAACCCTCAGAATCCTTTCTAATTGTTTGGACTTGTTTTTTCGATAATTTAGTAAAAGGATATACCAGCCATAATATATAGATGATATTTATAGAAGAGGCGATGATAAAGATATAATCGGGAGTACTGCCTTCATTAAAAAAAAATAAAAAGATCAGTAGCAACCCCAGGCTGATGAGTAATTTTTGAAATCTTGGATATTCAAATATTCGGAAAAACCAATCATCCTGTCTTATAAAAGGAATAAAAGAAAAAAGGATAAATGTATATCCTAAAACAAGATTGACGATTTTCATAAATAAATATAGTGTAAATAAAAAATCCTGCAAGAAGAGCAGGATTTTTATTTTTTAATTTTGGATTTTATCTTTAAAAGATTCCAGCAAGCGGCCCCCCTTATAGAAATACCTTTGCCAATATGGTTCGTTTAAATTGCTAATCATTACTCCCTTACTCGAAGAGGCATGGGCAAATTTATTATCACCAATATAAACACCTACATGGCTAATAGATTTGCTTTTTATTTTAAAGAAAACTAAATCTCCTTCTTTTAGCTCTACCTTATTAATAGGGTTTACCATGCTAAAAATATTGCGGGAATTGCTTCCAATTATGGTATTAAAAGTTTTGTCGTATAGTTGATAAGCAAAGCCAGAACAATCTATGCCTTTTTTGGTGTCTCCGCCTAAACGATAAGGGGTTCCCAACCAATCATAAATAAACTGATACATTTTTGTGTTTGAAGTAGCAGATATCGCTACACCCATTACTTGGGAAAAAAATTGGCTTGCTAAATTATCGGGGTCAGAAACTTCTTGCTTTGGAGCGGTATTTGATAAGTTTGTTTTAGAATCTTGTGCTTTCCCCGTTAGCATAGAACTAAGTAAAAGGAAAAGTAGGTAAATTTTCTTCATTCAAATATATTTTTTAGGGTTGAACGTTTGTCTCTAACGGCCTTTACAAAATATTATTTTTGCGACGGTTGCAAAACTACTGCTTCTGTCTTTGTTATCCAACAATAATAGTAAACTTTTCACACTTTTTAACAATACTTTGAAAAATTGTGAAAATTACTAAGCAATGGGTTTTATATTTGTTTATATATTAATAGATTTGCTATCCCATTTAAATAGATATAATAACGAATGAGTTCAGTTGCGATAACTAAAGAAACATATCTGTATTGGTATGAATTAATGCTTCTACTAAGAAGATTTGAAGAGAAAACCGGTCAGTTATATGGACAGCAAAAGATCAGAGGCTTTTGCCATTTGTATATTGGTCAGGAAGCTATTCTTGCCGGAACGATGTCTGCTACTAAGAAAGGCGATAGTCTTATAACAACTTACAGAGACCATGCGCATGCAATAGCAAAAGGGATGTCTCCTAAAGTTGCAATGGCCGAAATGTATGGCAAAGTTACAGGCTGTTCTAAAGGAAAAGGCGGCTCTATGCACTTTTTTGATATAGAGAACGACTTTTACGGAGGGCATGCAATTGTTGGTGCTCAAATCCCGGTTGGAGCAGGAATCGCTTTTGCTGAACAATATTTAGGTACAGATAAAGTAAATATCTGCTATATGGGCGACGGAGCAGTTCGCCAGGGAGCTTTAAACGAAGCTTTTAATATGGCAATGCTTTGGAAATTACCTGTCGTATTTGTTGTAGAAAATAACGGTTATGCTATGGGAACTTCTGTAGCCAGAACATCTAACACTACAGATATTTATAAATTAGGTTTAGGTTATGAAATGCCTTCTATGCCTGTGGACGGTATGGATCCGGTTGCTGTACACGATGCAATGGACGAAGCTGTACAGAGAGCAAGAAGAGGCGAAGGACCAACTTTCTTAGAGATAAGAACCTACAGATATAAAGGACACTCCATGTCTGATCCTCAGAAATACCGTACTAAAGAAGAGGTAGAAGAGTATAAAGCAAAAGACCCTATCGAAACTGTAAAAGCTAAAATTATTGCAGAAAAATGGGCTGATGATGCCTGGTTTGAAGAAGTAGCAGCAAAAATTAAAACTGAGATTGAGGAAGCTGTAAAATTTGCAGAAGAATCTCCATGGCCAGATGCTTCAGAGCTTTACAAAGATGTTTACGCCCAGGAAGATTACGCGTTTATTAAAGATTAATAGAAAATCAGGAACCGGATTTATGAAAACATATTCCGGTTTCAGTTTTTGATATAACCATATTAAAATATTATACAATAATGGCTGAAGCAATAAAAATGCCTAAGATGAGCGATACCATGACCGAAGGGGTATTGGCTAAATGGCATAAAAAAGTTGGTGATAAAATTAAAGCAGGTGATGTAGTTGCTGAGATAGAAACGGATAAAGCAACAATGGATTTTGAATCTTTTCAGGAAGGTACATTGCTTTATATTGGTGTAGAAGAAGGTAACGCAGTTCCCGTAGATGCATTAATTGCTGTTATTGGAGAAGACGGAGAGGATTACAAATCCGCTTTGGAATCTACTGATGCGCCAAAAGCTGAGGATAAAAAAGAAGAATCCTCTTCGTCAGAAGATACCGTTGAGGAGAATGACGATGACGATGCAGACGTTTCAAACATTCCTGCTGCTGTTATCCGTATGCCTCTTTTGAGCGATACCATGACAGAAGGTGTTATCAATAAATGGAATTTCAAAGTTGGAGATAAAGTTAAAGCCGATGATTCTTTAGCCGACGTAGAAACCGATAAAGCAACTATGGAAGTTGTTGGTTATGAAGAAGGCACATTGTTATATATAGGTGTTGAGGAAGGTAAAGCAGCACAAGTAAATGATATTATTGCCATAGTAGGTAAAGAAGGCACAGATATTCAGCCTTTATTAAAAAGCGGTGGCGGTGCAAAAAAATCAAAAGCAGAAAAACCTGCTGATGAAAAAGCTCCTGTTGCAAACTCTTCATCCGCTGCTCCTGTTAAAGAAGAAGTTTCGTCTAGTGATAGTCGAGTGAAAGCCTCACCTTTGGCTAAGAAAATTGCTGAAGAAAAAGGCATTAATTTAAGCGATGTAAAAGGAAGTGCAGAAGGCGGCCGTATCACTAAAAAAGATATTGAAAGCTATACTCCTGCCGCGAAAGCAGAGTCTAATGCTTCTCAGGAAGGAAAGGCAGCACCATCTATTCCTCAATATGTAGGCGAAGAAAAGTTCACAGAAGTTCCGGTCTCTCAGATGCGTAAGGTTATTGCCCGCCGTTTAGGAGAAAGCTTATTCACAGCTCCGCACTTCTACCTTACTATTAGTATAGATATGGAAGGCGCAATGGCAGCCCGTACTCAAATAAATACTATAGCCCCTGTAAAAGTATCATTTAATGATATCGTTATAAAGGCTGTTGCAATTGCTTTAAAACAACATCCTGCAGTTAATTCTTCTTTCAGAGGAGATAAGATCCGTTTTAACGAGCATACCAATATTGGTGTAGCCATGGCGGTAGAAGATGGTTTGTTAGTGCCTGTAGTACGTTTTGCTGATGGTAAATCTTTATCTCACATTTCTGCCGAAGTAAAGGATTTCGCTCAAAAAGCAAAAGCTAAAAAATTACAACCATCCGATTGGGAAGGATCTACTTTTACTGTTTCTAATTTAGGGATGTTTGGTATTGATGAGTTTACATCAATTATCAACTCTCCTGATGGTGCTATTTTATCTGTTGGTGCAATTCAACAAATACCGGTAGTTAAAAATGGTGCTGTGGTACCAGGAAATGTAATGAAGCTGACCTTAGGATGCGACCACAGGGTTGTGGATGGTGCTACCGGCGCAGCTTTCTTACAAACTTTAAAAGGGTTATTAGAAGCCCCTATCAGATTATTAGCATAATCGTTATATATCATAAAAACAGGGATTCAAATTGATTTGAATCCCTGTTTTTATTTTAGAGAATTTTAAATCCTACACCCAAATGAATTAGGTTTTGGCGTTGCCCTTTATTTTTATTGATATCCTGTAAACTGGTTTCATATCGTAAATCAACGGCAATATTACCTACATCAACCCCAGCCCCCAATTGTAAATTGGTTACAAAATCCTCATACTTATAAAAATCTGGATTCGTTGCCTGATCAAAAACGTTTTCATTTTTGTCTAAATTAAATTGAAAGGAAGGACCAGCCATTAATCTTAAATTCAGGTTATCAAATCCAATTTTTCTTCCTAACAATAAAGGAACGTCCAATGTGGTAAATTTTACTTTTCCGCTTTGCGTAACCGTTGTATTGGCAGTACGGAACTCTAAATCGGCACCCTTAGATCCGATATAAAGCTCGGGTTGCAAATAAAATGCACCTCCAACTCTGGCCCAAACTCCTGCATGGTAACCTAAAATTCCAGATTCGTCAATTTCACTGTTTTTTGCTTTAATCGTAGAATAATTTAAACCTGCCTTTAGCCCAACATTGAATTGAGCGAATGAGTTTGTTGCAAAGACCATTACAACACCTAATAACAATATTTTTTTCATAGTCATATTTAAATTAGTTTTCATGGAAAACACTATCATAAACTACACCAAACTATAATGCTCTTAAATTATCGCTCCTAAATTCCCTTATTTTAATTCATTATGCTATTTTTGTAGCAAATCAAAAGACATGGCAAACGTTACTATTGATATTAAAGACTGGGAAAGATTAAAAATTAAGCTGAAAAGAAAATACAACCATCTTACAGATGATGATTTGGTATTTGAGCCAGGAAAAGAAGAGCAATTAATTAGCCATTTAGAGCAGCGCCTTCACAGAAAAAGAGAATATATAGAGTTTACTTTGAGAAAAGGGCTGGTGAGCATTGATACCAACAGATTGTAATAGCTAGCCATTAATTAATTTAAAAAGCTGTCGATTAAGGCAGCTTTTTGTTTTTAAACTATATTTTCTCAAATAAACTCTTCTTTTAATTTTCTAATTTTACCCTCACTTCTTTCATTCCAGGTGCAGTTGTAGTCTAGCATACACAAGTTCAACTTTTCTTCTTTTAAACTTAAAGAATCTTTTTTAAATCTCCTTAATTAAAGAAGATTTCTTTCGATATAACATATAATAGTGTTGAACATGATTTGGTAAAAAGCACTTTTCGATGTAATAATATAGCCTGTATTGTATAAACTGACGACAATACTTATCTGTCTATTTTTAAAAATTGAATGATTGGGTCGTTTTTTGCTTCAAATAAGCTTTAGAAGAAACTTTATATTATGAGCAAGACAATTATTGTATCGAACAGGTTACCAGTGAAAATTTCAAGAGAAGATGAGGGAATGTTTAATCTGAAAGTAAGCGAGGGAGGATTAGCTACAGGTTTAGGGTCTATTTACAAACAAGGAGATAATATATGGATTGGATGGTGCGGCACTCAAGTTAGCAATGTTGAAGAGGAAGAAAGCGTAACACAAATGCTGATGAAAGAAAATCTTTGTCCGGTGTTTCTGGATGAAGAAGAAATAGCCAATTATTATGAAGGGTTTTCTAATGCAACCTTATGGCCAATTTTTCATTACATGAGTACATATGCCCAATTCGAGCAAGTATATTGGGATTTTTATAAGCAAGTAAATGAAAAGTTTAAAGAAGCAGTTTTAAAAATTGCTGAGCCGGGAGATATTATTTGGGTTCATGATTATCAGCTTTTACTATTACCACAATTGATAAGAGATGAGCTTCCTGACATTGCCATTGGTTTTTTTCAACATATTCCTTTTCCTTCTTTCGAGCTTTTTAGGTTAATTCCATGGCGGGCAGAGCTTTTAAACGGAATGCTTGGAGCAGATCTTATCGGATTTCATACTTATGACGATGTGCGCCATTTTACCAGTTCAGCCACTCGTGTTTTACCAGTACATGGCACAGCTAATATTATCCAAAAGGAGGATAGAAATATTACTACAGACGCTTTTCCAATGGGAATCGATGCTGTAAAGTTTAGTACTCTGGCAAAAAGTGACAAAGTGAAACAAGAGCTGGAGGAGTATAATGCTAATTCTAAACAGGGTAAAATGATCTTGTCTATAGATCGCTTAGATTATAGCAAAGGAATTATTCAACGATTACAGGCTTTTGAAAAGGTACTCGTATTAAATCCTGAATATCTGGAAAAGATAGAATTAAACATGATAGTGGTGCCGTCCAGAGACACTATTCCTCAATATAAAGAACTTAAAGATGAGATAGATAAAATGGTTGGCAATATAAATGCCCGCTTTAGAACGGCTAACTGGCATCCAATACACTACTTTTACCGGCCTTTTCCAATAGAGACCTTATCGGCTTTATATAGCCGGGCAGATATATGCTTGGTTACTCCTATGCGTGATGGGATGAATCTGGTGAGTAAAGAATACATCGCCAGTAGAAACAGTAATACTGGCGTTCTTATCCTGAGCGAAATGGCTGGCGCTTCCAAAGAACTTTCAGAGGCATTAATTGTGAATCCGAACAATTTGGTAGAGATGTACGATGCAATTATTCAAGCATTAAAAATGTCAGAGGAGGAGCAAAATGCCAGGATGCTGTCTCTAAGAGAAATCGTCAATAAATTCGATATCCATCATTGGGTAAAAATATTTATGGATCAGTTGAAAGGAGTGAAAATTTCCGAAAGCATTAGGGCGGCAAAGGCAGTAAATAAAATCTCACTCCAGCATTTTATAAGTGCCAAGAATAATTCTCATAGACGTGTTTTCTTTTTAGATTATGATGGAACTCTTGTTGGCTTTAAAGGTGATATAGATAAAGCATCACCAGATGATGAGCTCTATTTACTGCTACAAAATCTTTTACAGGATGAAAGGAATGAGGTTGTACTGATTAGTGGCAGGAAATATGAAACTCTGGAACAGTGGTTTGGCCATACAAAAGTAAATATGATTGCCGAACACGGCGCCTGGCTAAAACTATATGGGCAAGATTGGTTAACAGTTCCTGGTTTATCAAACTCCTGGAAAGGCAAAGTAAGACCAATGCTGGAGTCTTATTCAGACAGAACCCCGGGCTCTTTTATAGAAGAGAAAAAATACTCTTTAGCATGGCATTATCGCAAAGTAGAAAAAGGATTGGGCGAATTAAGAGCAAATGAGTTGGAAAGCAACCTCCGTTATTTAACACGTGAAATGGGATTACAATTATTGCCTGGAAATAAAGTGCTGGAAATTAAAAACGGAGAGATTAATAAAGGAAAAGCTGCCCTAAATTATATCTCTGGTAAAAATTTCGATTTTATTATGGCTATTGGAGATGACCATACTGACGAGGACACATTCATAAGTTTGCCTGATAGTGCAATTACTATTAAAGTTGGAGGGAGTATTTCTGAAGCTAAATATTTTGTAAAAGGAGTGAAAGAAGCCAGGGAACTTTTGAGGAATTTTATCTGATGATAATATTATAACTATCCTATTAAATCCTGCAAATAACCCTAAAGTATTTGCAGGATGATTTGCTAAAACAGGTTTACAAATACAGAGGCCTGTTAAGCTTAGTAGAAATTCTATGTGCGGCATTCATTAGCCCCACATGACTATATGCCTGAGGGAAATTCCCCCACTGACTGCCTGTTACCTCATCTACATCTTCACTAAATAATTTTAAGTGGTTAGAATATTTCATTAGTTTTTCGAATTGAATGATGGCATCATCCAAACGCCCAACGCAAGCTAAAGCTTCTATATACCAAAAAGCGCAAATCAAGAATGTTGTCTCCGGTTTTCCAAAATCATCAGTATGTAAATACCTGTAAAATAAGCCATTTGGTGTTTTTAGCTCGGCCTCCAAAGCGATTAGATGATCTTTTGCCCGCTGAGAAGAGGGGTCTAAATAGTTCATCATAATTAATTGTAATGTACTGGCATCTAAATAAGGGCTATTAACAGCATGAGTATATACTTTTCTTACAGGATCGTAACAGTTTTCTATATGCACTGCCGCCCGCTTCATTAAAGAAACTGCTTTTTCTTCGAGCACTTCGTCATTTATAGTTCTGGCAATCTTTGCTGCAGCACTGCAGCCTGCCCACTGGAAGAGATTACTGTAGCAATGCATATATGCACTGTTTCTAAATTCCCATATCCCGGCATCAACCTCGTCTATGGTATGCTCTATTCTTTTAAGTGCTACTTCTACCAAAGCTGCAGAATCTTTTCTTTCTGAGAATACAAAACGATGGTCGGAATACAAAGGCAACAGCGATATCAAAGCTTGTCCATAAATATCATTTTGGATGTGTTCATAAGCCTGGTTTCCAATTCTTACCGGCCCATTTCCCAGGTATCCTTCCAAATGGTCAGCTATTTCTTCTACCAGATTTTTTTGTCGAGATATACTATAAAGAGGCTGATATCTCAAACCTTCCTCAAACGAAATATCGGTTATGTATTCAAAGTATCTTTCTGTTTCTTCAAAATGCCCTATATGATGGAGGGCGTTGATCACATAGTAAGTGTCGCGGAGCCAACAATATCTGTAGTCCCAGTTCCTACCACTCCCGGGGAATTCAGGCAAACTTGTAGTACTGGCCGCAATAATGGCACCCGTATCTTCATATTGGTGTATTTTTAAAACCAGGGCCGACCGGATTACGTACTTCTGGTAAAATTCGCCTATAGAAGAATGCTTTATCCAAATACGCCAATAGGCTATTGTTTGGCTTAAAAATCGCTCTGCTGTAGTTTCAATTGCATCTTCTAAGGGAGCGCCAAAAGTAAGAACCAGGTATTTCGTTTCTTTTAGTACAAAATATTTATCTTCCAAAATATAAGAAATGGTAGCATTGGTAGTTAGCCTTACCTTTTCTCCAGACCCTACATACTCTAAATGGTTACTTCCTCTCACCGTCTCCAGCTTAGTTTTTCCATAATCGTAAACAGGTTCGCATTTTATTTTAATGTGAGGATTTCCCTCCAGCAATTCAATTTTCCTGATCAGCATTAAGGGCTTATAATACCTGTCGTTCTGTCTGAATCTGGGTGCAAAATCGGTTACCCTGTACTTTCCTGTTTCTGTAGTGATTTCGGTTCGGAGAACATTGGTATTCTCTAAATAGTACTGTTCTGATGTAAAATCCCCTGAAGGTAAAATCGAAAATTCGCCTCCTTTTGTAGTGTCGAGCATACTTCCAAAAACGAAGGAGCTATCGAAGCGGGGCCAGCATAACCATGAAATATTTGTGTTTTTATGTACGTGAGCTAAGTATGCGCAATTTCCTATTAATCCTGTCTGATAAACGTGTTTCTCCATATTATTAAGTAAAGTCTCTGAGCTCTAATAATGAAAAAATGACAGAATGGTTTTTTTATTTTGAAATTATCTTTATTCCAGCCCCTTTTTTCTCCGTTCGCGACGCTCTCTCCTTAGCTCTCTGGGGCTTTTTTCTATAGAATCTTTCTTGCCAGCTCCAAACATGTTCATTAATACAGTTGATTTTTCTGTTACTGAATCTCTTTTGATTTTAAAAAATTCGAAGAAATCACCGGAGCCATCTTCTGCCAAACTATCCGGGATGGTGTCTGCCGGAGCAATTTGTAATCTCAGGTTTTCTCTTAACCGCACACCATAAAAACCGTATGCGCTGGAATCGGGTTGCGTATAGCCTCTTTTGGCCATAAGCCTGCCGATTAGGTTAAAATAGCCCCTAAGATAAGGCTTCAGACTGCCGTCTGATTGCCACGCGTACAAAGAAGATTTTGGCTTAGGGACGATGCTGGCTAAATAAATGGCCTCACCCAGGCTTAATTGCGATGGATGCTTACCAAAATAATAATTAGAAGCCTCGCCAATGCCGTACACATTGCGCCCCCATTCTATAATGTTAAGATAAACCTCAAACATCCTGTTTTTTGAGGTGAGATGTTGGTTTTCTATCAGCCAAACTATTAAAATCTCTTCTATCTTTCTTGCTATCGTCTTTTGTCTGTTGAGATAAACATTTTTTACCAATTGCATAGAAATTGTACTACCGCCTCTTTTAAAAGATTTTGCTTTAAAGTTGGTTGCAATAGACTGTCTAATAGATTCTTCAACAAAACCATTGTGTGAATAAAAAGAAGGGTCCTCTGCGGTTAATAATGCGTTTTTAATATTTGGAGAAATATCATTGATAGTCACATAATTTGGATTCCCTGGCCCAACAACAATATCCCTTACTGGTTTGCCTTTTTCATATGGGGTATAAATGAAAACATTGTTTATTTTTTGGAAATTGGTCTTGCCAAAAGAAAGAATCTTAAAATCCTTATCAGCAGTTAAAGCTGATTGAAATACTACCCGGTCTGGTTTCTTGGTGTCGAGATGAAAATCTAGGCTGTATTGCAACTTTCCCTTAACTTTTATGCCTTCCAAAGATTCGAAAAGACCTTTAGGAAAAGCATTAAAGATTTCCTGCGCATCCTGCTCTTTTGCTCTTAATTTAAGTTCGTATATTTTGTGAGGTTTTAGCGTTAATTTTATAAAAGGATGCATAGAAGCATTGCCTAACTGAACCTTTGATGCGCTATCTACAGCAACATAACTTTTTCCGATAATCACTTTTGCATCCAAATTTCCATCAGGAACAATAATATCATTGGCAGCAATTTTGGGGTGATTTAGCAGTAAGTTTTTTACTGACATTTTTCCTTCAATTTTAAATTCGTTACCAGACTTATCAGCTTTTTCCATTACCGTTCTTACAGTATCAAAATTTAATTTGAGGCCATATCTTTTTTCCAGATAAGGAAATTCAACTTTCTTTTCATCTGCAAAGAGCTTTAAATCTAATTTCTGATCACCGGGTTCGGCAGTGCCAGCAACATGCCAGGTTGCAAAATCCTTATTAATAATGATTTTAGATTGTACTTCTCCATTTGTTATCGTAGCAGATTCTGTAAACAAACTAAAGTTAGTAGTATCTTCTTTGAATGTGATGGTGAAATTTTTGACAACCATATCATCCGGGATTTTGTCTAATGCCTGATGAATTAACTTATTAGCAAGATCGGCAAGGTCTAATTCTGATTTTTTATTTCGGTTAGTGGTATCTTTTTTAAAAATAAAATCGAAATTACTAAGGCTGTCTTGTTTTACCAGAGAAATAAGTGCATCATTTAAATCAAGTTTTGCAATTTTTACATCACCAAAAATTAAAGGTAAAAGCTTAACTCCTACTGTAACGTTTGTGATCTTTGCCAGTGAGTCTCTATCATCCGGAACCACAGAGATATTGGTAAAATGAACGGCACTCAGACCGTCAAATTCGTAAGAACCAATTTTTACATTTAAATTATACTTTGATTTAGCTTTAGAAATGACTTTGGCTACCATCGAATTAAGCAAGGCGTCTCTTTTGTAGAATGCAATTCCTGCACCTACAAAAAACAGCAAAAGCAATACAGATAGAGTTATAAGAGCATATTTTTTGAATTTGCTATTCTTAAGCCACTGCGGTAATCTTCTCATAAATATTGCGAAAAGTATAAAAAACTTTTTATATAAGATCAGAATAGCTGATTTATAACAAAAACGAGACCGAAACAAAATTATTTTTACCCTTCTTTTAGTAATTTTGCAGCAAAATTAATATCATGATTACAAGAGAACAAGTATTGGATGCTTTAAGAAATGTAGAAGACCCTGATCTTAAAAAAGATTTGGTGACGCTAAACATGATCGAAAATCTTGTGATCGAGGGCGACAAGATTAGTTTTTCAGTTGTCCTTACCACGCCTGCCTGCCCAATGAAAGAGATGCTGGAGAACGCTTGCCGTAATGCCATCAAACATTTTGTAAGTAAAGACGCAGAGATTGATATCCATATGACGAGTCGTGTAACTACGCCTCAAACTCAGTTTTCGGCAAATATTAAGAACATCATCGCTGTAGCATCAGGAAAAGGAGGAGTAGGGAAATCTACAGTTGCTGCTAACTTAGCAATAGGGCTAAGTTTAAACGGAGCCAAAGTGGGTTTAATAGATGCTGATATTTATGGCCCTTCTGTGCCTATCATGTTTGGGCTGGAGGGAGAAAAACCGCTTGCTTCTGAAGTAAATGGAAAAACCTTAATTCAGCCTATTGTAAAACATGGTATAAAGCTCCTTTCGATAGGGTTTTTTACAGATCCAAATCAGCCTGTGCCATGGCGTGGACCGATGGCATCTACAGCCATCAAGCAATTATTTAATGATGCAGACTGGGGTGAACTGGATTATCTTGTGGTAGATCTTCCTCCGGGAACGGGAGACATCCACATTACTATTACACAGGGCTTTCCTATTGCTGGCGCCGTAGTGGTTACCACACCGCAGCAGGTGGCCGTTGCAGATGCTACTAAAGGTATTGGAATGTTTATGATGAGTGCTATTAATGTGCCAGTTTTGGGTATTGTGGAGAACATGTCATATTTCACGCCGGCAGAACTGCCTGAAAATAAATACTATATCTTTGGAAAAGGCGGCGGAAGTAAGATGGCTGAAAAATATAATGTACCGTTTTTAGGAGAGATTCCTTTGGTACAAAGTGTGAGCGAATCTGGCGATAGCGGAATTCCTGTAATTCTTGAACCAAATAATCCTATTGCTAAATCTTTCTTAAACCTTGCTCAAAGAGTTGCTCAGCAAATAGCTATAAAAAACGAAAATGCTAAAATTGATGCTAGAAGCGTATAATTTTTTATTAATTTTAAAAAAATTACCATAATGGATTCAAAAGATAGTTTGATTAAAGAAGTAGAAATGGCCTTAGATACCATAAGACCTTATCTGGAAACTGATGGTGGGAATGTATCTATTGAAGAAATTACGGATGATAATGTTGTAAGGCTTAAATTATTAGGCTCTTGTGGCTCTTGCCCCATGAGTATTATGACCTTAAAAGCTGGAATTGAACAAGCTGTAAAGAAAGCGGTACCATCAATTACCGCGGTAGAAGCAGTTAACCTTACTGATATGGATGATCCTACAGCGGTGCTGCCTGTAAATCTTCAGTAACGATATTGATATTTTAAAACATTGAAAAGGCCTTTTCGTTAATAATGAAAAAGGCTTTTTTCTTTAACAATTTTTAACAGGAGGTTTGAATCCTTCTTTTTATTTTTAAGCTTTATTTGTAAGATGATAAAGACACTGTTATTATCAATTATCCTAAATTGTATCTATCTTACCTCATTTTCTCAAAATGAGAATAAAAAGATTGTACAATTTTCAGGAGTAATTTATGATGCAGACAGCAATACCGTTGTTCCTTACGTTACCTTAAGAAACAGTACCGCGGGCAAATCTTATTCTGCGAATTATAAAGGCTATTATTCTTTTGTGGCACATGAAGGGGATACTATTCATTTCTCTTCTGTAGGCTATAAAAAAACCTCTCTCACTATACCTTATGGATTAAAAGATAAAAAGTATACCACTATTGTGAAAATGAAATCAGACAACATCCTGCTTCCGGTAGTAAGAGTTTTTCCCTGGGCTAGTACAGATGAGTTTAAGAAAGAATTCCTAACCATGAAATTTGCTGATGACGACCTTGAAATAGCAAAGAAAAATTTATCCAAGAAAACATTAAGAGATTTATCCTATTCATTACCCAGAGATGGTGGCGAAATACAGGGCATGAGTTTTAACAATAACCATATTGGTTTAACTAACAAAAATATGGTTCAAACCAATCCTTTGTTAAATCCTCTGGCCTGGGCAGCCTTAATAAAACAGATTTCTGAAGGAGACAAAAAACGAAAAGACTAACAAGCTTATTCTTATTAGTCTTTCTCTGTTAAAATTTATTATCTTTTCTTTTTTAATGCCGGAAACTTCATTTTATAAGAAGCCTTTACCAGGCCTTTAGAAATGGCATCTAATTTACTTTTTAGCATGGTCTTTCTTAAAACACTTATGCGGTCGGTAAACAGTTTGCCTTCTATATGGTCATATTCGTGTTGTATAACTCTTGCAGCTAATCCAGAATAGCTTTCTTCTTTTAAATTCCAGTTCTCGTCGTAATAAGAGATTAAGATAGTTTCTTTTCTTGAAACATCTTCCCTAACATCCGGGATACTTAAACATCCTTCATTAAACTTCCAGCTTTCGCCACTTTCTTCCAGGATACTAGGATTGATAAATGCCTTTTTAAAATTCGTTAATGAAGGCTCTTCTTCAGCGAATGAACTTGCGTCTACAACAAAAAGCCTAACAGATAAACCAACCTGAGGTGCCGCTAATCCAACTCCACTTGCTGCGTACATAGTTTCATACATGTCTTCTATTAGCCCTGGTAAATTTGGATAATCTTCATCTATATCTTTTGCTACTTTTTTAAGAACCGGGTCTCCGTATGCAACTATTGGTAACTTCATGTTGTAAAATTAGGAAAAATTAGTTTACCAATAAAAAGAGAAACCCGATTTATACGCTGATATGATATTCTAAAACCATTCGATGTAACTTCTTTAATTGTTTATCTTCCGTTAACTGCTTTCTTCTGAGGAAGTAAATTTGTATTAAATTATTATTTTCTTTGCCTTATGCAAGAGAACATCAGAGACACAATTTCATTTGTAAAGAATGAGCTGGCTAATGCGGAAGCAGGACATGATTGGTTTCATGTAGAAAGAGTTTGGAAAACAGCAAAGAGCATTGCTCTGCAGGAAGGTGCAGATATTTTTGTTGTGGAACTTGCTGCGCTGCTTCATGATATTGCTGATGCTAAATTCAATAATGGTGATGAAGAAATTGGCCCGAGAAAGGCAGGAGAATTCTTACAAACTCTGGATATAGACCCTGAATTAATTTTTCATGTTCAGAATATTATAAAGTATATGTCTTTTAAATCAAGCTTTGATAATCCAGTTTTTAGTTCGTTAGAAATGCAAATTGTACAAGATGCAGATAGGCTGGATGCTATTGGCGCTATCGGGATTGCAAGGGCTTTTACTTATGGCGGATATAAAAACAGGGAACTTTACAATCCTAAAATTGAACCCAACCTTTCTCAAACAAAAGAAGAATATAAAAACACATCTGCCCCTACTATAAATCATTTCTACGAAAAACTGCTTCTGCTAAAAGATAAGATGAATACCAAAGCGGGTAAAGAATTGGCAATCGGGAGACATGATTTTATGCTTCAATATCTTAATCAGTTTTACGGAGAGTGGAACGGTGAGAAATAACATTCTAATCTAAATTATCTAATTGTAGATTAGGTAATGAGGATATAGAATTATATATTAGTACAAGTCCAAAAAACCTATTCGTTATGAAACTCCGCACTCTTGTATTCCTTAATTCCCTGGCTGTAGCTTTGTCTATCGGCGTTGTGAATTACTATTTTCAACACAGTTGGTATTATTTTGGAATTACATCAGGGATATCGTTGTTGGTTAGCTACCTCGTTTTTTATTACCTTTTAGAGAAATACATTTATTCTAAGATTAAGATTATCTATAAACTTATTCATAATCTAAAGTTGGGGAAAGATCTTAAAGACGCACTTGGAGAATATGTAAGCCCCGACCCAATAAACGATGTAGAACAGGAAGTAAAGGAATGGGCCAGAGATAAAAAATCTGAAATAGAAGACCTAAAAAAGCAGGCTCAGTTTAGAAAAGAGTTTTTGTCTAATATTTCCCATGAATTTAAAACACCTCTTTTCGCTATAGAAGGTTATGTTGAAGCTTTACAGGATGGCGCTATAGACGATCCCGAATTGAGTAAGGAATTTCTAAAGAAGGTTTCAAGGAATGTTGATCGCCTAAGTTTTTTAATTAAAGACCTAAATGAAATTTCAAAATTAGAAAGTAGAGAAATCCCTATAAACTACGAGAAATTTGATATCACTATTCTTATCAAAGAGGTAATGGAAGCTTTAGAATTAAAAGCTAAAAAATATCAAATCACCATTCTTTTCAAAGATAAATATGACCATCCTACTTTTGTAAAAGCTGATAAGGAAAAAATAAGGCAAGTATTGATAAACCTTTTAGACAATTCTTTTAAATATGGAAAAGAAAAAGGTACAACTTCGATTACTACTTTCGAAATGCATGAGCAAATTTTGATAGAGATTACCGATAATGGTATTGGAATAGAAGAAAAGTCATTGCCGAGACTTTTCGAACGCTTTTATAGAACAGAAAGCAGCCGATCCAGGCAAATGGGCGGCTCGGGATTGGGCTTAGCGATCGTAAAACATATTGTAGAAGCGCATGAACAAACTATACATGTGCGAAGTACACCTGGCCTGGGTTCTACCTTTGGATTTACCTTGCAAAAGGCCAAAGATACATTATCCAGCATCCCCCTGATAAACAATTAATGCTCCTCAAAAAATTAACATTAACTTAACATTGGGTTAGTAGCTTTGTGGCTTACAAGCATAACACAGTAATGAACAATATTTTTTCTTATTTTATTCCTAAAGACAAGAAATTCTTTCCTCTTTTCGAAAGGGCCAGCGCCAATCTTATAGAAATGTCAGTTCACTTAAATGAATTGGTAAATAGTCCGGACACTCCTGCCCGTGAACAAATGTATAAGACCATAGAAAATCTGGAGAATGTTGGCGATGATATTACTCACCAGGTTTATCTTGAATTAGGCAAAACATTTATCACTCCATTTGATAGGGAAGATATTCATGCTTTAGCTTCTGCTCTGGATGATATCGCAGATTATATACATGGCGCTTGTAACAGAATGCTGTTATATAATGTGACAGAAATGACGGAGCCAATTAAGAAGCTGGCTGATTTGGTTAAACAAGCATGTATAGATGTTGATAAAGCGATCAAAGAATTAAAAGATCTTAAAAACATCAGGGTAATTACGGATTCTTGCGTTCGTATTAACAGTATAGAAAATCAGGCTGATTATGTTTTTGATAAAGCGGTTGGAGATCTATTCGATTATGAAGACGATGCTAAAACCATAATTAAATATAAGGAAGTTTTATCTGCTTTAGAGACAGCAACAGATATGTGCGAAGATGTAGCAAATGTGCTAGAATCTATTCTGGTTAAAAACGCTTAATCTTAATTTAATTAAATAACATGGTTACTACGCTACTTGTTATTGTAATCTTACTTGCAATAATATTCGATTTCATAAATGGTTTTCATGATGCTGCAAATTCTATAGCAACCGTAGTATCAACAAAGGTGTTAACTCCTTTCCAGGCAGTATTATGGGCAGCAACATTTAATTTCGCCGCTTATTTCTATTTCACCGATCATAAAGTTGCCAATACCATCGCAAAAACTGTAGTAGAAAATTATATTACACTCGAAGTGATTCTTGCAGGTTTATCTGCTGCGATTGTATGGAATTTATTTACCTGGTATTACGGAATTCCTTCAAGTTCGTCACATACATTAATTGGTGGTTTTGCCGGTGCTGGTATTGCCCATGCATTAATATTAGGAGATGGTATTTTACATGCAATAAATTTAACTCCCATACTAACAACAGTAGCTTTTATCGTTCTGGCTCCCGTTATTGGTGCAATAATATCTGTTATCATTACTTTAATAATTATAAATATTGCCCGATTTGCCAAGCCGGCAACTGCAGAAAAGTGGTTTAAAAGACTGCAACTGGTTTCTTCTGCGGCATTGAGTTTTGCCCATGGTGGTAATGATGCTCAAAAGGTAATGGGTATTATTTACGTGGCTCTTGTGGCGGGTAATGTGCTAACTAATGGCGCAGAAATGCCTGAATGGATTCCGTTAGTCTGCTATGCTGCTATTGCCTTAGGCACCATGAGTGGTGGATGGAAAATTGTGAAAACCATGGGGACAAAAATCACCAAGGTTAATGCTTTAGAAGGTGTTGGTGCCGAAACAGCCGGAGCAATTACTTTAGGTATAACAGAGCACTTTGGTATTCCTGTTTCTACTACTCATACTATAACAGGTTCTATTATTGGAGTAGGAATAACAAAAAGTTTCTCTGCTGTGAAATGGGGAATAACCTACAGTCTTATTTGGGCCTGGGTACTCACAATACCGGTTTCTGCAACCTTTGCTGGTATAGTTTATGCCATTATCCATTACCTCTTTTAAGAGGAGTTTCATCATTTAATAAAGAGGCCTAGTTGATAATGGTGTGACCCCAAAAAGTTGGATAGATTAGAAAATTAAGTTTTTTGTGCGAGAGCTCGGTATTCCACCGGGCTCTTTCCATTTAACCTGTTTTTTATTCTTTTATTGTTGTAGTAATGAATGTATTCTTTTAACGAAGTG
>JAZQRF010000159.1:0-23396 GCA_045629485.1 Pelobium sp. | reverse complement strand
CAAATAAACTCTACCAAAATGACGCCATAGAATTTGCCGCTACCTACCTCGGCATTAAAGCCGACGATTTTTATAAAGTAGCCTTGATGGCCGATAAAAATGGAGATGAGCAATTAAAAAAAGCTGCATTTGAGAAAACCTTGTTTATTTTGGATAAGGTCGATCGGCTGCTGGTTTCCCACCCGCTGCACAGGATATCGCCCTGGATTGCTCTGGCCCGTTCTCACGGGAAAACGGTATCACAAAAAAATCAATACGAAACTGATGCCAAACGGTTAATCACAACATGGGGAGGTTATCAGGAAGATTATGCTGCCCGTTTCTGGAGCGGCCTCATCAGTAGTTATTATATCCCACGGATGAAAAATTATCTGTATGGTGATAAAAGCAAAGTAAACGATTGGGAAGAAAAGTGGATAGTTACCCCTTATGCAGAAACTGTGATACCATTTGATAACCCGGTTGCAGAAGCAAAAAAGCTAGTTCAACAATTTTCCATGCCGAAGGCTCAATAAAACAAGAATGATGAAATATCTAAAAATTATCGCCCTCTTAATTCTCTTTTTAAATATAAAACCATTAGTACAAGCGCAAAGTTCAACTTCTGATTTAAGCGCTGCAAATGACCTTATTAAGCGGGTAATGAAAGAAAAAGCATCCTCATTTAAGACTGAACTTATTCCTCAGGAAGAAGGGAAAGATGTATTTGAGGTTGCAAGTGAAGGAAACAAAATAGTTTTACGTGGTAGTAATCCATTATCGGTAACAAGTGCACTCAACTATTATATTAAAAATATCCTTAAGGGGAGCATTACCTGGAATGGGGTTAACCTTCCACTCTCGTCTCCTTTACCTTTACCAGATTCATTGATCAGAAAAAGTACACCCTATCAATACAGGTACTATCTCAATTATTGCACTTTCAATTACACCATGAGTTGGTGGGATTGGGAGCGGTGGGAAAAGGAAATAGACTGGATGGCTCTAAACGGAATTAACACACCGCTTGCGCTAACTGGTCAAAATGCAGTATGGAGCAGGGTTTACAAAAGTTTAGGTTTTACCGATAAAGATCTTGATGGGTTTTTTAGTGGTCCTGCTTATTTTAACTGGTTTTGGATGGGAAACCTGGACGCATGGGGAGGACCATTACCACAAAGTTGGATGGAAAGCCATGAAGAGCTGCAAAAGAAAATTCTGGCCAGAGAACGATCTTTTGGAATGACACCTGTTTTACCCGCTTTTACAGGGCATGTGCCGCCGGCATTGAAAGACAAATTTCCCGACGTCAAACTTAAAAAAACAAGTTGGGTTGGTTTTCCGGAAGTTTATATCCTGGATCCCAATGAAGCCATGTTTACAGAGATTGGAAAAAGATTTATAGAAGAGGAAATTAGAACCTATGGCACTAATCACCTCTATTCGGCAGATACTTTTAACGAGAATAAACCCCCAACTAACGACTCCTTATATCTCGATGCTATAAGTAAAAAGGTTTATGAGTCTATGGCTTTGGCAGATCCAAAAGCCAAATGGATTATGCAGGGGTGGTTATTTTATCACGGAGCCAAATTCTGGGGTGATCAGCAAATCAAAGCTTTGCTAAATGCTGTACCTAACGATAAAATGATGATCCTGGATTTATGGAGCGAACGTTATCCGGTATGGAACAGAACCGATGCTTACTATGGCAAACCCTGGATATGGAACATGCTCCACAATTTTGGCGGCAATATTAATATGTATGGCCGTATGGAGCAGGTTGCCAAAGATCCATCGGCTGCTTTACACCATCCTAATTCGGGGAAGCTTTCTGGAATAGGATTAACCATGGAAGCCATAGAGCAAAACCCAGTGATGTATGAGCTGATGCTCGAGAACGTTTGGAGAGATAGCTCCATTGATCTGGACTCCTGGTTGAAAGATTATACACTACGCAGATACGGTGAAAACATTAAAGAAGCTGATGAAGCCTGGCAATTGTTAAAGGAAACGGTTTATCGTGATAGCGTTACCTCCGGCGGACCTGAATCTATCCTTACAGCCAGACCTACTTTTAAAGAGAATCCCGGAGGCACCACTACTACCAAGCTGGGTTATTCGCCATTAAAACTGGCTACTGCCTGGAACTTGCTGCTGTCTGCTTCTAACGAGTTGAAGGAGAGTGATGGTTATCAATTTGATGTCACTGATTTAACAAGACAGGTTTTGGCTAATTACGCCAGTGTGGTACAGCAGCAATTCGCAGCGGATTATCAAAATAAAGATTTAAAAGCCTTCAAAATACACAGTCGAAAATTTCTGACCCTGATGGATGACATGGAAAGGCTCTTGGCGAGTAGAAAAGATTTCCTATTGGGTAGATGGCTCGAATCAGCAAAAAAATGGGGTACAACTCCAGAAGAAACAGCTTTGTACGAAAAAAATGCCCGAAACCTTATTACTCTTTGGGGTGACAAAAATAGTCGTTTACATGAATACGCGTGTAGGCAATGGTCAGGGATGATTTCCGGATTTTACAAGCCACGTTGGGAAAAGTTTTTCGTCTTTGTTTCTGGAGCTGTGGCTAATAACAAGGAACCTGACTTAGCGAAATTCGAAAACGACATTAAAGACTGGGAGTGGGATTGGGTAAACAGTTCTGAAAAATACCCCACAGAGATCAAAGGAAATCCGGTTCAAATTGCAAAGCAATTACAGAAAAAATACTATCAGTTGATTTTGAAAGAGACAGGAGAGATTATCAGTACCAAAAAAGCCGGTATTGAAAGTCTGGAGAATTAAATATTTAAAGCCTGGTAATTCGCAATATATGAATGCTCACATAGCTTATACTTTGTTTTTTTTATTGATTGGCTTGATTGTTATCATCCTGCTGACTACTAAATACAGAATCCATGCGTTTTATGCATTGGTGATTGCATCATTTGTCGTAGGATTAGGTATCCAATTGCCTTTAAATGCCGTATTATCAACCATAAAAGATGGTTTTGGAAACATCTTAAAATCGTTGGCGTTAATAATCGTATTAGGTACTACTATGGGGATTTTATTAGAACATACAGGTAGTACAAGGGTAATGGCCAACAAAATTATTAAAATAGTTGGAGAGCGTAGATCGGCCCTGGCGATGAGTTTTACAGGTTTTTTGGTAGGATTGCCTATATTCTGCGATTCCGGTTATATTGTATTAAGTGGTTTAGGTAATTCGTTAGCAAAAAAAACTGGCGTACACATAGCGATGATAGCTGCTTCATTAGCTACAGGTTTATACGCGGTTCATTGTTTGATACCTCCGCATCCTGGGGTTGCCGCAGCAGCCGGCATCATACCTGTAGACTTAGGGCAGCTCATTCTTTTTGGTATTGTAGTAGCTGCTCCGGCGATGATTACAGGCCATTTATGGGCTAGATACATAGGTAAAAAACTTCAAAGCAGAGCAGAGGTTGAGAAAGAGGAAGTTAGGGTTGATGAGGCTTTGCCCGGAACAACAACAGCTTTTCTTCCCATTTTGCTTCCAATTTTATTGATTGGGCTTAAATCCTTCTTTGAGATAGAAAATTCTGCAGGTGCTTTTTGGATGAGCTTACTTTCAGTTGTTGGTGATCCGGTGATTGCCCTTACTATTGGTGTTTTGCTGGCATTCAATTGTAAAAGAGGATGGAAGAAAGAGGTGGTTCGTGACCTGTTGCAGGAAGCAGGGGAGAAAGCCGGAAATATATTGTTAATTATTGGTGCAGGAGGTGCATTCGGTGCTATACTTGGGCAAGCCGAAATAGGTCCGCAATTAGGAGCAATTCTTCCCTTATCAAACATAGGTTTAATGTTTCCGTTTTTAATCGCCTTTGTGATGAAAACTGCCCAGGGTTCTTCAACAGTCGCTATCATCACTACTGCATCTATTGTATTACCGCTTTTACCACAACTGGGTTTAGATAATGAAAGCGGCCGTATATTAAGTATTCTGGCGATGGGTGCGGGTTCTATGGCTATCTCACATGCTAACGACTCTTATTTTTGGGTGATCTCAAAATTTTCTGGCCTGGATATGAAAACCATGCTCAGGGTTTATTCTATAGCTACCTTGTTGATGGGACTTTCATCAATGATAGCGGTGTACATTCTGCAATTTTTCTTTATTTAACCATTATCGAAGACCAAATAACATCAGATGAAAATAATAATCGCTCCTAATGCATTTAAAAATAGCCTTACATCTAGTGAAGCGGCTCTGTTTATCAAACAAGGCTTTCATGATAGTGGGCTGGTTGCAAATTATGAGAGTTTTCCTATTGCAGATGGAGGAGATGGAACAGCTGCCCTGATTATCCAAAAATGCGGTGGGCAGGTTGTGAACATGAAAGTTCGGGATCCTTTGGGCAGGGAAATCCAATCTTCTTTGGGGCTTATTAATGGAGGCAAAACCGCCATTATTGAGATGGCTGATGCGTCGGGTATCCGTTTATTACAAGCGGAGGAGCTTAATCCTATGGTAGCTTCTTCTTATGGCACAGGAGAGCTTATTAGAAATGCATTGGATTTAGGTGTTGGCGAGATTTTTTTAGGTATGGGAGGTTCTGCTACCGTAGACGGAGGGACAGGGATTTTAAGAGCTTTGGGAGTACGATTTCTGGATGAAAAGGGGAGTCCATTAGAATTCTTACCTTATGGATGGGCTTCACTGTCTTCCATTGATCTGTCTGGCTTAGACGAACGCATTCTGAAATGTAAGCTCACTATTCTCTGTGATGTTGGTAATCCTCTCTTGGGTAAAAATGGTGCATCACAGATTTTCGGACCTCAAAAGGGTGCAAATCTGCAACAGGTGGACGAGCTGGATGCTTTCCTACAGTATTTTGCGAACATTACTCTTAAACAAACAGGTGTAAATATGGCCCAAATGGAATACAGTGGAACTGCTGGGGGTGCTGCAGCAGGCGTTAATGCATTTTTAAATGCCCGGCTGGTAAGTGGTATCGAGTATTTTTTAATGCTTACCCAGTTTGAAGAAGCATTAAAAAATACCGACTTTTTGATCACCGGAGAGGGGGCTTTAGATCAACAAACCCTGCAAGGCAAAGGTCCGGTTGGTGTGGCCAAACTTGCCAATCAATTAGGAATTCCTGTAATTGCACTTGCTGGGAATGTTTCATTATCCGACCTGCCTGAATTGAGAAAACACTTTAAAATCATTCTTCCAATTGGTAATCAACCCATGAGTTTGACAGATGCTATGAAATTAACCGGAGAAAATCTGTCAAGAACCGCAAGAGAGCTGGGACACTTATTAAAAATCATAAGTTATTAATCTTACTATTTTACACTCAAACAGACTACCATAATCCTTCTATTGGCCGGCTAAACTTCAGGATACTTACCCCCAGCGGAGGAAGCTTTAATGGTATAGAATGCGTAAATCCATGTAATGGAATAGGGGCTGTTTCTATCTCGCCTGGATTCAACACATCGCTTCCGCCGTATTTCAGGTTGTCCGAGTTAAAGATCTCCTCATAGAATCCCATTTCAGGGACACCGATCCGGTAATTTTTCTTTACATCCGGACTAAAATTAGCAACAATGATCAACCTGTCGCCGGTATTCTTACCTTGCCTGATCCAGGCTAATACTGTATTCTGTGAATCGCTAAAATCTATCCATCGGAATCCGTTTTCTGAGAAATTATTTTCGTAAAGAGCTGGTTGGGAAGTATAAAGCTGGTTAAGATCTTTAAGCAATAGCTGAACACCGTGGTGCAAGGTTATTTCACTCTCATGCCAATCCAGGCTGTAATCATGTTGCCATTCATGACGTTGTGCAAATTCACCACCCATAAAGATGAGCTTAGCACCCGGGTGACCAAACATATAGGTGTACAGTAAGCGGAGGTTAGCGAATTGTTGCCATTCATCGCCAGGCATTTTATTGATCAACGAATTTTTACCATATACCACTTCATCATGGGATAGCGGCAATATAAACTTCTCTGTAAAAGCATATACCATACTGAAAGATAAAGCCCCGTGATGATAACTCCGGTA
Organism: Pelobium sp.; assembly: GCA_045629485.1. Taxonomy (GTDB): domain Bacteria; phylum Bacteroidota; class Bacteroidia; order Sphingobacteriales; family Sphingobacteriaceae; genus Pseudopedobacter. The sequence continues at coordinate 17,358 of JAZQRF010000159.1, read as the reverse complement.
CAGGGTATCAGTTTGGAAATAGCTTAGCGTATCATGCATCCAGCCCATCATCCACTTCAAATCAAACCCTAATCCTCCGCTGCTCACCGGATGAGTAACACCAGGCCATGCTGTAGACTCTTCTGCAACGGTAAATACATCCGGATGAAACAGGTGAACGTTTTCATTAAATTCCTGTAACAGACTAATTGCATCCAGATTTTCTCTGCCGCCGTAAATATTCGGCAGCCATTCACCGTCATTCCTGGAATAGTCAAGATAGAGCATAGAGGCTACAGCATCCACCCGCAGGCCATCTATATGGTATTTATCAAGCCAAAATAAAGCATTAGAAATAAGGAAAGCCCTTACTTCATATCTTTCAAAGTTGAAGATAAGACTCTTCCAATCGGGGTGGAAACCTTTTCTGGGGTCGGCATGTTCGTAAAGGGCGGTGCCATCAAAATAGCCGAGGCCAAACTCGTCTTCAGGGAAGTGTGAAGGTACCCAATCCAGAATCACACCTATACCCGCCTGGTGCAGGCTATCTATCAGGTACATGAAATCCTGTGGTGTACCAAAACGGCTGGAAGGAGCAAAATAACCTGTAAGCTGGTAGCCCCAGGAGCCATAAAAAGGATGCTCCATCACAGGCATCAGCTCTACGTGTGTGAATCCCATTTCCTTACAGTAGACAGGTAATTCTTTGGCCATTTCTATATAAGAGAGAAAAGATCCATCTTCTCCCTTTCTTTTCCATGAACCTAAATGTACCTCATAAATACTGATGGGGCGGTTTAAAGGATGCGTTTCCTTCCTGCGCTTCATCCACCGTTCGTCCTTCCATTGGTAATCCATTCCCCAAACTACAGAAGCCTGCTGAGGAGGTGTTTCGCAATGAAAAGCGTACGGGTCGGCTTTTTCTACCCTATAGCCGTTATTGCTCTCTATAAAATATTTATAGTATTCACCTGTACCCACGCCGGGGATAAAAAGCTCCCAAATTCCGGAATGATCTGTTCTTGGCTGGAGAGGTTGAGCCTGTTTATTCCATCCATTGAAGTTACCAATAACGGATACAAAGCGAGCGTTAGGGGCCCACACTGCAAAATAAGTTCCTGCCTCCCCGGCTTGCTCTACCAAATGTGCACCAAGTTTATTATATAGGTTGAAGTGCTTCCCGGCTTTGAACAGTTCGATGTCGAAATCTGTGAAAAGTGATTTCCCGGGCATAATCAGCCTTTCTGTTGGTCTGTTTTCCTTTACTAACGTATCCATAAACTAACTCTTCACATTTAAATTGGTTTGCATAATAGATTTAATTCCCCGCAAAGGGATCATCACCCAGGCCGGGCGGTTATTCAACTCGTATCCCAGCTCGTAGATAGCTTTTTGCAACAGGAATGTATTCAACAGGATCTGAAGGTCTGCTTTGTCTTTTGGGACTATAGGGCTGCCTTTTACTGTTTCCAGGTAAGATTTAATGAAAAATCCACTCATATAATGGTACCATTCCTCTACAAAAGGAATAAGTTTATTGATGTCTTCTTCACGGATCTGGTTATCCAGGAATAAACTGCCAAAGGCAACATAGTGAAAAGAACGGATCATCCCGGCCACATCACGTATAGCTGTTCTTTTTAATCTTCTTTCGCTGTAGCTTCTTGCAGGCTCTCCCTCAAAATCCAGAATATAGAAATCCTTTCCGGTAAAGAGTACCTGCCCCAGGTGATAATCTCCATGAATCCTGATTTTTGTAACATCGATCTTTTTGCTGTAAATTTTCTTTAATTCTTTTAAGATATCATCCTTCATCTGCAACACTTCTTCGGCTTCTTTCCTGGTTTCTACTGGTAACTTTTTAAGGTTTTTTGAAAGCGACTGGAAAGTGCTTCTCACCAGCGACTGTAAACCCGAATACAGCGAACGCTGGTAGTGAAGGCTAAAGTCTTCCGGTTTAAAATCGGGATTATCTTTGGAGGAGGCTAAAGCCAGGTGCATTTCTCCTGTTCTTATCCCAAGCTGTTTTACGCTTTCTGCCACTTGTGCTTCCAATAGTTCTTTTAAACCTTCAGGAATTTTTTCATACGGGACCGGCTCTGTTAAACTCCCTGCTTTTGCTGTGGGGATACTGGAAATGTCTGTGTTCGAGAGTATGAGATCGTTGAAGTTATTTAAACGGTCAAGCATATATTCCCAGGCATCTTTACTGTTCTGTACCATCTCCTGCATCATCGCCAGGACCATGGTCTCTTTTCCTGATCTCCAGGTGATGCTTCCTGTAAGGGCAGGGATGTGCTTAAATTTTGCTGTTTTAGATAAAAACTGGTTTACCTCGAGGTCGGGGTTAGTGGCTTTGTCTACTTTACGATAAAACTTTAGAAAATAGGTATTATCATAGGTAAGAGAAGTATTACTCATTTCACCAGAAAGCACCCGCGGACGGATCTTATCATTATCATTCAGGTATTTTTTAAGCATTTTGTTGCCTGAGAAAATAAGTTCACCGTTTTTAAGAGGGATATGTTGATTATACGCTATCCTTTCAATAATAGCCTGTTGCATATCCAGGCCATAAATCGCATCGTAAAGTACACCTTCCTGTCCGTCCAGGGTAATGGTAGCCATTACTGCCTGAGGGCAGTTTTCCTGGAATTTGTGAGAGAGCTGTCCGGTACCAAAAGCAACAGGTAAGTGATAGATGTCTGGCAGACCCTCCTGGTAAGAAACTTCTATAAGCAGAGAAATTACACTGTTTTGTTCTAAAGGAATTTGCGCATGATCTATGATCTGCATTCTTTCTACGCTGCGGCCTTTTCCTCCAAACCACCTGAGCCGCATCAGATAGGCAGGAAGTACTTTATTTTCCAGGGTTTCTATTATTTTTTTATCCAGCAGGTCTTTCCAACGCCGAAGACTCATGTCGGGGAGTGTGTATTCACCCACAGCGTCTGCATAGCTTTTCTCCAGAACGAAGCACTGGCAATCATTAGGACCCAGTGTAAAGAAATATAAATCGTCTTTTATTACCGGAAAGTGATTTCGGCTAAAGATTTCTACCGGAACGTGGCCTTTAAAATGTTCGATATCCAGCTCTACTGCCTGGGAGTGGCGTGAAAGATTAGCAATAATGAGCATGTTTTCATCCTCCCAGCTGCGGGTAAAGGCCAGAATTTTAGGGTTATCGGTTTTGATGAACTTCATGTTTCCCCGGCTGAAAGCTTTATACCGCTTCCTGATACTCACCAGGCGTTTCATAAACCAGAGTAGAGAAGAAGTATTGGCGGATTGCAGTTCTACATTCACCGAACTGTAATGATAAAGCGGGTCTAATATTAAGGGCAGATACAATTTTTGAGGATTGCTTTCAGAAAATCCAGCATTTCTGTCGGCGGTCCACTGCATAGGTGTTCTTACTCCGTCGCGGTCTCCAAGGTAATAGTTATCGCCCATGCCTATTTCATCACCATAATACAAAACAGGTGTGCCCGGTAAAGTGAATAAGAGGTAGTTTAACAGCTCTACTTTTTTTCGGTTATTCTCCATTAATGGCGCAAGGCGGTGCCTGATGCCCAGATTGATCCTGGCTTTAGGATCTTTTACATATACTTTATACATGTAATCCCGCTCTTCATCTGTTACCATTTCGAGGGTAAGCTCATCATGGTTACGCAGGAATATGGCCCACTGGCAGGTTTCAGGAATATCGGGCGTTTGGTCAAATATATCGGTAATGGGATAGCGGTCTTCCATCTGTAAAGACATAAACATCCTTGGCATCACCGGGAAATGGTAATTCATCTGGCACTCGTCGCCATCTCCAAAATAAGCGGCAGAATCTTCGGGCCACATATTCGCTTCTGCCAGCAGGAGCGTACCCGGAAAATGGTCGTCTACATGTTTACGCAGCTTCTTTAAAAATTCATGTGTCTCTGGTAAATTCTCGCAATTGGTGCCTTCTCTTTCGAAGAGGTAAGGTACAGCATCCAGCCTAAAACCGTCGACACCCATTTTACACCAGAAATCGATGATTTTAAAAACTTCTTCCTGTACCAGCGGGTTGTCATAATTAAGATCGGGTTGATGGTGGAAAAAGCGGTGCCAGTAGTATTGTTTGGCTACCGGGTCCCAGGTCCAGTTGGATTTTTCGAAATCCTGGAAGATGATCCTCACTTCATTGTACTTTTCAGGATTATCAGACCAAACATAATAATCGCGGTGAGCAGAACCTGCAGGTGCTTTTCTTGCCCGCTGAAACCATGGATGCTGATCAGAAGTATGGTTAATAACCAGTTCGGTAATAATCTTTAAATTCCGCTTATGTGCTTCTTTTAGCAGTAATTTAAATTCTTTGATATCTCCGTAAGAAGGATTGATTTTGTAATAATCTGCAATATCATACCCATCATCCCTGAGCGGGGAAGGATAGAAGGGAAGCAGCCAGATAGCGGTGACCCCTAAATCCTGGAGGTAATCCAGTTTCTCCATAATTCCCTGGATATCTCCTATACCATCGCCATTTCCATCACGAAAGGCTTTAATGTGCAGTTCGTAAATAACTGCGTCTTTGTACCAGTGAATATTATCGTCGAGCATGTTTTTCGTTTTATAGCTTATTTGGTTGAATTCTAAAAATATGGGCAGGCATTTGATGTGGGTTCAGTTCTACATAATTCCATTCGCCCTGCCAGTCGTAAATATGCCCACTGAGTAAATCATGTACTTCGTAAGTTGCATCAGGAGCAAGTCCTAAATGTTCCAGTGGTACTTTTACATAAGCACCTTGTGTATGATGGACATCCAGGTTGACCGCAACCAGGAGCTGGTCGGTTTTTGAAGGATCTGCTTTGCCATAGCAAATGATCTGCTCGTTATTAGTTTCAGCAAACTCCAGGTTCCAGGTGCTTTGCAATGCAGGGTGGTTTTTGCGTATCCGGTTTACCCTGCTTACAATCTCTTTGGTTCTGGTGTAGTGGTTCCAGTCCCAGTGTTTGATTTCATATTTTTCATTATCTGTATATTCCTCTTTTCCGGGATGAGGTGTATTTACATTGTATTCATATACAGGGCCGTAGATGCCATAATTTGAAGATAAGGTAGCCGCCAGAATGAAACGCATAATGTGGGCATTCTCTCCATTATAACTTAATTCGGGAGGTAAAATATCAGGTGTATTGGGCCAGAAGTTGGGCCTGAAATAATACCTCATTTCTGTTTTAGTGAGTTCGGTAAGGTATTCTTCGATCTCTTTTTTGGTATTGCGCCACGTAAAATAGGTGTAGGATTGGTTGAAGCCTCCCTTAGCCAGCCTTTCCATTAGTCTTGGACGTGTAAAAGCTTCAGCAAGGAAAATCACATCAGGGTTGGTTTTTCTAACTTCTCCAATCATCCATTGCCAAAAGTGGAAGGATTTGGTATGGGGGTTGTCTATCCTGAATATGTTGACACCCTGTTTTATCCAATAGTCTACCACACTTTTTAGCTCCTGCCAAAGGTTCTCCCAATCTTCTGTTTCGAAATTGATGGGTAAAATGTCTTCGTATTTTTTTGGTGGATTCTCGGCATACTGTACAGATCCATCGGGCCGCCACTTAAACCATTGTGGATGTTCTTTTACGTAAGGGTGATCCGGTGCACATTGATAAGCAATATCCATAGCGATTTCTATCCCCAATTTCTTTGCTTCTTTTACCAGGTTGCGAAAATCTGTTAATCTTCCTAATTGCGGATGGATAGCTTTATGTCCACCTTTTTTATTCCCAATTGCCCATGGTGAGCCAGGGTCATCAGGAGCAGGGCTCAGGCTGTTATTCTTTCCTTTACGGTTTTTTTCTCCTATGGGGTGTATTGGAGGAAAGTAAAGCACATCAAAACCCATATTGGCAATTCGGGGTAAAAGGCGCTGTACATCTTTAAAGGTTCCGTGTTTACCTGGCTCCTCTGCTGCCGAACGAGGAAAGAGCTCGTACCAGGTGCTGAAGGCTGCTTTTTTACGCTCGATCTCGAAAAGCCCAGTATGGGCTGAGGTGGTGACTAATTCTTCCTCACGATATTTATAAACTGTTTGGCTGAGTTGATCACTCAAGGCCAGTAATACTGCCGAATCCGGATTCTCTGCATGCAGCAGATTTTGGGCACTTTCCAATAGAAAGAGCCGATCTTCCTCATTAGCTAGTTGAGCAGCTTTCTCCAGCAAATCAGCACCTATCAGGAGCTCGACCTGTATATCCTGCTGTGCCTCAAATTTTTTTCTTAAGCCATATTGCCAGGTACCAAAATGATCTACCCATGCCTGTAATTTAAATTCATAAAAACCTTTACGTTCTGGGTGAATAACCGCTTCCCAATAGTCATTGATGATGAATTTCATCCTGACTTCTTTCCATTCCTGCTCATCCTGATGTTTTACCAGTACGATAGCATCAATAATATCATGACTATCACAAAATATTGATGCGCTGATAATAACAGGTTCTCCTAAAGCTGCTTTTGCTGGAAATTGCCCTTGCTCTATAAATGGGCTAATGTCGCTGATGATGACTCTTTGTCTTCCGGTATGTTCATTCATAAATATGAGGTTAATGTTTGCTCATTAAACCCATTTTAAGGCATAGTAAATCCATTGCCATTACGGCTTGATGTTCATATAGTAAATGCCTGCTTCATAGGTAGATGATGCAATATGAATTTATATATCAACCATAATGCCGAAATGCGGGTTAAACTAAAAATGTTTTGTTTTCGACTATTGTGAATATTAAGTTCAGACTTATCGAATGATGTAAACCAATATTACCAACTTTGTATTATGCCCCGGGTAATTCGGGATTCATTTGGGGCTTGCCCACGAAATTAATGAAGAAGTATCGAAGGGAAGCCTAAGGATAGGCGAAGCACCACCGAAGCACCACCGAAGCACCACAGAAGTACCACAGAAGTACCACAGAAGAGCAGGTGGAGTTGAGGTGGACTAGATCTGGACTTAAGGTGGAGTTAAGGTGGAGTTGTAACAAAGAATCCGTTGATTTTTGGAAAAGAGAGAAATAGCTTTTAAGCTTACTCAAATTTATAAACAAAATTGCAGAACAGCAAGCACTTTGCTATTTCGTAAATTTATAGGCTGATTTAGTTTATCAACCAGGGGAGAATTGAGAAGTAGTGCTGACAACCCGGGTACAAGCAGCTGTTAATTACAAGAGCCAAAGTCCACTAAAAGCTCTTTATCTTTTTTTTTACTTTATCCAGCCTTCGACGGGTTTGAAATCAATGTCTGGGCCGGCACAGGCCTGCGAAGATTTGATTTTTACCTGTTCGCCTTTAGGTCGACAATCTCGTATAACATATCCTTATGACTTGATGCTGCTTCTAATAAATTGCAGGGCTTTAAGGAAATGATTTGGGTGCGTAAATATTCATCCCAAGAGTTGAAAGTATAATTAACATCGGTTTTTTTTATCATCAATTTTTCTCCGTTTACATAAATAAAGAGATAGTTTTTGTTGGTATTAATAGGTTCGGCATCAAAATCGAGCTGCATAAAATCGGCTTCAGGAACCACACGGCGGGCAACAATTTTCTTTGGCATAGATAAAAGTTTCCTGAGGTATGCATTTCCATCCAATGAACAAGCCAGCGAGAATAATGGATTATATATGATCAGGCGTAAACCCTAGAAAAGGTTACTGAGATCATTCCAAATGTCCATACTTACCTCCTCATCGTACAAAATGTCGTACAGTTTGACCTCGAACTTTGGGAAAGATACACCCTAAAGATATGGAGGCATGATAGGGCGCCGGTTAAATGAATATTAAGATGTGGACGAAAATTTCTCCTAAAATAAATATCCTGTTTGCTAAACATTTGTACTGTTATTTTATTGAATACTGCCTGTTAAGTCGCTGTTAATCTGCTTACTTAGTGCTTTACCAATTTATAAACTATTATGAAAAAACACAATTCTCACGCGAGGGTGACCAGGAAGGTTGCGTTTGGCGTAGCAATGGTAATGATTGCTGCAGGTTCATTGTTAACAAGCTGTAAAAAGGAAGGTTCTACAGAGCCAGAGGCTTTAGAAATTTCTAAAAATTCTGCTAAGGGAAAGGCTGATGTTCAATCTTATCAGTCGGGGACCAACAACGGCTACTTCTGGTCGCTGTGGAAGGATGATCAAAGCGGATATGTAACCTATACGAATGGTTCTGGCGGTAATTATAGCGTATCGTGGAATTACACCGGTAACTTTACCTGCGGGAAGGGCTGGAGTACAGGATCTGCCACCAGGAAAATAGGATACAATTGTGGTGCTTATACCTGTAATGGTGGTGGAGTTTTAGCTTATTATGGCTGGACCAGAAGCCCCTTAATAGAATATTATGTGAATGAGAAGTGGGGAAGCAGCCGACCTACCGGTGAAAGCAGGGGGTCTTTTTGGTCTGATGGTGCCCAATATAACATTTATACAGCTATGCGTTACAATGCCCCTTCGATAGATGGGACACAGACGTTCCGTCAGGTATTTAGCACCCGTACCTCACAGGCACCTACCGGACAAAATAAGGTGATCACTTTTGGTAACCACGCCTATGCATGGCAAAATGCTGGTTTGGCGCTGGGTTCAGACCTGTCTCCGGCAGCTATCCTGTTAACAGAGGCTTATGGCGGGAGTAATGGTTATGTAAATGCCACCGTATGGCAGCAATAAGGTTCGAAAATTAACCATGTTTTTATTTTATAAGGCCGGCTTTTTTGCCGGCTTTATTTATTGTTTTTTGATAAATCAAAAAATCCTTTGAACCTATAATAAAGCAAGCCCGTTAGCTAACCATTAATATTATGAGAAGACGTATTATTCTATTTAATGCATTAGTAGTTGTGTTGTTTGCCTGTAAGCAGCAGCCGCAGGTTGGAGCTGATCTTATTCTCATTAAAGGAGGCCCTTTTATAAATACAAGTTCTTCCTTTTACCATCAACAAGAAGAGGTGAATGATTTTTATATTGGAGATTCTGAGGTTACGCAAAAAGAATGGATGGAAGTAATGGGAAATCAACCTTCTACCTTCACAGGTGATAGTTTACCGGTAGAAAGCATTAGCTGGTACGATTGTATTCGGTACTGCAACCAAAGGAGTATTAAAGAAGGACTAGAACCCTATTACACACTAGATGAAGAAAGGAAAGATCTGAATAATATCAGCGAATTTGACAGCTTAAAGTATACTGTTATAATCAATCCGGAAGCGAATGGTTACCGTTTACCTACCGAGCGGGAATGGGATTATGCCGCAGGTGGTGGCAGTCAAAGTAAAAACTATACCTATAGTGGTGGAAATAATATAGAGGACCTTGCGTGGTATTGGCAAAACTCAGGTGATTCAACTTTAAGCGGGACCTGGTCCTGGGCTCTTCTGGAGAAAAATAATTGCAGAACGCAGGTTATAAAAAGAAAAAAACCTAATGAACTTGGACTCTATGATATGTCTGGCAATGTTAGAGAATGGTGCCAGGATTGGTATGAGGATAATGAAATTAAAAAAGGTTCCGTTAGGGTTCAACGCGGAGGTGGATGGATTGGAGCAGCTTACCGTTGTGAATCTTCAAACCGACATAGTTTTGAAGCCAGTGGTAAGGGGCCTGATCAGGGTTTCCGGCTATGCCGAAGCAAAAGGTAATATTATCCTTATTTCTGTTGATGTTTTTTAAAAAGACCAATTATATTAGCCTTTGGAGGTTTTTAATTTAATTTTTAAACATTCCTTCCATAAGTTTAGACAATAGGAACACCGTGTTTTGCTATGCTGGTATACCTTTATGGCAATTATAAAATAAACCTAAACATGAAAAAAACTAAATTAATGTTCTTACCAGCTATTGGCAGGAATGTCTTGTTTTTATTAAAAATTATTCTTCTTTTATCAGCAATTCTTGTTTATAATAAGATGGTGAAAGCCCAGGCCGTTAACGGGCCAGTATTCAGTAAATTTTCTTACCAGGGTAACGATCAGGTGTATAAGGAGAATCCTTTGAAATCTGATGAGTTTTATACACCTATACTTCAGGGATGTTATCCCGATCCGAGTATTACACGTAAAGGCGATGATTATTATTTGGTGGTATCGTCTTTTGCGATGTTTCCGGGCGTACCCATTTTTCATTCTAAAGATTTGGTAAACTGGAAACAAATTGGCCATGTGTTAGATCGGACCTCCCAACTTAAAGTAGAAAATATTGGAATCAGTGCTGGAGTGTATGCACCAGATATCATGTATAATAAAAATAACGATACCTTTTACATGATCACCACCCAGGTTGCAGGTGCCTTAGGAAATATGGTGGTTAAAACCAAGGATCCAATGAAAGGCTGGAGTGATCCTATTAAACTAAAGTTTGCCGGTATAGACCCCGCTCTTTTTTTTGATGATAATGGTAAGGCATATGTTGTACATAATGATGCTCCGGATGAGGGTAAAGAATTATACCAGGGACACAGAGTAATTAAAATATGGGAATATGATGTTGAACACGATAGAGTGATTCCTGGAACTGATCAAATTATTGTTAACGGTGGTGTTGATCTTTCAAAAAAACCTATTTGGATTGAGGCTCCTCACATTTACAAAAAGAATGGCCTCTACTATTTGATGTGTGCAGAAGGTGGTACCGCAGGATGGCATAGTGAGGTGATCTTCGTGAGCGATAATCCAAAAGGCCCGTATAAACCGGCAGAGAAGAATCCTATACTTACACAAAGATATTTACCAAAGGAAAGACCAAATAAAGTTGATTGGGCAGGTCATGCGGATTTGGTTGAAGGGCCAGACGGTAAATATTATGGTGTATTTCTGGCGATACGCCCGAATGAAAAAGACAGGGTGAATATAGGTAGGGAAACTTTTATTCTCCCGGTAGACTGGACCGGAGAATTTCCTGTTTTTGAAGGCGGATTAGAACCCCTGGCTGTTAAACTTAAAATGCCTGCAGGAGTAAGCAATAAAACAGGGAGCAATGGTTTTTTTCCTAATGGAAACTTCACATTTACAGAAGATTTTAAAGCGCCAAAATTAGATTACAGGTGGATAGGGCTTAGAGGACCAAGAGAAGATTTTATTGCACCCGCAAAAGGCGGAGGCTTACAAATAAAACCATATGCTGTTAATATTACAGAGGTAAAACCTACCTCCATACTTTACTACAGACAACAGCATAACAGCTTTTCTGCGGAAGCCACGATGAGCTATATTCCTGAATCTGAAAAAGACATGGCCGGTATAGTTGGCTTACAAAGCGAGAAATACCATTATGTATTTGGAGTTACAAAAAAGGGTCCAGACTTTTACCTGGTCCTCCAGCGAACCGAAGGAGGCAGGGAAACAATTTTAGGAAGCACCAAAGTAGATGTTAGCAAGCCTATTACGCTACAGATTGAAGCCCAGGGCGATAATTATAAATTCAATTATTCTGAAAATAATAAAGGATTTAAGAATATAGGTGGAATCGTTTCTGGTGATATCCTGTCTACAAACGTAGCTAAAGGATTCACCGGAGCACTGATTGGTCTCTACGCTACATCTTCCAATACCATACAACCTTAATAATATTAATACCTATGTTTATTTAAAGGTAGAGCGAAAGTTCTGCCTTTTTTGTTTTTAGAACAGGAGCTGAGGATGCCCTCTCTGGCTAAAAATGATAAGTATATAAACCATATGTGAACATTTATGATACTAAAAATGACGAATAGTTCCCTTTGATAAAGGAGTTTACTTCTAATTTGGGCAATCATTACCAATTAACCATTTCTAATATTAAAACTATCAGGATTCATTTTCCTGAACTGAAATAATTGATATGAAACTATTATTTACCTTATTTGCCATTTTCTTTTTTGCTATAGCTATCCGCCTCAATGCTCAGGATATCGTCCGGCATTCCAGCCCGGGATTTGATAAGGAGAATTCCGCTATTAAACATGGTAAAATAGATACCATCAGCTACCATTCTAAAACTGTAGGTGTTAAACGTAAAGCAACGATTTATACTCCTCCCGGATATTCAAAGTCTAAAAAGTACCCGGTTCTTTATCTTTTACACGGAATCGGAGGAGATGAAAAGGAGTGGCTAAACGGCGGGAAGCCCCAGGTGATATTGGATAACTTGTATGCTGATCGAAAAATTGAGCCTATGATTGTGGTGATGCCTAATGGTCGGGCTATGAAATACGACCGCCCGGCAGGTAATATTATGGCCCCTGATAAAGTTGCAGCATTTGCAACTTTTGAGCAGGACCTGCTAAACGATCTTATCCCCTATATAGAAAGTACTTATCCGGTTTATACCGACCACGAGCATAGGGCCATAGCAGGTTTATCCATGGGAGGTGGGCAATCACTCAACTTTGGTTTAGGTAACCTCGATAAATTTGCATGGGTGGGAGGTTTCTCTTCAGCTCCAAATACTAAAAAGCCAGAAGAACTAATTCCTGATGTAGAAAAGGCTAAAAAACAATTAAAGTTGTTATGGATATCTTGTGGCGATAAGGACCGCCTGATTAATTTTGGAAAACGTACACATGATTTCCTGGTAGAAAATAAAGTGCCTCATATCTACTATATAGAGCCTGGAGATCACGATTTTAATGTTTGGAAAAATGGCTTGTATATGTTCTCTCAGCTTATTTTTAAACCTATTGATACCAGTACTTTTTCGCTGTATACCTACACAAATAATAATCAGTAAATAACCATGAAAGTGCAACACCTTTTTTATATTACAGCTCTACTTTTACTGACGCATACTCCTACTATTGCTCAGGATAAAAAATTCTATATTTTTCTCTCTTTCGGGCAATCCAATATGGAGGGAAGTGCCAGATATGAAGCCCGGGATACAATAGGTGTTGATCCACGTTTTAAAGTTCTGCAAGCTGTAAATTGCCCGGAAATAGATCGTGAAAAGAACAAATGGTATAAGGCCCTTCCTCCTTTATGCAGGTGCAAATCAGGTTTAACACCTGTAGATTATTTTGGGAGATATTTACTGGAAAATCTTCCTGAAGACGTGAAGATAGGAATTATTAATGTTGCCGTTGGAGGTTGCAAAATTGAACTTTTTGATAAAAATAATTATGAGTCTTATGTGGAAACAGCACCCGACTGGATGAAGGGAGCTATCCAAGAATATGACGGAAATCCATATGGAAGATTAGTTGAATTGGCCAAGATTGCACAAAAAGACGGTATAATCAAAGGTGTGTTACTTCACCAGGGTGAATCAAATACAGGTGATGTGCTATGGCCTGAAAAAGTAAAAGGTGTTTACACAAATTTATTGAATGATCTTGACCTTGGAGCTGCTGCGGTTCCCTTACTGGCAGGAGAGGTAGTACATAAAGACCAGGGCGGAGTTTGTGCAGGCATGAACGATATCATAGCCAAACTCCCGGAAGTCATTCCGACCGCGTATGTAATTTCTTCAAAAGGGTGTACCGATGCTGCAGATAATTTACATTTCGATGCAGAGGGGTATAGAACACTCGGAAAACGTTATGGGGAGCAAATGCTATCTTTATTAAAGGCTCAAGCCGAGAAAGATTGATCATTAAACAAACAGGATAGAACCAACCTATTACTAAATGAAAATTATTAGCTGTTTATTCTTATTACTACTGTCTTCTTTTGCTTTCTCACAGAATTATGAGCGCTATAATTTAAAAAATGACCGTGTAGAAATTTTTCTCGAGCAAGGAATATTGCATATCATTCCGCTTGGAGATAAAAGTGTGAGGGTTAAGTGGGTAAAGGATGGTGTGCAAGAAGAGCAGGAATTGGTTCTTATTCATCAAACTGCTGTGCCAAAGTTCAAACTTAAAGAATCTACTCAGTTGCTATCCCTGAATACGGAAAGTATAAAAGTCGAATTCAATAAACAGACCGGAGCTATTACCTATAGAGATCACAACGGTGAAGTGTTTTTGAAGGAAAAAGACGGAAGCAGGTTTTTGGAACCTCAAACGATGAAAGAGGATACGTTTTTTCTTGCAGAGCAATCCTTTGATTCTCCTGAAGATGAACACTTGTTTGGCTTAGGGCAATTTCAGGATGGCCATTACGATCTTCGCAATGTAAGTCGAAAGCTGTTGCAGGTGAACTCCCAAATTGCCATCCCATTTTTATATTCAAGTAAGGGCTATGGTATCCTTTGGCATCAATACGGGCTTACGTATTTTAATCCGGCAGATAGTGTGGTTAGGTTAATAAAAAGTGAATTGCCCACATCGGGCAAGGATGTTGTTGAGGTGACCACTACCTCAGGTACTCAAAAAGTTTCTCAGCACCAATCACTTTATACAGGTAAATTTACGGTACCTAAAGACGGAGACTATAGCTTTATGCTTGATCTTGGGGGTATGGAAAGCAGGCATTTGTTAATGATAGATGGTGTCTCTTACATAGATCAAACTAACCTATGGCTTCCGCCGGCAGTTAGTAAAATAGTCAATTTAAAGGCTGGGGAACATACCGTAGAGATCATTTGTAAGAGCAGTAACACACCAACGCTCAAATGGAATATTGTAGAGAATAAGACAACCTTTAGGTCTCCAAATGCTAAGAACTTCGATTATGTAGTTTTCAAAGGAGACAATGCCGATGAAGTTATTCGAAATTACAGAGAACTTTCTGGCCACGTACCTATGTTACCCATCTGGGCCTATGGTTTTTGGCAATGCAGGGAGCGGTATACTTCTGGTAATCATCTGGTAGAAACAGTTAAGGAGTTTAGAAGGAGAAAGCTTCCCATGGATGTTATCGTACAGGATTGGCAATATTGGGGTAAATATGGCTGGGGTGTTCCCAAATTCGACGAAGCACACTATCCACAGCCTCAGAATTTTATAAAGGAGCTACACAAATTAAATGCACATTTCTCCATCTCTGTTTGGGAAAACCTGGATAAGAAATCTGAAGTAGCCAAGGAGTATGTAGATAAGAATTTATATATTCCCAGCAGCCAGTGGATAGATATATTTAATCCGGAAACGCAACGAACGCATTGGAAGGTACTGAATAATAATCTTTTCAGTTTAGGCGTGGATTCCTGGTGGATGGATGCGACTGAACCAGAAAATGATGCACTAAGCGGGAAACAGACCTATCTTGGTCCGGGAGATTTTTACCGTTTGACCTATCCATTATTTGTAAGTAAAGCTGTTTATGAAGGGCAGCGCAACACCACTTCGGATAAAAGGGTAGCCATCTTAACCCGCTCTGCTTTTGCCGGGCAGCAACGTTATGGCACCATCAGCTGGTCTGGCGATATTGGCTGGAACTGGGATACATTCCGCAGACAGATTGTTGCCGGCCTTAATTTCTCTTTAACAGGGATGCCTTATTGGACAACGGATATAGGAGGTTTTTTCAGGCCTGGCGATTCCCAATATCGAAGTCCCGAATACCATGACATCCTTACCCGCTGGTTTCAGTTTGGTACATTCAACCCCATCTTTAGAATTCATGGTTACCAGTCAGAAACCGAACCCTGGAAGTACGGAGATGTGGTAGAAGAGAATATGCGTACGATGCTAAATTTACGCTACCGTTTGATGCCCTATATCTATTCCGGGGGATGGAAAATAAGCAGTAAAGGCTCAACCATGATGCGCCCCATGGTGATGGATTTTAAAGAGGATGTTAAAGCTATCAAACAGCCCTACCAATTCATGTTTGGTAAATCCTTTCTTGTGGCACCGGTAACATTTCCTGATATAAACGAATGGGATGTTTACCTGCCTAAATCAGCAAATTGGATCGATTTCTGGTCTAATAAAAACTATATAGGCGGGCATACGGTTCGGGTGCCTGCTCCTCAGAACAGGATTCCGCTTTTTGTGAAGGCAGGTTCAATAGTAGTATTAGGCAAGGAACTGCAGTACACCCAGGAAAAAGATAACGACACCTTAGCTGTTAGGATATATGGTGGTGCAAATGGTGAATTTGAGCTTTATGAAGATGAGGGAGATGGCTATAATTATGAAAAGGGAAAATATAGCCTCCTTCCATTTCATTGGGATGAAAGCAAACAAAGACTCACCATTGGGAAACAAGAGGGAACATTTTCCGGGCAATTAGCCCAAAGAACTTTCAATATAGAATTACTCAAACCTAAAGATGATGACAAACAAGAAAACGTCATCATCTCCCGAACCCTTATCTACAAAGGGCGTTCGTTAAAATTGAAATTTAATTAGATGTTATGATAAAAAAACACTTGTTAGTTATTTTGCTGGGTTGCTTATTAAGTAGTGTGTACGCTCAGAATCCCATCATCAGTCATATATTCACGGCAGATCCATCGCCCATTGTTTACAGGGATACCCTTTTTCTTTTTACCGGGCATGATACAGCAAGTGTTGAAGCTACCAATTACAAAATGCCCGATTGGCATGTATTCTCTACAACAGATATGGCAAGCTGGAAAGATCATGGCGCCTTGCTTTCTCCTAAAACATTTTCCTGGGCAACCGGAGATGCTTATGCAGCCCAATGTATAGAAGCAAACGGGAAGTTTTACTGGTATGTTTCAACATTCCATAAAAGTGATGAGAACAGTAAAGGAGGTGCGGCTATAGGGGTTGCGGTTGCAGATCATCCGACTGGGCCATATAAAGATGCAATAGGTAAAGCATTAATCGTAAATGAGATGACGGTTGATATGAAACATGCATGGGATGATATAGATCCGACGGTATTTATTGATGATGATGGTCAGCCCTACATGTTTTGGGGAAATGGCAGTTGCAAATACGTAAAATTAAAGAAAAACATGCTCGAACTGGACAGTGAGATTACCACCTTTAAGCCGAAAAATTTTATTGAAGGACCCTGGGTTTATAAAAGAAACGGACTTTACTATCTTGTTTACGCTAGTGCCGGCACCAAGCCCGAAATGATAGAATACTGTACCGCAGAAAATCCACAAGGCCCCTGGACCTATCGTGGAATTATCCAGGACAATGTAAACAATAGTTTTACAACACATCCGGGTATCATTGATTATAAAGGGAAAAGCTATTTCTTTTACCATAACGGAGCTTTGCCAACGGGCGGAAGTTATAGAAGGTCGATATGTGTAGACTACATGTATTATAATCCGGATGGAACCATCAGGAAAATTGTACAAACAACTAAAGGAGTAGATCCGATAAAGAATTAACAGATCATCATACGATTATGTTCAGAAAGTTATTGCTGTTTTGTTATTTGTTGTTCTGTAATTCCTTTGATCTAAGAGCGCAGGAGCGCATGTCTTCAGCAATGAAACTCTGGTATAACCAACCTTCCGGAAAAGAATGGGAAAATGCATTGCCGCTTGGAAACGGAAGG
>JAZQRF010000158.1:0-1554 GCA_045629485.1 Pelobium sp. | reverse complement strand
GTACCTGTAGCAACATCCAAAATTTCCTGAGGTTTGTCTTGCAATAATTCTTTGATGGCCTTTTTTCGCCATATAATATCTATCCCCAAAGACATAAAGTGATTTAGGAAATCGTAAGTTTTAGAAATATTATTGAACATATTAGCAACCTGCTCTTTCTTGGCGGTTTGCTGATCTTTATAAGGGGTAATGTTTTCTGCCATTGTTAAAGGCAAAGATAAGACATTGGTTTTAATGATTATCTTTTTATCAAAGAATGAGTTTCGAAGGATTTTGCTTATTGCTCCAGAATATTAATAATTCAATTTGATTATTATTGACCCGATAAAATAAACTCACCTGGGTAACTATAACACTTTTAAAAGTATTACTAGTTATCGAATATGGATAAATATGAGGATTAGTTATGATATGGGCTAATACTTCTTCAGTACGATTAATAAATATCTCGATTTCACGCTGAGTCCAATTTTGCTCAAGAAACTCTAAAATTTGATAATACGACCGCTTTGCTTTAGGAGACCATAAAATAGTCCTATCCATTTCTTAAGATTTTAAAAAGCGTTTTTTTACATCATCTATTACCTCATCATGCGGTATTCCTTCCCCTTTATCCATTTCCCGTTTAGCCACTTCAATATCTTCTCGCAAATTATCAGGAATGGCATTCCAAAAATCATTTGAAGACAAATTAAGTAAAGCCTCTATCTCCTTAAGAATTAAATCGTTATCACTCTTAACGATTTTTTCAACGATTTTATATTTCGATACGATATCCATATGTATAAAAATACTGTTTCTGTTTTATAAAGAAAAGAAAAATCACGAAAACAGTAAATACGTTTGACCCTATTCGGTTTATTAATTAATCTTAACTTTGTAGTTATGATTATTAGATCGGCAGAATTTACTGTCAGTAACACAAAAATAAGTAAGCTCCCTCCTGCTGTTTTACCCGAATATGCTTTTATTGGAAGGTCTAACGTTGGAAAATCGTCTTTAATAAATATGCTGGTTGGTGTAAAAGGCATGGCAAAAACCTCTCAAAAGCCAGGAAAAACGCAGCTCATCAACCATTTTATTATTAATAAAAATTGGTATATAGTAGATTTACCGGGCTATGGCTATGCCAAAAGCTCTAAAAGTAACCGCAAAGAATGGGCAAAATTCATCAGGAACTACCTGGAAAAAAGAGAAAGTTTACAATGCGTTTTTGTATTGATAGACAGTCGTTTAGAACCTCAAAAAATTGATGTGGAATTTTGCTGCTGGTTGGGCGAGCGCAGCATCCCGTTTATTTTAGTTTTCACAAAAGCAGATAAACAATCTAACGTTAAATCGCAGCAAACCATGGCGCAGTTTAAGAAAGAGCTCTTGAATCATTTCGAAGAGGTTCCTCAAATGATTTTAACATCTGCCGAATCTCAGTTAGGTCGGGATGATATATTAGGCCTGGTACATGATATTAACCAGAATTTTGAAGCACCAGAAATTACTTACCTCCAAAATAATGAGAACGAGGAGGAAGAAGAAGACTCTTTAAATTAAAATGAA
>JAZQRF010000157.1:0-21284 GCA_045629485.1 Pelobium sp. | reverse complement strand
ATATTTATAAAGTGCTTTCTATCATGTTAATTTCTAAAAAATCGGAAGAATTTTAAAGACAGATTATTTTTTTTTCAAACCTGTTATCCAATCTATTGAATCAATACCTTCAAAGCTTTATTTAATTCTTCGCCTTTTATAATTAAAATGTATTGTCCTGCAGCTGGTTTTTTCTTTATATCTAAAATATAATCTATTTGATCTTCTTTCAGAATTAAACTTTCTTTATAAATGGGAATGCCGAAAATGTTTGTTAACGAAACCTCTATCTGCTGTTGCTGATGTCCTTCTAATCTTATATTAAAAGAATTACCTGTCACTGGATTTGGATTGACAGCTAATCGAATTCTATCATAAAAACTAAAATTTGCAGTTCTTATCCCGTGATTATGTACTGTGCCATCTGCATCGTATTGGCTTAATCGGTAATAATTGATTCCACTTAAAGGAAAATAATCTGTAAAAGCATAGTATTGTTTCTCTGTAGTTGTCCCTTTGCTGGGTATGCTGGTTAGTTCTCTAAAGTTTTTACCGTCTGTAGAGCGTTCTACCACAAAAAAATCATTATTGTGCTCCGATACAGTTTCCCAGGAAATACTCACAGAAGCTGAACCTTTTATAAGTTGATAATTTATGAGGTTTACTGGTGTTGTGGCATTTTCTTTTACCAACCTTACAGAATAGCCTTCATTACGGGAAATATCAACACGATGAATACTAACTTTATTATATTCCAGGATTCTTCTCCAATTAGACGGCACCAATTTGTCGCTTATTGTGCCTGTCCAGAAATAGGCCCGGTTTCCTACTTGTCCATAAGTTCCGGCGGCAGCTCTAAAGCCTCCGGGAAGGGCATAAAACCCATATTTATCTGTTCCAGATTTACTATCCCATATCCATCCCTCCTGACTTTTTAATTTCTGTCCTTCGCCATCTGTATATCTCCAATCCGATAAGTTAAGAACGCCTGCTGCCATGCCGTTATATGTTTCCAGCTCTTTCCAATCATCATCTGTTGCTACACGCCAACCTACAGGTGCAACATTTCTTGGATCGTTTACCGCATATGCATTATATAAAAGAGCGTACTTTTCCTTAACTGCTGTATCGTTGGTTTCACCTGCATCGGCAAAAGGATAAATTGCATAAGCGCCTGATATTGTAGCAGACCATGCTGAATTATTCAGCCCTGTTGTTATAGGATCCCCATTTCGGTATCTTGTTACCTTTAAATTACCACTGGTCCAAACCTGATTACCGATGGTTACTGTGTTGTATATATTTCCATCTATATCTGTTACAGCCTGTGAATAATCGGAATCATGTATTCCTTGCTGAAAAAATTTAGATTTTGAGCTTACGGTGGGCACAAGTCCCTTCAACGCTTCCGATAACTCTGTTGCTCTGTCAGTCAGGATAATATCTATGCCATGGTTGGCAACCAGATCCTGATAAGCTGCTATCCTAGTGGCCCTGTTTTCTTTATCCTGATATTTCATGGTAGAGAGCATACACATCAAACCTTTTGCCCGAAACTTCTGATTCAGGATTGTATTTACATTTGCAGGGATATCATCAACAGTTGTATCTGTTCTTCTGGTAAATGCTACAATATTTTCCCAGGGAATACCCGAAGTTTCATAGGCATTCATCTCCGCTTCTGTTTCAATAACAGCTTCAAACATAATGTTTGGATTACGGCTATGATAATACTTGGCATCATTTACGCTAAATGCCGAAATCAAAATAAACGATTCTGCCTGGTTGGCTTCTATCAGCGATAGTAATCTACCAAGTGGTACATCTTTCTTATCTAAAATTAATATGGTTTTGCCTTTTGCCCATTTAAGCACTTCATCTAAAGTGTGAATTCCGTATGGGGTAATGTTCCCTTCGGTATCTTTTAGTTTAAGTTGTTTTAACTCTTCCCAGGTATAATCTGCTAATTTTCCTGTACCATTGGTTGTACGCTCTAATGTTTCATCATGAAAAGCTACAATTACACCATCTTTCGTTAACCGTGGGTCTACTTCAAAAAGGGCATGCATACGGGTTAGTGTATTTTCAAATGTGGCAATACTGTTTTCAGGATAGCCTACTCTGTCTCCTCCGCGATGTGCAACAACTAAGGGGATCCTATCTGATGTATAGCTAAAGAATTCTTTTAATTCGGAAGTATTATTAATATTCAATGTATTTAACTTTACCTGCGGATAAACCTGTATCCCGGTAAGCACCAACAATAAACTGATTCTAATGAATTTTAACATTTCTGCGTTATTTAACCTTAAGCTCTAATAAAATAGGGTAATGGTCCGACATTCTTTTTGTAAACGTGTCCCTTATGATATCTGAGTGTAGAATTTTGTTTTTTAAATCAGGACTTGCATATATAAAATCATAGCGTGTTATCCAGTTTGGATCTTTCTGTAGTGCTAAGAAATGTTCTGTCCGACATGATGGGATAAACTGATTATGCTGATGCCTTACCTCATCTGTCTATTTACAGTACAAAACAAGTCTTCATTGATTCCAAACTCTCAGAACCTAACTTACCATTAGATCATATTCACTTTTTAAAAATTTTCAAGGATTAAATAAAGGCTATTCTAGTATCTAACCAACTATCAGATTAGAACAGCCTTTATTTCGGACCACTATTGAATTAATATCTTTACCGCTTTTTCTAATGCCTCGCCTTGTACATTTAAAATGTACTGCCCCGCAGCCGGTTTATTATTTAGGTTCAAAATATAATCTGATTGACCTTCTACTACGCTAATATTTTCTCGACAAATAGGCATTCCTATAGAATTTATCAGCGATAAGGCAATTGTCTTTCCTTTATAACCTGCAAAATTTATGGTTATATTATTTCCAATTACTGGGTTTGGATGTGCCGAGATCGCTACTACATCATCAAGACTAAAGTTTACCGCTTTTACACCGTAATTACTTATTGTTGCATCTTTATCTACCTGTCTTAAGCGGTAATAATTAACACCACTTAAAGGGAAATAGTCTGTAAAAGAATACTTTTGTTTTTCTGTAGTTGTGCCTTTTCCTTGGATTTTCGCTAATTCTTTAAAATTCTGTCCGTTTGAAGAACGCTCCACTACAAAATAATCATTGTTTTGTTCGGATAATGTTTCCCATGACAAACTCGCAAAGTTTAATCCCTTTTTAACCTTGTAGTTGATAAGGTTTACAGGTGTAGTAGCGATCTTTACTAACCTGAGTGAATAACCTTCGTTTCTACTGATATCGACTCTATTCACCCCTGTTCCTGGGAGGGTAAGTCTTCTCCAGCTGTTATAAGGTGAAGGGCTAACTTTAGCGCTAGTCGTACTTGTCCAGAAATAGGCCCTAGCTTTTATCTGCCCATATGTCCCAGCTGCAGCCCTAAATCCTGCAGGCATCATTAGAAAATTGTAATCGTCCGTTCCTTTATTGGCTCCCCATTCATCGGCTTCCCCAATTAACTTAGTAACCACCGCACTACCCCCTCTACCATTTACATTATTATCAGCATCAGTTTGAGTCATACCTGCATGCATTTCAAAAGCCTTCCAATCATCATCTGTTGCCACACGCCAACCTGTTGGTGCAATACCTTTAGGGTTAAGAGTGGTATAAGCATTATACAATAACCCGTATTTTGTAATAACTGAGGCCTCGTTCGCCTCTCCTGCATCGGCAAAAGGATAAACGGCATATGCTCCTTCTAAAGCTAAGGCTCCATTTGTTGTAAGTGCCCAATCCGTATTACTTAAACCGTTGTTAATAGGAGTACCATCATTATACTTGGTTACTTTTAAATTGCTGGTAGTCCATTCCTGGTTCCCTATCGTTACGGTATTATATACGTTACCATCTTTATCTGTTACCGTTTGTGCATTCGCAGAAAAGACACATGACAATCCCATTAAACAAAATGAGAATTTTGTTTTTAAGTAAAATTTTTCCATATTTTTTTTATTTTAGTTTATAGTTTATGCTAATTAAAATTGGATAATGGTCAGATATATAATCGGTATACTTATCGTGAATGATATCGGCAGTTATAAGTAGTTCTGATAGCTTTGGATTTACCCACATAAAATCTATACGACGTAGTTTCGACGATTTTTTCTGATAGGATTTTGCAGGCACACTATTTTTAAAATTTTTATTCAGAAAGTAATAGCTATCTATAAAACCTGCTTTAACCATCATATTAGTGACTGAATAATCTATATTGCCATTGTCCAGATTATTTCTGTAAATAATTCTATTTTTAACTATCGCTGTACCACTCTTCGGCTCTAATCGCCCTTCGATTTTACGCATCGATGTTAGCAAAACATCATCATACATGGCCGAATCTACCTTAGACAGCGAATTAAAATCTCCGGCAACAATAATTTTAGCATCTTTCGGCAATTTCTTTGTATGATCTAATATTCTATGTAAGTCTTTTTGACGGTCTTTTAAAGTAAAGGGGGCAAGATGTGTTACAAATAAATCGATTCCCTGCACTTGAGCATACATATAACCATGCCACATGCTATCCAGAAACATTTCTGTATTTTTTATTGGATAACGTGAGGTTATGGCAAGTGGATGGGTAACATCATGTCCGGCCTCCTGGTTCATAATTACCGTGTATTGATGACCATATTTTTTTGCCAGATCTTTAAGCATCATTCGGGTATAACCGTTCATTTCCTGATAAAGCGCTACATCCGGATTTACATTTTTTATCCACTGTATGAATTGTGCCGTTATTGCTGAGTCTCCCTCGAAACCATGTTTTACATTGTAGTTTAATATCTTCAGCTCTTTAGATTGAGAGAAAGAATTACCTATTGTTAAAACAATAAGTATTAACATAAGTAAAAGGATATTCTTAATTCTATTTTTTAAGTTCATATTAACGATATAAAGAATGGGTGAACATACTATCCTCATCTTCTTCCCAAATATGATTGCCATCTTTTCTTGGCGCAAGTGTTCTTACTATAAGGGTTTCTTTAGTTAGATTAAATTTCATCAATCTCATCAACCCATTGCCACCATTTCTGTCTTCTTCTTCATAAGGCGTGTTCCTTCGAGATTGATAATCGGCCAGGTACATTTTTATGGTCTTTCCATTATACGTCTCTGCCCGAAACCCCTCACCACTGATATGACCAGAAAGCGTTATAAATACATTCGGATATTCTTTAAAATAATTATATATAGCTTTTCCCTGTGGTGTAAAGTTGCTCGGTATACTTTTATTTCCTTCACCAGGAATATAGTTGCTATTGCTATTACCAGGCTTTTTCAGAATAGAATGACTTACTATAATTGCTTTTCTATTTCTATACTTTTCCAGAACTTTACCTCCCCACTCAAAAACTTCCTTTTCATACTCAGAATCGTAAGTCTTTTTTCCCGGCTCGTTATAAGTTAGGTACAACACAATAAAATCCTGTCCCCCAGCAGAAAACAAATCATAATGACTATCGTTCCGGTTGGTATTGTTAAAAGACCCTCCATAATACGCTCTTCCTAAAAACCTCTCCCGGCCAAAACTTGCTTCATATCCGGTTTTAAGTTTTTTAGGCGTGCCATTCGGTGTTGTATCATGGTTACCTACTGCTAAGCCATAAGGAATACCATGTGGTAATCCAGGAAGTGGTTTCTCTAAACGATACATTACGTTCTTTGCTCTTTCCCACTCTATTGGAAACTCTTCTCCATGATCTGATATATCACCTACATGGGCTACATAGGCGATTTTCTCACTCTTGTAATTTTGAAGAATCCATTCTATCTGTTGCTCAAACATTTCAATCTTCCCACCGTGTCTTTCCGCTGTATAATATTGCGTATCCGGCAAAACCACCATTTGAAACCATTGGTCTTCTGTCGCATTAGCAAGCTTCTTTTGTACACAACCTGAAAATGGCGTGGTTACTAAGAGAAGTATTGGTAAAAGAAGTTTTAAAAATGCTCTCCTTTGTATCGTATTCATGTTTCGCAGGTTTTAAACTATTTTTTGTAAACGGCAATATTATCTATTACTAATCTCCCGTTCTGAATGGAAGAATCATCTTTAATACTCCCTAGTGCCATTTTTAGTATCCTGAACCGTACTGTTCCTTTAATGTCTACCTCAAACGTTTCGGTACGGGCAAGTTTATTATCAACAAAAACTTCCTTCCCTACCTGTCTCCATTTCTTACCACCATCTGTTGAGGCCTGTAACATCCATTTACTGGTTGCATCTTCACCAAATGATGAAGAAAGGACAGTAACTTTTGAAGCCCCATCTAATAAATCGAACTTCATTTCCGCTACCATTGGCCCTTTATTATTTGATATGAATTGTAAACCTTTGGTGCCGTCGGCTTCTATTTCTATCCCATTCTTTTTAGTTACAAGCTTCGCTCCTTTTAAACGCCAGTTACCTGTTTTCAGGTCTGCATCTGCATCACCATACTCATCTTTAATAAACTCTGTATCAAATTTTTCCGGAAAATTCGAGTAGAGGATTTGGGCTTTTATATTACTTGTACCAAATACAAGTAATAAACCTAAACCAAGCATTAATTTTATCTTTTTCATATATTGTTTTTAGGCTGCTATCTTAATTTTGATATACCGCAACCTGGTCTATAAATAATCTTGCCGCTGCATTATCTTTACTTATCCTGAACCGGACAGGCCCTGTTAAGTCTAAGGTATATTCTTTCGTTTGTTTGGCCGTATTTGTAACAACAAGTAGTTCATCAAGCTGTTGCCATGTATTTCCTGAGTTCTGAGAGTATTCTACTTTTACCGTAATTGGTAAATTGGTATCTGTAGCAGTTGCAGCCCCATAATCAAATGAGAATTTAGATACACCGTATACCAAATTAAAATTCATTGTTAATACACCTATCTGTGCATTTTGCATCATTATAGCATACGCTCCAGTTTTATTGACTAGATTAACTGAATTAAGTGTGTAGCAACGACTCATTAACCATTCTCCGGTAGCATAGGTTTCTTTACTCCCTGTTGTATAACCTCCTTTACGAAGACCTATAGGATTTTCAAAACTTTCAGGAAAGTTAGCATACAGCTCTTTTGGAGTATATGGCTCTAAGGATCCCTCTATGTAATCATTAGAACTTCTCAACCATATTGTTGGCTCTGCCTGGCTATTAGATAGGATTATCCCTGTATAATCACCTATATCGGGAACAATGTTATCTACAAAGCTTGCTGTTGCTTTTGTGTGCATAGAAATTGTAGTTCCTCCATCGTACAGTTCGATATCACCTACAAAAGTTTGTCCTTCAATAATATTTTGTGCTACCGTTTGCTTTAACTGTACCAATGTACTTTCATAAGTATTCATTTTATTGGTTATTGTAGAAAAAGTTCCTGTAGCGATATTAATTTTTTGTTCGTTTCCTGTGGATATCCTTGTTATTGCTGACTCTGTTAACCCGGATAATTGTAGAATTCCCTCTACTTTATCTAATGTAGCACCTTCTACTTTTACTACGACAGAATCTCCTGCATTATATTGAATAGCAGCCTCTCCAACTTGCAAAGCAATACCACGTAACTGTTTACGCCTGTAACCTTGCACTATTACCAAACCCTCAGGAGCATTACCGTTTAATGGATCAGAGACAACTATCCCACAAATATAGGAAGCTCCCAACATATCCTCCTTTTTAAGTTGTAACGAACTACCTGAATATTTTATCCTAATATCTTCAATCGAGATAAGAGGGCTTAAAGTACCTGTTTCTTGAACTTCAGGTTCACAGGCCATAAAAAATAGAGTAAAAACACACCCTATTAAATAGAATACTTTTAAAAATGCCTTTTTCATTATTTTAATCATTTATGATAATAGATTTCATTAAGGTAATTGCCACCACATCTTAGTTTTAAGATCATCGGGGCCTTGGGTCTCTAAAGCCGCGTTGTAATTCTGCATATTGGTTGCCTGAGCGCTAATAGGATAATACAGTCTAGTAGGCATAATACCATCGTTTTGCAAACCTGGCCCCACTGGCAGTAACGGATACCCGCTACGCCTGTATTCGATCCATTGCTGCATATCTGTAAACAATAGAGAAAGATATTTTTGCCAATGTATTTTCTCCATTTTAGTTTCAAACGATGTATCTAATGGATCATCCCATTTTACAAGATTGCCCTGTAAAAATGAAGCAGGCACTGTACGGCCCCATAAAGTTACTCTAGCTGTAATTCCTGCTTCATAAAATTCCTTTGGTGTTTTTATAGTGATCCAATTTTTTGCAGCTGCTTCTGCCAACATAAATTGCACCTCTGCATAATTCAAAATATTTCCTAACAAAGGATCTGCTTTTAACGTTGGATTTAATTCTGATTTTCCTTCAGGAGTCTCCCCTTGTATATATGCGCTTGGAATACCTTCATATAATCCGTTAGATTGTGTCAACCATCTACTTAAACAAGGGTCTCCAGATAGGTCCAGTTTTTCAACAAAAAAACTACAAGCCTTTGGATAACGCCATTCTGCATCTCGGAGCGAAGCATATGGTGAAATCAACGGCTCTACACCTGTAAGTCTTAAAATAGCCGACTCGCTATTAGAATTGATTATAGGGTAATTGAGGGGATTTATCTCTACAATTTCCTGTATTTTCGCTATAGCGTCAGCTGATACCTCTGCTTTTCCAGAAACTCTCAACAATAATCTCAGATATAGAGAATTACCAAACTTTCGCCATAGAGAAGCCGATCCACTATATAATGGATCATACTTAGCATCTATGTTTCGGGCTCCTTTAAGCAAGTTATTAGCCTCTTCCAATTTGGAAAACATATCTTGATAAATATCCTTCTGCTTATCAAAAGCAGGCATATAAACCCCTTCTTTTGCTAAATTAGCCTCATTATAAGGAGAATCTCCAAAAGTATCTGTTATAATGGAATGAACCCAAACCTGAGATATTAAAGATATACCCATAAACACATTGCTCTGATTAGCATCTATCCTATTCTCATTTGCAAGTTTATAGATATCTTTGAAATTTGTTAATTGTAAATACCAGGCACTCCATGGAGCTTCTGTAATATTTCTTCGGATATCATAACGAAATATCCTATCTACCTCCGTTAATACATTAACCGTTACTTGCATTAATTCATTAGTAAATGTACGGTTACGACTTAAATTGCCGCTTATTGTTTGTACCAAAGCTCTTGAGAGGAGATTTTCAGGCAAAACCTTCTCTGCAGTATTTGGATCTGTATTCATTTCAGAAAAGTCCTTTGTGCAAGAACTACTCAATCCTAAAAAAACTACACTTAGACAAATTATATGTTTAATCTTTCTCATGATTTCTTAGCTTATATGCCTATTGTTAAATTAATTCCAAACGTTCTTGTAGAAGGAAATTGTCCAATTTCAAAACCTCGATTTATTTCAGAACCACTTAATGTTCCGAACTCTGGATCAAAACCTGGCCATTTGGAAAAAATAAACAAGTCTCTACCATACAATCCGAATTTAGCATTCTGCAATCCTATTCTTTTTAATGTTTTTTGTTTGAAAGCATAATCAAGTCTTGCCTCTCTTAATTTGATAAAGTCTGTGGAAAAGGTTGAGCCTTCTACATTATTAGTTCCATAATGCGTATCATAATATGCAGAGAGATCTTCTGCTACAACAGTATTAGGACTATACGTACCATCCGAATTCGCGACAACGCCATTCCCTACAATACCATTATACCTTCCGGGAAGTGTCGATGTCGTTTTACCTTGAACAGCCATTTTCCCTTGAGTAAGTGAGTACGCAACTGATCCATATTGTGCGTCAAACATGAATCCCATAGAAAAACGCTTGTACTTAAATTGATTCTGAATAGACCCCCTCCATTGCGGCATAGTATTTCCCAAATACATTAAATTATCAGAAATTACAGGCATACCGTTTTCATAGATAATTTGTCCATCCGGAGAGCGCATGTAACCACGTCCATATAAATCTCCCATACTTCCTCCTACATAGGCTACAATATAACCATTACTTCCAGGGCCATTTTGCAAGGTAAATTCCTCTAAACCTTCCGTTAATTCAATGATCTCATTTTTATTGGCTGAAAAAGTTGTATTGATAGTCCAGGTCAATCCATTACTCTTTTTAATAACATCACCAGTTAAAGCTACCTCTACTCCACTATTTCTAACTTTTCCCGCATTAACCATTACAGCAGAGTATCCAGAAGAACGATCTATTTGTGACATTAAGATTTGATCTTTTGTATCTGCTGTATAGACTGTAAAATCTAATCCTAATCTGCCTCTAAATAGCTTTAATTCTAAACCGGTTTCATAGCTATAAGTATACAGTGGCTTTAATGGTTTTTTTAATGTTGTAGGATTGTAGAGTCCTCCATTATATGAAGGATCAGCAGTATAAGAAAATGACGTATTATACGGCGTTGTACCTCCACTACCAACCCCTGAAACCGAAGCTCGCCATTTTAAATAACTTATATTTGCCGGCAATCTGAATATTTCCGACAATATTAAACTACCATTAACAGATGGGTAGAAAATAGATACATCATCGCGGCTTGTTGGCGTAGCCAATAAACTGCTCCAGTCATTTCTAAAAGTAAAATCTAAGAAAGCATAACTTTTATAACCCGTAGTAATTAAACCATAAACACTATTAATACCGTATGTTGCCCGATAGGGGTTTGTCCAAAGCCTAACAGCGCTATTAGCAAAAGTAAAGATTCCAGGAAAAAGCAAGGTGTCTGCTCTGACATCATTTCTATTGTAGCGATTTCTTAACATTGCACCACCAACAGAAGCTGTTAAGTCTAAATCCGAGGTAATTTGTTTTTTATATTTCAACAAGAAATCACTATTGATTTCCTGTGAAACTATATCCTGCGTACGGTACATTCCTTTTGGAAATTTTTCTGTATCAAAAGGCCTTTGTTGGGAACGCTCATCGTTAGCTAGATCCATAGAGGTTCGTAGCATTACACTAAACTCTTTCGTAATATTATAGGTAGCCGCTATATTTCCTGTAACAGAATTCCTATTTTGCTTATTCGGCATTTCATAGGCAATTAAATATGGATTATCTGGCCCTGTTGTTAGAGGAGTATTCTGCCTCTGATTTTCACTTCCCGGCATCCAATAATTTTTCATCCATGACATGGAAGCGCTTGGCTGCCAGAATATATAATTATACATAATCGTTTGATTATTATAACCTCCAGCAGGTAAATTATCCGAAGTTTTACTAGTATAATTTATTTTAGAAGTTATCTGCAAATCCTTTGATGGTTTTGAATTTACAGACAAAGCGATAGTATTTCTTCCGTATCCTGTATTTGGAATTATCCATGTATTTTTGACGTTGGTAAATGAAAATCGAGCCGTTGTTTTATCAGTTCCTCCATCAATAGTTACACTATTCGTGTAGGTCTTAGCAGTTTCAAAAAACTTATCAAATCCATCGTTCTGGTATGGACGCCAAAGAGTTCTTTCTGCTCCTTGCGCATTTGTAACGGGATCATATTGATAGAAATATTGACCCTCAAACTTAGGACCATAGGCGTTTGTTGACCTATTAGTTGCTGGTCCATCTTCTGAAGCGCCCCAAGAGTAGTAGTTAGAACCATCAACACCTTGACCATATTCATATTGCAAAAGAGGCATCTTATTAATTACGCCGAAAGAAGAATTAGTATTAAAACTTACTCCAAGCCCCTTTTCTCTTGTTTTTCCAGATTTTGTTGTTACTATTATAGCGCCATTTGCTCCCCTAGATCCATAAAGTGCTGCGGCCCCAGGACCTTTTAATACCGTAACATTTTCTATATCTTCTGGATTAATATCATCCAAACTACTTCCGTAATCAACAACAGACTCATCTATATAAGCTCCTGAACCACCTGTCAATCTGCCGCTGCCTCCATTAATAATAACACCATCAACAACTATCAATGCGTTATTATTTCCTGTAAGATTATTTTCACCCCTTAAAATTATTGAATTAGAACCTGTTGGCCCACCATTGGAACGAATTAGATTCAATCCAGCCACTTTGCCAGACAATGCATCGGTCCAGTTGTTAGATAATGCATCTGTAAGCTGTTCGTTTGTGATTGTTGTTACTGCATATCCCAACGCTTTTTGGTTTCTTTCAATATTTAAAGCAGTAACTACCACTTCATTCAATTTTGTTGTTGATGGAGTTATTCTTATAACCAGATTGTCATTAAAGTTATTTATTAATACAGATTTCTTATCGTATCCTAACATACTAATCACAATCTCAGATCCTTTAGATATTTTTATAGTATAAAACCCATTAATATCTGTTAACCCTAATACTTTATTCTCCTTGTTTTCTATTCTCGCTCCTATCACTGGCTGACCATCAGCATCATCCAGAATTTTACCTTTAATAGATAACACATCCTGCGCTTTTACCTGGAATCCAAATAACAAACAGTTTACAACTATTAGTTTAAAAAGACACAATCCAGTTTTTCCTTTTGACAGCAAGAATATATTTGACACATGTTGAAGTTTGAGCATACACCAAATAGAATCTAATTGCTTTTTTTGAAATTCATTCATCGTTATTATATTGGTTTAAATCATTTAAAAAAAATAAAATATGTTAAATAATATTACACTTTGAGATAAAGACAATGATATACCATTTAAATATCTTTAATACAGTAATTATATTATCATTTGGTTAATAAGATATTAGCAACAAATATTACTAATGAGAATATATTTATAATTGTACTCCAAATAAACAAAGAATAAATTTAATAAAAAAATATATTTTAATATTTTTAAACTTTTTTAAGGATAATAAAAGATAATTAAAATAAACATTTAATATTTCATTATTATTATCTTTACAAAATAAAGTAAGGCATCAAATCTAGTTACA
The DNA here is from genome assembly GCA_045629485.1 of Pelobium sp. GTDB lineage: Bacteria > Bacteroidota > Bacteroidia > Sphingobacteriales > Sphingobacteriaceae > Pseudopedobacter. Next base: position 8,326 of record JAZQRF010000157.1, on the reverse strand, counting down.
TGAAAAATATCACAGACAGACATCAATTTATTCTAAGAAAACTAAAAGAAGATGGTAGAGTAAACATTCAAGAACTTAGTGATTTAATGAAGGTTTCTGGAGTTACAATTAGAAAAGATCTTAAACTACTTGAAAATAAAAATCTTCTTTATAGAACAAAGGGAGGTGGGTCTATTAAAAATCCTTATGCTGTTGATAGACCAATCATTGAAAAAGAATTAATAAATGCCGATGAAAAAAGAAAAATAGCTGAGGCCGCATTAGAATTAATAGATCAAAATGACTCCATTATAATCGGGTCGGGAACAACAGTATTTGAACTCGCTCGCTGTTTACACTCAAATAAACCAATAACAGTAATCACTCCTGCACTTAAAGTAGGGCTTGAGTTAAGCGGGCGACCAAATATTGAAGTATTACAACTTGGTGGACTCATAAGAACTAATTCTTCTTCAGTAGCAGGAAACCATGCTTTAAGAGTTTTAGAGGAAATATCTTCTGGGTTACTTTTCATTGGAGTAGATGGTATAGACCCGGACTTTGGTGTTTCAATAAGCAATTTAGCTGAAGCTACATTAAATCAAAAAATGATTGAAACAGCACAAACAGTAATAATATTGACTGACAGCACCAAGTTTGGCAGAAGAGGTTTAGGCAAAATATGCGGTTTAGACCAAGTAAATTATATTATTACAGACAAGGATGTTTCTTCAAGTATGGTAAGAAAAATGGAAGAACATGGAATTAAAGTGATTACTGTTTAAGAATGGCATTCGGTACTGTTAAAATTAAGTCTTAATTAGCACCAGGTTTCTGGATTAAATTCCTAAGAGAACCACATTAAATACAAGAGCATATTTTTACGCGTTCAGTTCTGATAATCTGATTCGTTTATAGATAAAAACCATCATTTTAAGAGATTAACAATATTGGCATTTCATTTTCTAAAATCAGAGTGTAGTGTTTGAACCAGTATTCTAAATTCCTATGATATTTTTGTTACAAATAAAAATTCTCTGTGATTTCGTTTCAAGCGATTAAAAACATAAAACAACCATTACATAACTAAAATTCCTATCATGAAAAATTGATAGAAAAACACGACTTTAGTTTGAATAGCTAGATAAGACCTTCATCTGCAAAAGAAAAGTAACTATCGGCGGTGATAATGAGGTGATCATAAACTCCGATATCCAACAGCTTCCCTCCATCTTTAATCTTTGTTGTAATTCTAAAATCTGCTTCACTGGGTTTTAAATTTCCTGAAGGATGATTATGAGCCAGGACAATACTGGATGCTCCGGTTTTCAAAGCCGCTGCGAAGATCAGTTTAGGGTCAGCCATTGTCCCTGCAATTCCTCCGCTGGACACTGCATATATTCCCAATACCCGGTTTGCCCGGTTTAACAACATGATCTTAAACTGTTCCTGGAGTTCGATCTTATTTTCATCCCAGCTTTGACGGAAGATATCACAAACCTGTTTTGAATTTGACACTACAGGTCTTTCAGAAGCTTTAAATTTTGGTCTGTACACAATGTTGATCTCTGCTACCTGGAACATAGAAATTTGAGATTGAAGCTTTTCCATAATGTTTAATTTTTAAATGATTAATCAATGAATTATGGTGCTTCTACTGCCGCTATCCTGGACAAAAGGCAGGGTGGATATTCAAAAATGCGGAGGCTCCCGATGAAGTCGGGATACCCATTTTTTAATACTACCCTGGCGCAGCGAACCTGTGTGCAGGATAGCGGCTAAATTTGTAGCAATAATTGATGGTTAATTCCCGCACTATTAAAGCACCAGCTTCCGTTTAACTTTATTAGCCTCATTTCCAGCGGATACAGGAATACAAAAAAGATCTTGTATCCCTGCCCCATCCTGCTCCTTCTCACCTTTGTCTCAACAAAACAAATCGGTATCCCCGGGTTGCCGGCAATAAAGAAAAGACAATGATGACAACAATCACATGGACAACATTCTGGATTACAGCAACGGCTATGCTGGTTTCCTACTACCTCATTTTCGGTATTTATTTTTATTCAGGAGCGCTCAAAGACCTGATCAGAAAACCCTGGAAACCTGATTTCCGGCCGCTCCTCGCAGAGGATGAAGAGCCAGAACCTACAAATGACTTGCTCCAACAAACCCCTGAAGAAGAAGATCAACTCTTGAATAAAGATATATCGGACCGGGTAGAGCTACTTGTTGAGCAATTAAAAGATGGTGTGGCGAGAGCCTCAGAAAACGAAGATCAGCCAACAGTTTTTAAGGCTCATCTCTCAGGTATTCTTAAAGAATTCCCCGACATCAGGGATTCAGAATTCCGGCCGGCCATCAATGAATTTCTAATAAAAGAATGTAAAACATACGGTTCTATCGCGATCAGTGAAGATGATGCGGAGCAGCTCTGGTAGATCGCATAGCACCCGCTTCCTCCCTCTCCGTTTCTGCCATATTCGGAGAGGGTTCCGGAAGCAAAGCATAGCCGCCACCCTTGCCCATGCGTAGGCAAATTTAAAGAATCGGTATAGCGATGGCCGCACCTTTTTCTGCCTCTCCGAAACGGAGAGGTATGAAAAAGAAGATGAATTCAATAACCTAAAAAATACATAGCATGAAAAAGACCTTTTTAAAATCGATCAACAAAACCAAATATTTTGCAGCAACGCTTGCAGCATTCCTTTACAGCATAGCCATCCGGGCTCAGAATGGCAATGCCGGCATCCAGGAAGCTAACCAACAGGTTCGCAGCTATTTTGACAGTGGAACCCAACTCATGTATGCCGTTGGTGCATTAGTAGGATTGATCGGAGCTGTAAAAGTCTACCAAAAGTGGAATGCTGGTGATCAGGACACCTCCAAAGTAGCGGCAGCCTGGTTTGGCAGCTGTATTTTCCTGGTACTGGTAGCTACTATCATCAAATCATTTTTCGGGGTATAGTTCATATGCAAGATATACTTTTTAAAAAGCTGCACAGCTACATCTGTGAGCATAACCCTGAACTGGTCATTAACCTGAACGCCGACTTTTCCCTGAGGCGATACCTTGAAGAAAAAGTAATGGGCATAACAGATCTGATAGAAGCAGGATTAAAGGAAGGCCAACCTGACTATATTATCCAGGAATTGTGTCTGGAAGCAATGACAAGGGACCTCCGTCCGTCCATTTTTCTTTACCTCAGAAACTTGATCAAAGAAGAATTTAAAGGTGATTACCTGATGATGCGGGAAAACGGGACACTTACTCAGGAGACCATCAATACCCTGTATTTCAGCAAACCTTTGTTCGAGGATTATGGATTCTCGGAGGAAAACGAGAGTGATCCAACCTTACGCTTAGCCGTCATCACAGCTATTGATGAGTATTTACGGAACGCAGATTCCTATCAAGCAGACTAATCCATAAGATAAGCAGAATCTTAGAACAACGAATGAACAACAGCATTTATCAAATCAATAAGGGCATTAACAAGAGTATTGAGTTTCACGGACTCAAGGCACAGTACATCTGGTACTTCGCAGGGGGTATACTTTTTCTGATGATCTGCTTTGCCATTCTGTACATCCTGGGCGTAAACACCTATATCTGTCTTGCACTTATCGTAGCAGGCGCACTGTTCCTGATGAACCGTGTCAGCTACTGGAGCAAGCATTATGGCGAATACGGCATGATGAAGATGCTGGCCAGAAAGAAAATGCCAAAAGCAGTAAAATCTTATAGCCGGAAATGTTTTCACTTCACAAATTCTCACAGCGATGCACATTGATCTACAACACACTTTGCCCATCATGGGAATTGAACATGATTGCATCCTGTCCAAAAAAGGAGATATCACCATCGTGTTCCGGGCGGAACTTCCGGAAATCTTTACCTTATCAGATGCAGATTACGAGAACCTGCACCATGCCTGGGTTAAGGCCATCAAAGCACTCCCAAAGAATAGCATTATGCACAAGCAGGATTGGTTTAGAAAACGAAATTATTCTTCGGAAACAGATGAACATTCTGGCTTTCTAAACAAAGCTGCCCATAAACATTTTAGAGGAAGAAATTTTCTTGAACATGAAAGCTATGTGATGCTGACCTGTCCACCAGCAAAAAGGAAACCGTCCAGTTCTGTTTTTTCCAGCCTGCTTCGCCCGAGCGTGGTCCCTGAGGAATGCCTTAGCCTAAAAATGCTTTCAGATTTTAATGATGCTGCTAGCCAGTTCAAGAGTATACTGGAGGATTCCAAACTCATCAGCCTTAAAAGATTAAAAGCAGACCAGCTCCAAAGTTTTAGCCGGCGAAAAGGACTGATCGAAAAGTATTGTACCTTATCTGAAGATGATACCAGCTTCCTGTATAAAGATATTCTCTTTAAGGAAGATATTCAGGTTGGTAAGCAGCAGGCCAGGCTTTATACTTTAGGGATACGGCAGACCTGCCACATTTCTGCGGGCCGAGGATCACTTATGATAAGTTCTCCACTGATCGAACAAATTTCCCGATCGGTTTTGCCAGTCCGATGGGATTACTACTGCCCTGCAACCACATTTGTAACCAGTACATTTTTATTGGCGATGCACAGGCAACCTTAAAAAAGATCGAGCGCAAGCGGCTCAGGCTGCAATCCTTATCTGCTTACTCCAGGGAGAATACGATCACCAGGGATGCAACCAATGATTTCCTGAACGAGGCCATTAGCCAGCAGCGTCTTTCGGTGAAAGCTCACTTTAATGTACTGGTGTGGTCAGATGATCAAAAACAATTGAAAGAGCTGGACAACCAGGTGGCTACCGCACTTTCTCAAATGGATGCTGCTGCGAAACCGGAAACTATTGGGGCTCCACAGATCTGGTGGGCCGGGATTCCTGGCAATGCTGCTGATTTTCCGATGAACGACACCTTCGATACATTTGCAGAACAGGCCTGCTGCTTCCTGACCCTGGAAACCAACTACAGGAGCGATGAACCTAAAACAGGCATCCGCTTCTGTGATCGGATCCATGGAAAACCGGTCTACGCTGACCTCTTTGATGCACCACGTAAAAAAGGCATCACCTCCAATATGGGAATGCTCGTATGCGGCACTTCGGGTGGTGGTAAAAGTATGACGGTAAACCATATCCTGAGTACGCTTTACGAACAGGGTGCTCATTGTGTCACGGTAGATATCGGAGGCAGCTACAAAGGATTGTGTGAACTGGTTAACGGCTATTACTTTACCTATACTGAAGAAAATCCAATAAAGTTTAATCCCTTTTACCTGCCCGGTGGTGAAACTTTAGACACCGAGAAAAAAGAAAGCCTGAAATCGCTATTGATTGCTTTATGGAAACAGGAAAACGACAGCTTCAATCGTAGCGAATATGTTGCCCTGTCCAATGCACTTCAGGGATACTATAAGTTCTTAGCAGCAAACAAAAACATATTCCCATGCTTCAACAGCTTCTATAAGTACCTGCAAAACGAGTACGCCGAAGTCCTGAAATTGGAAAAAGTAAAAGAGAAAGATTTCGACCTAAACAATTTCCTGTACGTCCTGCGCCCTTATTATGAAGGTGGTGAGTTTGATTTTTTACTAAACGCCCGGGAGAATCTGGATCTGCTGAACCAGCCATTTATCGTAATCGAACTAGACAACCTGAAAGATCATCCAATCCTTTTCCCGGTAGTGACGCTCATCATTATGGAGATGTTCATTTCCAAGATGCGTAAGCTGGGAAAAATAAGAAAAGTGCTCACCATTGACGAAGCCTGGAAAGCAATCGCAAAATCAGAAATGGCAGAATTCCTGAAATATGCCTTTAAGACCATCAGGAAATTCAATGGTGTCCCTATCGTAATTACCCAGGAACTGGATGATCTGGTGAGCTCTCCGATTATTAAAGAAGCGATCATTAATAATGCAGACATCAAGATCCTGATGGATATGCGCAAATACCTGAACAAGTTCGACAGGCTACAGGATGTACTGGGACTTTCCGATAAGGGCAAAACCATTCTGCTGTCTGTAAACAAAGATGATCGTGAGATCTTCATTGACCTAGGCGGACAAAGTATGAAAGTTTACAAAAATGAGCTTTGCCCGGAAGAGTACTATGCCTATACCACAGAAGGAAAAGAAAAGGTGATGGTTGCTGCATATGCTGAGAAATATGGAAGTATTGAAGCTGGCATCAAACAATTGGTTAAAGAAAAACACAATTAGTAGCTATGAAAAAGTTATCTATCGTCATCACCCTGCTGGTCATTACGGTCTTGCCTCCCGCAGATTGCAAAGCTCAGGTGGGTATCGCACAAGTTATTGCTTCGGGTACCAAGAAAATCATTAAGGCATTTGATCTGAAAGTTCAAAGACTACAAAATAAAACCATCTGGTTGCAGAATGTACAGAAGGAGTTGGAAAATACAATGTCCCGATTAAAGTTGCGGGAGATCTCGGACTGGACAGATAAACAAAAAAACCTTTATGAAGACTACTTCCAGGAGCTCCATAAGGTAAAGAACCTCATCAGCTATTACCATCGTATCCGTGATATCAGCACAAAGCAATCGCGGCTGGTGGAAGCCTATAAAAAAGCCTGGGAGCTCAGCAAGCGGGACAAGCATTTTTCAGCTGGTGAACTGGAATACATGAGCAGGGTCTATAGCGGGATATTAAACCAGAGTCTGCAGAACATAAACCGTATCCTGATGGTCATGAATTCCTTTCAAACACAGATGACGGATGCGAAAAGACTGGAACTCATCCGCCAGGCGGCTGATGCTACGGACCGTAATTACTTCGACCTGCTGGAATTCAACAAGCAAAACATCCTGATCAGTCTATCCAGGGCGGAAGACCTTAAAGCTGTGGAAACGATAAAAGCATTATACGGAATTAATCTCTAAGCGAAATCATCATGAAGTATATTCTCCTCTTTTCAGTATTCCTCTTTACCTGTATAGGAGTAAAAGGGCAAACATTTTCAGAGTGGTTCAGGCAAAAGAAAACGCAGCAAAAATATATGCTTCAACAGATCGCCGGGCTACAGGTATACATCAGCTATGCTAAAGATGGTTACGCTATCGTCAGAAGCGGTCTGAACGGGATCAGCCAGATCAGGGACGGTGAGTTCAATTTACACCAGGATTTTTTCAGTTCTCTTTCCAGGCTAAATCCTGCATTACAAAAAAGCATCGAGGGTTTAGCTATTCCTGAATTAGAATTTGCTATTCATACGCTTTGCCGGAAGGAAGAAAAGAACTTGTATAGCAGTGAAAATCTTGGCAGTGAGGAAAAACAATACCTCCAAAGGGTCTTGAAAAGAGTTGAAGCGGATACGGGTATTCTCATCGAAGATTATGAACAGCTGACTGGGAATGGACAATTAGCGCTACGCGATGATGAGCGGCTCAACAGGCTGACAGCAATATGGAAACAGCTGCTGGAAAACCATGCATTTATCAAAAACCTGGGAGCAAATATTAGCGGAATCGACTCTGGGCGCTCACAGGAACGTAAAGAACTATCCCATTCACTATTGCTAAATGGAATCAAGGAATAACATCATGAAAAAAATGATCATCATTTTACTATTGATAGCAGGCAGGCTCCCCTGCTACTCCCAAAGCTTCGAAGTGCAGCAACTACTTCTAAACGTAGAAAAGTTAGCCCAGTTCAAACAGATTCTTAAAGATATGAAAGATGGATACGAGGTGATCAGCAGAGGCTATCAAACTGTGAGGGATCTTTCAGAGGGCAATTTCAGCCTGCATAAGACTTTCCTGGATGAGCTATTGCAAGTCAGCCCTACAGTAAGAAAATATAAAAGGGTACAGCTGATCGCTGAGCTACAACTCCGAATCATCCGGGATTGCAGGAAAGCCACTGATCGATTTCGAAAGAGTAATAGTTTCAGCGGTGCCGAACTCGCCTACACCAGTAAGGTTTACCAGCGGTTGATGCAACAATCTTTGAGGAATATGGATGACCTCCTTGCTGTCATGACGGCCGGGGAGCTCCGGATGAGTGATGATGAGCGGCTGAAAGAGATTGACAGGATATACGATGACTTGCAGGAGAAGTCTGCCTTCCTCAGCAATTTCATTCAGGGCCAGAGCATCATTTCCCTGCAAAGGGAACGGAGCATCAAAGATAATGCTCAGATGCAGCGCAACTACGGTCTCATCCCATAACCTCCATCTAAAAATTTGACAATGAAAAAATTTATCATGATATCAGGATTCATTTGCGGAACAATGATCCTTACCTATTGCCGTTTTGCGCAGGGATTAAGCGGTCAAACGAGAGAACTACACCAGGTGTTGGACCAATTGTATGAGGCAATTATG